>DASUNE010000173.1:0-25638 GCA_036277315.1 Sulfuricurvum sp.
GAGAAAGTGGCAAGAGGCTCCTTGATATTAGCGACATTATACTCAATGCGTGTTTGAATTTTGGTATAATTCGCCCATATTTTCCTACGCAAGGCTTGCTTATGTCCGCTACTCACTATGATCCTAAAAATATTGAAGACAACTACTACCCAATCTGGGAGAATCGGGGTTATTTTGAAGTGGATGGCAACAAGTCCATACTAAAACCAAACAAACATTTTTCGATCATGATGCCTCCTCCTAACGTTACAGGACGGCTTCATATCGGTCACGCCCTCACTTTCACCCTCCAAGACATTATTGTCCGCTATAAACGAATGGATGGATATGAGACCCTCTGGCAGCCGGGAACCGATCATGCCGGTATCGCTACCCAAAACGTCGTTGAAAAACAACTTCTTGCATTGGGAACCACCAAAGAGGAACTTGGACGCGAAGCATTTTTAGAACGCGTTTGGGAGTGGAAAGAAGAGAGCGGCGGGATTATGGTAGGACAACTGCGCAAACTCGGCGTATCTCCTGCGTGGAGCCGTGAGCGATTCACGATGGATGCAGGACTGAAAACGTCTGTCAAAGAGGCGTTTGTCCATCTATACAACCAAAACCTCATCGTCCGCGGCAACTATATGGTCAACTGGTGTACGCACGATGGCGCGCTTAGTGATATCGAAGTCGAACACGAAGAGCATCAAGGCCATTTTTATCATATGCGTTACGCCTTTAGTGACGGAAGCGGTCATATCATCGTTGCTACTACTCGTCCTGAGACCTATTTCGGAGATACCGCCATCATGGTGCATCCGGATGATACGCGCTACACGCACCTCATCGGGAAAAGCATTACCCTCCCCCTCATCAACCGTGAAATCAAAATCATTGCCGACAGCCACGTCGATATGGAGTTTGGGACGGGGGTCGTTAAAGTCACCCCTGCCCACGATACGAACGACTACGAAGTGGGAAAACGCCATGACCTCGAATTCATCACCGTCTTTGATGAAAAAGGGATGTTAAATCACCATGCAGGTGAATTTGAAGGGTTAGAGCGGCTAAGCGCCCGTGAGGTGATCGTCAAACGTTTGGATGCAGAAGGGTTTATCGAAAAAATCGAAGACCATATTCATCAAGTCGGACACTGCTACCGTTGTAAAAACATCGTCGAACCCTATATCTCGAAACAGTGGTTCGTCCGCAAAGAGGTAGCGCGCGGTTCGATTGATAAAACCAATGAAGGATTGACCCAATTTTTTCCCCCTCACTGGATCAACAGCTACAACTCATGGATGGGAGAGCTTCGCGATTGGTGTATTTCTCGCCAGCTTTGGTGGGGGCACCGTATCCCTGTGTTTTACTGCAACGATTGCGACCATGAGTGGGCGAGCCTCGAAGAGCACCCAACATCATGTCCCCATTGTGCAAGCACCTCATTTACCCAAGACCCTGATGTATTGGATACATGGTTTAGCTCCGCTTTGTGGCCATTCTCGACATTGGGATGGGGGAATGGCGATGTAACGGCTGATTCACAGTTTCAAAGCGAAGACATGGCAAAGTTTTATCCCAATACGCTTCTCATCACCGGATTTGATATCCTCTTTTTCTGGGTAGCACGGATGATGATGATGGGGGAAAGCTTTACGGGTGAATTGCCGTTTAAACACATCTACCTTCATGCCCTCGTACGCGATGAAAACGGTCAAAAGATGTCAAAATCCAAAGGCAACGTCATTGATCCTCTCGATATGGTCGAACAGTACAGCGCCGATGCATTGCGCTTTACCCTCGCCGTTCTCGCCGCTCAAGGGCGTGATATCCGCTTAAGCAACGACCGTCTGGAGCAAAGCCGCAACTTTACCAACAAACTCTTTAATGCTTCAAAATTCTTACAAATGAACGTCGATACGTTTAAAGATTTAGAGGAGCAAGAGATCACGACGCCGTTAGGACGCTATATGCTCAGCCGCTTTGGACGTGCCACTGCCGAAACACGAGCCTTTATGGACGAATACCGCTTCAATGATGCAGCAACAACCCTCTACCGCTTCTTGTGGAACGAATTTTGTGACTGGGGTATCGAGCTTGGGAAAGCTTCCAAAGAGAGTGTCCACGAACTGGGAAGCATCTTCAAAGAGTCGATGAAACTGCTCCATCCCTTTATGCCGTTTATTACCGAATACCTCTATCATGAGCTTTCAGGAACTACGCTCGAAGAGGGCAACTCTATTATGATTATGCCCTACCCTGAAACAACGACGATTGATGAAAATATCGAAGCCCAATTTGCCATCATCATGGACGCGATCATCACTATCCGCCGCGCTAAAACACTGGTAGATTTAGGGAACCAAAAAATCCCCCTCGCGTACGTCAAATGCAGCGGGGATCATGTAATAATGGAACCTTTCATCGCCCGTTTAGGAAAAGTAGAAGCCCTTAAATTTACCGATAGTAAAGTGGATAATGCAATCAGCGATATTGGCGAGAGCGTTGAGGTCTATCTTCCGACCGATGCGATCGATCTGAGTCCGATCATCGACCGACTCACCAAACAGCGTGAAAAACTTCAAAAAGAATCGGATAAGCTTAACGGGATGCTCTCCAATGAGCGCTTTGTCGCCAATGCACCCGAAGCGGTCATCACCGAAAACCGCAATGGATTGGCCGATGCGCAAGACAAAATAGCGAAGATCGACGAACAACTCAAATCACTACAAAGTTAATAGCAGATTTTAATCTGCTATCCCCTCTATCTCTATCATTATTTTTACTTCATCTCCCACAACAACGCCGCCTGATTCTATGACGTTATTCCAATTCAATCCGAAATCTTTACGATTGATCTTACCCTCAAGAGTCAGCCCTGATCGCTGATTTCCATTATTATCAGTCATCACACCGCCCATATCAATATCCAATACGACTTTCTTTGTCACACCATGCATACTCAAATTTCCAGTTACTTTGTTCCCCTTTTGGGACAACATAGAAAATGTCATATCAGGGTATTTCAATACATCGAAAAAATCAGCACTGCGCAAATGATCATCCCGTTTTGCGATTCCTGTATTAATCGTTGCTGTCTTAACCGTACCGTTAAGTGATTTAAGCACCCCTTTTTCCAAATCATACGATCCGCTAAAACCGCTAAAATTCCCGTTCACACTACTCACCATCATGTGCTTGACTTTAAATCCAACACTTGAATGTGAAACATCCACGCTGTACGGTACAGCGAACAATGACATCGACCCCAACAACAAGCCTGAAAGAACAGTAGTAACCATACGATTTTTCATCGGATATCCTTTATTGATAAGAATTTGATTAATTGTAGTGTGTTTTTTAGAATGATTTCTTAACAGGATGTTAATGGGGAAAATATTTAAGCTTTGCTATACTTTTACAACTATCAAAAAGGTATATTATGGAACTTTGCGTCGCACTGGATCTACCCACAATGCAAGAAAATTTAGAACTGATTGAAAAAATTAAACAATATCCAGTTTGGCTGAAAGTGGGGCTTCGCTCTTATATCCGAGACGGGAAACCCTTTATTGATGCGATCAAACAGATCAACCCCGATTTTAAAATCTTTCTCGATTTAAAGCTGTACGATATTCCCAATACGATGGCGGATTCTGCCGAATCCATCATGGGGCTGGGTGTTGATATGTTTAATGTCCATGCATCTGCAGGCCGAAAGGCGATGAGAGAAGTGATGAAACGACTCGAACCGTATCAAAACCGTCCTCTTGTCCTCGCCGTAACCGCCCTCACCTCTTTTGATGAAAATGAATTTAGTCATGTTTATCGAGAGAATATCGCAACAAAAGCCGACCAGTTCGCGCAAGATGCTCACGAATCGGGGCTCGATGGAGTCGTGTGCAGTGCCTACGAGAGTGCATCCATTAAAAACCTGACATCAGCATCCTTTATTACACTAACTCCTGGTATACGCCCTTTTGGCGAAGATGCGGGTGATCAAGAACGTGTGGCTACTGTCGAAACGGCACAAAAAGAAAAAGTGGATTTTATTGTTGTCGGTCGTCCTATTTAC
Source organism: Sulfuricurvum sp. (assembly GCA_036277315.1). Classification (GTDB taxonomy): domain Bacteria; phylum Campylobacterota; class Campylobacteria; order Campylobacterales; family Sulfurimonadaceae; genus Sulfuricurvum. Next base: position 4,058 of record DASUNE010000173.1, read on the forward strand.
GAAGCCCATGATCCTGCACACATCGTTGAAAGAATCATCAAATCATTCCAATAAAACGGTGACAGTTCCTTTTTAAGGTGCTTGTTATCTAACCATGACTATAATTACGCCCTCTTCAACATATACGGACGAGTAGGAAAGCGGCTGAATCCACCTCCCTGCTAAGGAGACGTACTGGCAACGGTACCGAGAGTTCGAATCTCTCCTCGTCCGCCACCAATCATATACTTTTGTAAACATGCGGGAATAGCTCAGTTGGCTAGAGCGTCAGCCTTCCAAGCTGAATGTCGCGAGTTCGAGTCTCGTTTCCCGCTCCACCTTTCTTTACTTCAAAAACCAACCTTAACATTGACACTCTAAATGTGAATTGGTGCGGCTTATTCCTCTAAACGATCAGAGATTATTGGCAAAATAATGCTTAACCCCATCAATCATCCCCTCTACCATCCATTTTTGGTATTTTGAATCCGCAATACGAGAAGACTCTTCGGGATTGCTGATATAACCCATTTCGAACAAAATAGCCGGCATTTGTGCTCCAACCAATACCCAAAAAGGGGCTTCTCGCGCACCGTTATCTTTGACATTAGGATACTGTTTTCGCAAGTTATTGAGAACACCTTTTTGTATATCGATTGCCAGCTTATTGGAAGCAATGATTTTTTCACTGTTTAACACATTCAGAAAACTAAGCTTCCCATACGCACCCATCTCACTCATGTCTTCAGAATTTTCCAAAGCAGCAACCCGCATTGCCCGCTCACTTCTTCCAGGGGAGAGATAATACGTTTCAATCCCATATGCGGCATTTGCATCAGAACCTTTTGGTATAGCATTCGCATGAACCGACAAGAAAAGATCGGCCATTTTATCATTCGCAAATTTTGTCCGGTCTTTGAGTTCAACAAACGTATCGTTAACCCGTGTCATATGAACCACATATCCCATCGAACGTAACCGTTCCGCAAGTTCGTGTGAAGTCTGCAATACGATCTCTTTCTCCATATAGCCATTGCCTACCGCACCGCTGTCTTTTCCTCCATGTCCAGGATCAATAACAATGACCTTTTTACTTCGATCTTGAGGCGGTGCATACAACAATGGAGGAGGAGATACGCTTAATGGCGGTTCTTGAATGGATGGGACGGATATTAAGCTTGAGGCTTGAGGCTTAGGAGCGCTTTTTAATGATAAGTCAACGTACAAAGAAGTTCCATCAACAACAGGCTTGATTGCGATTGCATGATCGCTCTCAATGACCATTCGCAATGTTTTAGCATCGTACTGAGCTATGCGAATTTTTTGAATCGAACTGTGCTCAAGGAGTTTTGTCTGAGAAATAGCGGCACCATCAATATCAAGAATGTAACGAAACCGCTGTTTTTCGGATTCGATGATTTTCGAAAGATGGACTTCTTTGCTGCCGATTGGTGTATCAAAGATCAACTCAATACCCGTGTCTTTTAATTTCGATTCAAGCAGACGGTGATTTTTTAAAATCACCCCTTCGCTTGAAGATTTTAAACTTTCAGATGACTTCACAGGCTGAAGCGATGATGGAGTCAAAAGATTTGACATTGAGTCTTTGATGATGGGGAGTGCAGGTTTAAGATACTTTTTTGGAAACTCGAGAGGCTTTTCAATTCTTTCTGACGATTTAACTTCGGGAGGAGTGAGCGAGGCTATCGGCGCCAGACTCGGTTTAACGGTATTGGAAGGAGATAATTTCGCCAAATCTACTTTGTATTTGGTAACATCAATATGAAGAAGCTCTCCCCCTTTAACAATCCCTTCGAGTGCCTCTTTTGCCATGAGGCTATCTTTACTGTTTAGCGCTTTTAGATAAATACTTTTATGTTCATTGTACCCACGAAATTGCTCTATCTCATCACTGCTTTGAAGCGCTTTTTGTGCTTTTTGCAACCGTAATTCGTCCTCGGTTGCACCTACTAGCCATAAAGTCAACACTAGAAATAATAAAGAAAATCGCATCATCATAAAAGACTATTCGCCTTTAGTCAGCTTCTCCATCAACTCTTTGACGGAAATAATTTGATTGATACGGTACCCATTCGTGCCCGAAAAGAAAAGACCAAACTCTAAATTCCCCACATACGCATCACTAAGACGATCCGCAATACAAAAACCGACTTCTTTGGCTTCAACACCACGGTGACAAGGGGCAACACAGTTCGAGATACATTTGATTGCAGGACCCGTACGTGTATCGATGAGACCATGTAAATTCGTACGAACACCACGGGCAGGATAACCAACGGGAGATTTCATCAAGGTGATATCTTCTTCTTTCGCGTCCATCAGGACTTGTTTAAAATTCTCATGCGCATCGCACTCATGGGTTCCGATAAAACGGGTACCCATCTGAACACCCGAAGCACCAAGTGCCATCATGGCATCGATATCATTCTTGTCCCACACACCACCTGCTGCGATAACAGGAATATTTCCCCACAATGCCGCTTCTTCGACGACAGGACGAACCAAGTTTTCAAGCTGATATTCCTCCATTGCGCATTGTTCATACGTAAACCCTTGGTGACCACCGCTTTTTGGTCCTTCCAAAATCACAGCATCGGGAAGTCGGTTGTAGCGCTTTTGCCATCGTTTGCAAATGATGGAGAGCGCTTTTGGAGATGAAACGATCGGGACCAAAGCAACATCGGGATAATCAGCCGTAAATTCCGGCATATTGGTCGGTAATCCGGCACCTGTAATAATGATATTCGCACCCGCTTCACACGCATCGGTGACAACACGGCCATAATCATTAATCGCGTACAACACATTACACGCCAAGGGTGCATCTCCGCAAATTTTTCGAGCATTTTCAAAAATCGCGACAAGTCCTTTTTTCGAATAAAAATTTTCTACTTCCAGCGGGCGACCTGCAACGAGTTTATCCGAATACGCTTTGTCACCGTAGTTACCCGTTCCTACGGAACTAATAACCCCAAGACCGCCTTCGAGTGAAACACTTCCAGCGAGTCTATCCCAGCTGATTCCTACACCCATACCGCCTTGAACAATAGGGGTAGGGATACTATATTTACCAATTTGAAGTGGTTTGAAACTCATTTGGACACCTTTATTCTGGCAAATTTACGCTTACCGATTTGTACGACGTATTCGCCCTCATCGAGTTGTAGCTGTTCATCATCTATTTTATCTTGATTTATTTTAACAGAGCCTTGCTTAATATCCCGACGCGATTGAGACGTAGATGGGCTTAATTTTGCATCCACCAATAATTTTGCAATCCAGATCGGCCCTGCAAACTCATATTCGTCCATTTCCGCAGGAATCTCGCTTTGGGCATGAACACGCTGAAACTCTTGGGCCGCCGAAATAGCTTCCGCTTCACTGTGAAAGCGTGATGTTATTTCAATAGCCAAGGCTTCTTTGACTTTTTTTGGATGCAAGGAACCCTCTTCGACTCCCACTTTCAACGCCTCTATTTCACTCAAACTAAGCGTGCTTAAAAGTTCGTAATATCGCCACATCAATGTGTCACTGATGCTTAAGATCTTTCCATACATCTCATTGGGTTCATCCGCAACGGCAATATAATTGCCCAAACTTTTCGACATTTTTTGAACACCGTCAAGTCCTTCAAGAATCGGCATCATCAAGACCGCTTGCTCTTTTCCCGCTTGATAGGCACGTTGTAAATGACGTCCCATCAAAAGGTTAAACTTCTGATCCGTCCCTCCGATTTCGATATCACTTTTGAGATGCACACTGTCGTACCCTTGGAGTAACGGGTACAAAAACTCACTAATGGAAATCGAAATACCCGCTTTGTGCCGTTTATCAAAATCATCACGTTCCAACATCCGTGCTACATTAAACGTTGTCGTGAGTTCCAGCATGCCAGCCGCACCTAAAGCGTTGATCCAGTCAGCATTAAACACAACGGTGGTTTTTTCAGGATCCAAAATTTTAAATACTTGACTTTTATAGCTTTGAGCATTCTCTTCTATCTGTGCCGGAAGCAGTTTTTTACGAGTTTCGCTTTTGCCGGTTGGATCACCGATTTGTGCCGTGAAATCACCGATCAAAAACTGGATATGTGCACCAAATTTTTGGAAGGCCGCAAGCTTTTGCAAGAGAACCGTATGTCCCAAATGCAAATCAGGGGCGGTAGGATCAAATCCCGCTTTAACGGTATACGTCTCTTTTTTTTCAAACCAATTTTTGAGAAGCGTCTCTAAGCGGGCTTCATCGATTATCTCAGCAGTTCCGCGTCGTATCTCTTGCAATGCATTTTTTATCTGTTCATTCATTTTCTATCCTTGGCTTCGGTACGCGTCATCGGTCCGAAAAAATTGTATGATTTTCCCTTTTTTATCGAGCTTGGAGCGTAATTTGTTCAGATCACGTTCCAAGGTTTGAAACTCCATCTCGCAGTACTGGGTATGTTCAGACTTTGTCTTACCCAGCTCAATACTGTTGATATCGACATCCATTTTTGCCATGTAGGTGAGTAAATCCGCAAGAGACCCTTTTGCATTGGCCATGCTGATAATCAAATGATAACGACTGAAATTTTGTTGTTTCCATTGCACAAATAACATGGGCTGATGCCCATCAATCAGTGCACTGGCGTGCTTGCACATCTTATGGTGAATGTGGGCTTTGCCTTCTTGCAAAAACGCTACGATCTCATCACCCGATTTGGGATGACAGCAATAATCAAATACCGCATCTGAAATCGTGTGATTGGTCTGCACCTCAATCGAGCCAAAAAGAAAAGGTTTTAACTTAAAGCGATCCCGTGTCCAGAATCCTCCAAATCGGCTGCTTGACTGCATCTCTTCTTTAAGACGGTTAAGGACCTCTTTGAAAAAATCAAGTTCTCTCGGTATTCGATACCATTGATCGGACCGCTCTACTTTTTCTAAAATCTCATGCACTTTATCGCCGGGTAAACGAAGAACCGATGCGAGAATATTCACACCGCTATCATGGTCAATAGAACGTATGCGTCCATTGCAATTCGCCCGCATGATTGATTTGGCACGTGAGGTTTTTACCGTATCGATCCACGTACATCGTGTGATTTTTTTCCCATCCGTTGCATTGAGGATTCGGACAACATCGCCATTGTGAAGCTCGGATAAAAGACTTGCTTTTTCTTTGTTGATCAAGCACCCCTCGGCGCTGTCTCCTACTTCAGAGTGGATCGCATAGGCAAAATCAAGACAAACGGCTCCGCGAGGAAGAGTAAAGGCTTTTCCTTTAGGAGAAAAAACCGTTATGTCTTCACTGTAAAGATCATTTTTTATCAGCTCATAGAAAGCTTCTACCGACTCATTTTGGTATTGAAGATTATGAAGCCAATCGAGATTAATCGCATTATTCCCGCCGCTCTTGTATTTCCAGTGTGCCGCAACACCCAGTTCTGCCGTCGCATGCATCTCGGTAGTACGGATTTGAACTTCAAAAATAGCGCTTTCATCAAACACTGTTGTATGCAGTGTTTGATAGCCGTTTTCTTTGGGGATCGCAATATAATCTTTAAAACGGGCACTCAATGGTTGAAAGTTTAAATGGACCATCCCCAAGACTTTGTAGCAATCAAGCGGATTTTTCACCAAAATACGAACCGCCAGGAGATCGAGAATCTCGTCGATACTGATCCCTTTTCGTTGCATCTTTAAATAGATGGAATAATCATGCTTGACACGACTTAAAATCTCAAAATCGTCTTGACACATTCCGTTGGAAAGTAAAATCTGCGTCAATTTTTCGCAAAAATCACCCAATCGTTCATTGATCGAACGAAAATTTTCTGCCAAATAACTCTCAATAGCAAGCTTGTCTTCGACAAAAAGGTATTTAAAACTCAAATCTTCGAGAAGATTTTTAAGAAATGATATTCCCAACCGATGGGCAATAGGTGCATAAACGACCAAGGTCTCTTCGGCAATTCGATGCTGTTTAGCAGGAGAGAGTGCGTCAAGGGTGAGCATATTGTGCAACCGGTCGCACAGCTTGACCACCAAAACACGGACATCTTCGATGGAAGCCAAGAGCATCTTGCGAAACGTAAGAGCCGAAGCGACCAATTTTTGATCCGAATCGGAGGGGATGAGCTCTGCGTCACGAATCATATCGATTTTCGTCAGCCCCTCTACTAAATGAGCGACATCAGCACCGTAATCAAACCCTATTTCTTCAATCGTAATACTAGTATCTTCAACAACATCATGTAATAATGCAGCAATCACCATCGCTTCATCACCGGTGAGTTCGGCTACAATACCGGCGACCAAAATAGGATGGACAATATAGGCTTCGCCGCTTTTACGATACTGCCCCTCATGGGCATCCGATGCTAAGGTAAACGCTTGTTCGAGAAGTGCGGATGAAGGGATTTGCTCATACAAATACGTACGAGCACGCTGGATATCATTGATTTTTTTGATGGTTTCAATATCGATTTGGCTCAATGATGCGGCTTTAGTAAGAGATTATGCTTTGTCTACAAAACCTTTGATGGTAACAAACCCTTCGGCAATTTCCATCAAAGCGACATCAGCAGTTTTCATTTTTTTCAAATCAACGTTTAACTTTGTTGGAGCACCATTTTGAAGCTGATCCGAGCGTTTTGCTACGGCCAGTGCCAATTGATAACGATCAACGTTTGCGGTCTCTAATGCTTTCGCAGTCAATTGTTCAAGTCTCATCTAATATCCTTATGTCTAAAATTTATTTTACGATTGAGCAGTTTTCAAAGTTCCCTTGAATAATACTCAAAAGATTACCCGGAGTGAACATATCACACACGATAATCGGAAGTTTATTTTCTTTCGCCAATGCAATCGACGTGTCATCCATAACTTTGATATGATCTTGCAGCGCTTGATCATACCCAAGAGTTGGAAGCTTAATGGCATCCGCAAACTTTTTCGGGTCTTTGTCATACACACCATCCACTTTGGTCGCTTTAATGATCACTTCTGCTTCGATCTCTACTGCACGAAGCGTTGCCGCCGTATCGGTGGTAAAGAAAGGATTACCCGTACCTGCGGCAAAGACAACCACACGGCCACGTTCTAAATGACGTGCTGCACGGCGAACAATAAAGGCTTCAGCAATTTGCTCCATCTTGATAGCGCTTTGCACTCTTACCAACATTCCCTCATGTTCACACGCTTCTTGGAGTGCAATCGAATTAATAACCGTTCCCAACATTCCCATATAATCGCCCGCTGTACGGCTAATAACACCGTCAGCTGCCGCGGTTACTCCACGAATGATGTTTCCAGCACCAATGACGATTCCCACTTCAATGCCTGCATCGACAAGGGTCTTAATCTCGGTTGCAATAAACTTGAGGATTTTTGTATCGATACCATACCCGTTTTCACCAGCCAAAGCCTCACCCGAGAACTTTACTAATACACGTTTGTAACCCATACAACCTCCTCATTAGAATTCTTCGCATTATAGTTTATTGTCGCTTTAAGGTTGCTTTGACTAAGATTTGGTTTACCCAGGCTAAAGGAAATCTGTGAAACTGTTAACCTTTTTTAAAAAATGGTGGAGCTTGATGAAAGAACCGATTCCTCCCCATTACGGCAGAAGTATTCACGCCCTTCCCAATCCAAGAGAACAAGAACTTTTTGATCTGTCCGCAGCCGCATTTAGTGCAAATAACACCGTGTTAGGATACCGATATTTTCTGGAATCCCTCCAACATGTCAATGGTCCAAAACATTTAGAAGTCCATACAAATCACGATACACTCACATTTAAACTGGCACAAGGCAGTGCCATTATTCATGGTATAGTAACCAATAAAGAGTTTATCGCGACGGCCAAAATCGCGCAAGCATCCCGTTTGCATGTTGCGATGAAACGGCGATTTTTGGAACGCAATTTTCAACTCACCTATTGCCGTTTTCGCCAAAGCGATGACATCATTTCTTTAGGTATCAAAATACATAACACCACCGTTACTCCGCAAAAAATCTTTTTTCCCTTGCGAGAGCTTGCCCTTAACGCTGATTTTGAAAAAGAGTTTATTGCCAGTGAATTCGATTCATCGGCACTTCTCGAATACGACCATCTCATCCCCCTTAGTCTCGATAAACTCCATCGCTATTATGACACCATGCACGAATGGATCACTGCGACCAAATCCAGTTTGGTCGGCCTCCTTTCCAATGACAACAGCGGTATGGCCTCCTTTAGTTATCTTGCTTTGCTGTTACAAATCGATTATCTTCTCATCCCCCATAAAAAAATGGCGAAAGAGATCAATGAAAAAATCAACACCTATTTTTTAGACGATGAGAAACTGACGCAAGATAAAAACAGCGATTTGGAAAGCTATCTCGATGCACTTGAATCCATGAGTTTTGAAACATTTTCAACCCAGTTTTATAACGCCCCCACGACGTTTTCTCCGTTCGATCAGGCAATGCACGACGACATTGCAGACTTTATCGACGAATCCCTGATGAAAGTACGGTGGTACAAAAACAACCACATCAACTACGTCATCACGACTATTTATCGCTACATGGCCCTGTATATTCTCTTTAACTACGGTATTCATCCTTCACTGCGGGCTTTACTGCATCTGCATGTTCAAATCTATGCTTCGGACTTTTTCGCTGCAGAGGGAGAGACCCTCCTCTACGACAGCACACGAAACGTGTTTAAAAAAGAGGCCATCTTTGACGCCATTGATTCAGCACTCTCCCCGTACCAAAATCGCTATAAAAATCTTCAAAATTTTGCCCATGATCTCAACTACAGTGATCTTGACCATTTCAGTCAAAGCTTTTATCTTCAAATCAAAAATCTTGATTATCAGGAGCTCTAACCATGAAGCAGCTCACCCAAAAAACACTTGAAACCTCCATCGAAAGCATTGTACAGATAATGACTCCTTACGGAACGGGAAGCGGTTTTGTTATCGGTGATTTAATCATCACCAATTCCCATGTCGTCGCCGGCTTAAAAGAGGTCATTATCAGCACAAAAAAACTTCCTCGCACTATTGGGAATGTGATCTATGACGATGCGGGATACGATTTGGCATTTATCCGCTCTCCCCAACCCCTCAATCCAAACCATCCGTTGACTCTTTGCAGCAGCTCTATCAACGATGGGGATACCGTTATCGCCATCGGGCACCCATACGGTCTTAATTACTCCACTACGGAGGGAATTATTTCCAAAGCGATCCGCCTGCAAGGAGAGGTAGAATACATCCAGTTTGATGCGGCCCTCAACCCAGGAAACAGTGGCGGCCCCCTGTTAAACGAAGCGGGAGAAGTGATCGGTGTCAATACTTTTATTATTCAAAACTCAAACAATCTAGGATTTGCCCTTCCCTATTACCTCCTTAAAGAAGCATTGGATGGCTTTTTAGCTCTTGACGCGATTGATATACTCCGTTGCGTATCGTGTAAAAATTTAATCCATGAAACAGCCATACAAAATGATTATTGTCCCAAATGCGGCACAAAACTCGACATTGCCAAACGCCGCCGTGAAGGATATAAACCCTCCGGAGTTGTTGCTTTGATCGAAAAGATACTGGGGAAATTGGGGATCAATGTGACTCTTTCCAGGCGTTCTCAGAGAAGTTGGCGCTTTGAATCAGGAAGCTCTCGTTTTGACATCAACTATTATGACAATGGGGTAATCATCGCGGACTCTGCATTATGTCGGATACCCCAAGAAGATATTGAGAGGTTATACGACTTTTTACTGCAAGAAAATGAAAATTTAGAAAATTTGCACCTTTCCATCGATCAAAATACCGTCTATCTCTCCCACGTCATCATCGACACCTCTTTGACTCAAGAAGAGGGGGAACTAACCCTTGAAACATTCTACAAACTTGCCCCTGAATATCAGACAAAACTGATCCGTGATTTCAATGCCCTTGAGCCTAAATTTGATGAGTTTGAATAAGTCTCGACACCTCTTCTTTTTGTGGGAAATCCGCTCCCATACTGATGATAAAAGAGGACGCTTCCTGAAGTGTTAGGGTCGTTTTTTTGATTCGTACTTCGTCTACAAGTACGGTATATCCGCTTGTAGGATTTGGAGACGTTGGAATGAATAAGACACAGATATTTTCATGTCGATTAAGCAAATAGGCCGGAACCCATAACCCCTCTTTGGGATATTCGACCAGAACTACCTCTTTTTTTGTCCCGTCTTCACCGCCTGAGAGCATTGCCGCAAGCTTTTTAGAGACCGAATAGACCGAACGGATAGCCGGAATTTTTTCGAATGTACTGTCAATCATTGAGACAAAAATAGAGCGCCCGTATTTTTCTATCGAAAACCCAAGAAGCGCAAAAATGCCAATGACTCCCACCATAAGCGTCATCGTTATCCCAAAAGAGTTTGTGTAATCATGCAGCGAAAAATAAGCGCTCACCCCCAAATTTTTTAAATAATTGACAACGGTAAGCACCAATATAAGTGGAAAAAGGGATAATGCCCCTACAAAAATATAGCGAAATAACAGTTTGGCTTTTGAGCCCATAAACGTCCTTTTATGACAAATTGCCATATTATAGAATACTTTTTGAAACACTTTACTACAATAACATACTTTTACAGGAGAAACCATGCAGCCTTTTCGTAATTTCACCCTCAATTTAAAAACTTTTTTGGATGATTTAAAGAGTCTTATCGAAAAAAATCATAAAACCATCGCCCAATTACTCGATATTCCCGAAAAAACCTACATGAATTTTATCCGTCCCTTTGATTTTATGGAAGAGGAGATGGAGTTTTTATTTACCCCTCTGTCGCACATCAATGCCGTTAATAATTCAGAGGCAAGCCAAAAAGTATATGCGGATGCCCTTGTGATGCTTACCGATTACTCAACGTTTGTCGGACAAAATTTGGCTATTTATGATGCTTTTAAAGTCATAAAAGAAAACGAATACGATTCACTCAATGGTGAACAGCGCCGCTTGCTTGATCTGAATATTCTCCATTTTGAGCTTGCAGGGGCTCATTTGGACGACATTTCCAAAGAGCGGCTCGCACAGATCAATCTTCGAAAAAGCACGTTGACCAATGATTTCTCCCAAAATGTTCTCGATGCAACCAATGCCTACGAAAAAATCATTACGGATCCCGCCGATGTACTGGGAATTTCTGATGGAGATCTTGAAGATGCCCGTTTTGAAGAAGATGGGGTGACAAAATACCGATTTACGCTCCAAATGCCCTCCTATATTGCCTATATGACCTATGGACCAAACCGTTCGATTCGTGAAGAACTTTACAAAGCCTATACAACGCGCGCACCTCAAAATGGGCAGATTATCGATGAGCTGATGGCCCTTCGAGACGAGATGGCCCACCTTTTAGGATTTGAGAACTACAGTGAGTATTCACTCGCTTCCAAAATGGCACCGGATACAAAAACTGTCTTGAAATTTTTAAATGAACTTGCCCTGACCTCTCGGGCACAAGCCGAACGTGAAGTTGCCGAGCTTCGAAACATTGCAAAAGAGATCGATCTGCAAAGCTATGACACGGCCTATTATGGTGAAATTTTGAAAAAAGCTCAATATGACATTGATGAAGAAGACTACCGCCCCTATTTTGAACAGACATCCGTTATTAACGGGATGTTCGATTTTTTACATCAGATGTTTGGAATTCGATTTGTAAAAATAGAGGCACCTTTGTGGGATACAAAAGCAAGTGCATTCGATGTGTATGACGGTGATGCATTGCGTGCACGGATCTATCTTGATCTCGAAACACGTAAAAACAAACGAGGTGGAGCATGGATGCACAATTTTCAAACCCACTGCGAAGATACCAGCGGATGCAAACATCTCTCCAGTGCTTTCATCGTGTGTAATTTTCCCCCCTCAAGCCCAACATCTCCTTCCTTGCTAAGACACGATGATGTGGTTACCCTCTTTCATGAGATGGGACATACCCTGCATCATATTTTAAGCCAGGTAAGTGAACATGGAGTAAGCGGGGTGAATGGTGTCGAATGGGATGCTGTGGAATTTCCCTCCCAATTTCTCGAAAACTTTGCCTACGAGCCCAAAGTGCTTAAGCTTTTCGCCAAACATCACCAAAGCGGTGAGACTCTCAGTGATGAGATGATCGCAAAGCTCATACGTGCCAAAAACTTTCAAAGCGCACTCTTCTTGCTTCGTCAGTTAGAATTTTCACTTTTTGATTTAGAGCTTCACTCGAAATTGTATCAAGGCGATGCAATCCAAACGCTGCTTGACTCTATACGAGAACGTACATCGCTTATCACCCCTCCCTCTTATAATAAATTCCAAAATGGATTCAGTCATATTTTCAGCGGTGGATACAGTGCAGGATATTACAGCTATAAATGGGCAGAAATTCTCAGCGCAGATGCTTATTACGCAATTGTGGATGAAGGTATTTTCGGTTCCGATCTCGCTGGAAAGTACAAAGAAATCATTTTAGGTAAAGGTGGGTCTCAAAGCATGCAAGAACTTTTTGTCGAAATGATGGGGCGCGAATGCGACAGCACCAATCTATTGCGGCTCAATGGGATTGAGCAGTGAGAGTTATTTGGCTATTGCTTATCATGGTACTATTTTTAGGAGGGACCGAAGTGAAAATCGCATCGTACAATGTCGAAAATCTGTTTGACATGAAAGATGACGGAAACGAATACGAACAGTACATTCCGAATACGTCATGGGGATGGAATGAGGATATGCACCGAATAAAACTGCGCAATACGGCACAAGTCATCAAAGATATCGGTGCCGATATTATTGGGCTTCAAGAAATCGAATCCGAAACGGCCCTTAAAGAGCTCAAAGCCGAGCTCAACCGTCAAGGCCTTTATTATCCTCATTACGCCTTTGCAAAAAAGAAAAATTCCGCGGTTGCCGTTGGATTGTTCAGCCGTTATCCAATCAAAAGTGCGCTTAGTCATACGGTAAGCTCCAGCCGTGCCTATCGCGACATACTCGAAGCCAAGATATTGGTCAATGGTAAAATATTACGGATTTATGTGAACCATTGGAAAGCAAAAAGCGGCCCGGAGAGTATGCGTATCGAAAGTGCAAAAGTTCTCAAGAAAATCATTGCCGATGTCGAAGATCCTTTTGTTCTTATGGGAGATTTTAATTCCGATTACGAAGAGTACAAGACCTTTGTTCGCAGTCGGAAACACAACGATACCGGGGGACGAACAGGGATCAATCATGTCCTCAAGACCATTGATGACGATCAAAATCCCATTACCTACACAACGTTAAAAGAGTGCGATGACTGCCTTTATAATTTATGGTATGACGTCGATAGCAGTGAACGCTGGAGCCACGAGTTCAGAGGGCATAATGAAGCACTGGACAACATGATGATCTCTGAGGCTTTGACGGATGGGAGAGGGATTGAATACGTAAAGGGAAGTTTTAAACGCTTTGAAAAGCCCTATCTTTTTTACAAAGGGAAACCGTATCGTTGGCAACAAAGCCGTAAAAAACCCAAACATCACCTGGGAGAGGGATATTCAGACCATCTCCCTATCACCGCGACACTAAGAGTAGACTAGTCACACAAACGTAATCTCCATATTACCCGATTGACGAAGCGCCGTTTCAGATCGGGCAATAACGGAGCCAATATCCTCTTTTTCTTTTTGAATGGATACGCCCAAATGGATACTGCTGGAGTTAAGCGCTTCAAATGGCTCTTGACGCATTACGCCAAAAAGTTTTTCACTAAAAATGATGGCGCTCTCTTTATTGTCAATTAAATAAGCCAATAAAAAAGTCGTGTTTCCCCATCGAACCAGCATGTCGGATTGTCGGATACTGCTTTTAATGCTAGCCGTAAAATAGCGTATATACCTGTCAATCTCACTCGCCGGCAAGATGAGTTCAATCATCGTAATACCAATGAGTTTATTGTTAAACTCAGCCGCATCAAAAAAACTTTTAGACGTATAATTAAAATAATCTTTATCGTACGCACCGCTCTCGTTATCAATACTAACGTCATTTTCAATCATAATACGCTTAATAAGGTCTTGAGAAATATCCGTAAAAGAAAGAATCGTATACTTATCGACTGGCATTTCAATATTCACTGAAAATGCATACGGTTCAGCTTTGGCACTAATCATACTGACAATCCGCTGTGACTCTGGCAAATCCTTTAGCGCTTGGATCCACTCGTCCGGATTTTCCAGATCATTCACATTAAAATACGAACCATGGGCAACGAATCGATTAGGAAGTGAGCCGAATTCTCGCAAAAATTGTTTTAGCGTGCTCATTCCGGAAAAATTTTGGAAAGCTTTGTTAAACAAGACCGGACTATTCTTATACATTAAGACAATTAAGTTTTTTTGAGAATCCATAAGTGCTTGAAAAAGATGACAACATTCACTTGATTCACTTAATAAGCATACTTCATCCTCATTCAAAGCCATACACCATCCATCTAAAATTCAATTTTTTATTATCATATCACAAAATCAACATTTTTTCGATCAATCTAAACTGCTGGTCTCTAAAGTGCCCATTCTATCGTCTCGATTCCATGTTCACTTAAATAACGATTGGTTTGACTAAAAGGCTTTGAGCCAAAAAATCCGCGATAGGAGGAAAGAGGGGAAGGATGGGATGATTTAAGAATGAGATGCTTTGTATCATCAATCAAGTGTCCTTTTTTTCCCGCCGGTGCGCCCCAAAGAATAAAGACCAAATGCTCCCTCTGATCACTCAACGTACGAATCACTTGATCCGTAAACCGTTCCCATCCTCTATCTTTATGGGAAAAAGGTTCATGCGCACGTACACTCAAAAGGGTATTGAGCAATAAAACACCCTGCTTTGCCCATGGAGTCAAATCCCCGCTTTTAGGGAATGGACATCCGATGTCATTGACCAATTCTTTAAAAATATTTTGAAGAGAGGGAGGAAGCGGCAGACCATGCTGTACAGAAAATGACAATCCGTGCGCTTGATTGATCCCATGATAAGGGTCTTGCCCTAGAATAACAACTTTGACTTCCTCAAACGGAGTGCTGTTAAAAGCGTTGAATATATAGCTCTCATGAGGAAAAACAGTGTACTGTTGTTCCTCTTGGGCTAAAAATAGTTTGAGTGCATTCATATAAGGCTGACCAAGCTCTCCTGCAAGCGCTTTTTTCCAGCTTTCATGAAGATTGAACGTCATCGGGGGTTACTTTAAAATATCGTCGTCAAAAATAACCATCTCATAAATACTGCGCTTGGTGACAAGTGACTTTTCAAGAGGAACACCGCTGCTGGCACGCATTCGTGATATTTCAGAACGCAATTCCATCATCTCTTGTTCCATCAGTTCCATCTTCTCTTTCAGACGCATCACCACATCTACCCCTGCGAGATTCACTCCAACCTCTCGGGTCAGACGCAAGATCGTTTTGATTTTCTCAATATCTCTTTGAGAATAAAGACGGATTCGACCATCCGAACGTGAAGGGGATATCAAATTTTCACGCTCATACTGCCGAAGTGTCTGAGGATGAATTTCGAGAATTTTTGCCACAATACTGATCATGTACACGGGCTCGTCAAAATGATGCATGGTTATGCTCCTTGAGGAAGGGATTTTTTCATCTGTTCAACCAAATCAGCCTCGATGGATTCCACAGCAGGTAACACAATATTTGCTTTGAGATACAAATCTCCGCGGATACCGCTTTGACGATTCATAACCCCCATCTCTTTAAGACGAAACCGTTGTCCGTTTTTAGTATTTTCAGGAACTTTGAGTGTCACTTCTTTATCCAGCGTCTGAACACTCACTTTTCCCCCAAACAGTGCTGCATAGAGAGGAACATTAAACGTTTTGACGAGAGTATCCCCCTCTCGCTCATATTCGTGATTAGGTGAAATGTCGATTTTGAGATACAAATCTCCAACTTGGGATCCATGTTTCTTCCCTTTGCCGCGAACACGAAGCTTTTCGCCGCTTTTGATGCCGGCAGGAATTTTGATATCGAAACTATCCCCCGAAAGGCTGATAGTATGTTTGCCGCCAAGTACCGCAACGGCAAAAGGGACAGTGACATTTGCATCGAGGTCAAGGTTTATACTGCCGCCAAATCCACCGCCAAAGCCTCCAAATCCACCTCCACCGAAGCTGCCACCGCCAAATCCACCGCCGCCTTGGGAGAACATACTGCGTAAGATCTCATCCAAATCGACATTTCCCCCTTGCGAACGTGAAAAATCATGAAAATTTTGACCGCCAAACATGGAATCACCATACTGATCGTATTTAGCCCGTTTTTCTTTATCACTCAGCACTTCGTAGGCTGCATTGATCTCTTTGAATTTTTCCTCTGCCGATGGGTCTTTATTGACATCCGGATGATATTGACGTGCGAGTTTGCGATAGGCTTTTTTGATCTCTGCTTCGCTTGCCCCTGGGGCTATTTCGAGAGTTGTGTATAAACTTTTTGACATTGTTAATCCTGTTAAATTATAGTAATGATATTTTAATAAAATTATAACATAAAAGTTGAGTCAAAATCAATCAAGGTTAAAAATAGAAGTCCGCAAAATAGGGAAAAGAAGAAGATGAAAGATTGCGCCTTAAAGACGCAACTTGTTTTAGTGTAAAAAGTGACGAACTCCGGTAAAGTACAAAGACATTCCGTGCTCATCTGCCGCTGCAATGACTTCTTCATCACGCACCGATCCCCCTGGTTGAATAACCGTTTTGACTCCCGCACCTGCCGCTGCATCGATCGAGTCACGGAATGGGAAGAACGCTTCAGAGGCCAATGCCGAACCGCTCACATCCAGACCCATCTCTTCCGCTTTGCGCAAAGCACAGCGTGCCGCATCAACACGGGAAGTCATCCCCATGCCGACAGCCACCATTGCCGCATCTTTTACGTAGACGACACAGTTGGATTTGGTCAATGATGCTACTTTGTACGCGATTTCTGCGTCTTTTAGTTCGGATGCACTTGCTGTATGCTTGGTCACCAAAGTAGCATTTTTTACCTCATCAACACCGACGCGGTCCGCATCTTGAAAGACAAAGCCGCCGTCAATGTGTTTGAAATCAATGGCATCATTACTCAAAGAAATACGCTCACTCCCGTATTCAAAAAGCTTAAGACGTTTTTTCGGCTCAAACACAGCTTGAGCGTCCTCATCAATTCGCCCTGCGATGATTACTTCTAAAAACATCTCATTCATTTTCAAAGCCAGTTCTTTGGTCACAACGCCATTAACGGCAACCACACCGCCAAACGCAGAGATTGGATCGCATTTCAGCGCTTCGGTGTAGGCATCGAAGAGGTTCTCTCGAATGGCAAATCCGCATGGATTACCATGCTTGACAATACAAATCGCATTTTCATCTCCGAATGCCGCCGCAATCTTTACTGCACCGCTGATATCGGTCAGATTATTAAAACTCGCTTCCCCTTTAAGGGTCTTAAAGTTTTTACTGAAGAAAGTATCAAACTCGTACAATCCCCCTTTTTGGTGCGGGTTTTCGCCGTAACGGGTATTCATTACTTTATTTCCGACAATAAATTGCTTCTCACCCATACCGTTATTAAAACGTTTGTTCATGTAGTTGGCGATCATGCTGTCATACGCTGCGGTGTGTTCATACGCTTTGATCATCAAGTCACGACGAAATTCAATACTGTCGGTACCGTTTTGAATCGCATTAAGGACAACAGAGTAATCACTCGGATCGGTGATGATATGGACATCCGTAAAATTTTTTGCCGCAGAGCGAACCATTGCCGGACCGCCGATATCGATGTTTTCAATAATCTCTTCAAAATCATCGGTACGTTCGATGGTCGCTTTAAACGGATAGAGGTTTACGCAGACCAAATCGATCTCCACGATGCCGTATTCCATCGCCATATTGACATGAGAATCCAAATCACGACGAAACAAGATGCCGCCATGGATATACGGATTAAGGGTTTTAACACGACCGTCAAACATCTCAGGAAATCCTGTCACATCATCAATCTCGATAGCGTCTACTCCTGCCTCACGCAACATTTTGTACGTTCCTCCGGTAGAAACGATCTCATAATCCAAACCGATGAGAGATTTGGCAAATTCTACGATGTTACTTTTGTCACTGACGCTAAGCAGAGCACGCTTCATGGCTTTCCTTTGAGTGGGTTTATTCCCCATAAATTAGTGAGCGAATTGTATCAAAAGGAGGTTTAGGAGAAGGTAAAATGCGATAAAATTGCCTCATGCAATCCTTTATCCACCCTTTTTCTCCCATTATCGATGAAAATACCTGTATACTTTTTTTGGGGAGCTTTCCCAGTATCGCATCCTTCGAACACTCTTTTTATTATGCCCATCCACGAAACGCTTTTTGGCCCATAATCGAAAAGATATTCAACGTAAAACTTCGAGACAATGAAGAAAAAAAACAATTCTGTCTCGAAAAAGGGATCGGATTATGGGATGTGATCGGTTCATGCGAGCGGAGCAATTCAAGCGACACCAATCTGAAAAATTGCATCCCCAATGATTTTAAAACACTCTTACATGATTACCCCAATGTCCAAGCTCTCGGATTTACGGGAAAGAAAAGTTATGATCTATTTCAAAAGTATTTCAAGGATTTAGAGATAAAAAAAGGGCTTCTTCCTTCCACTTCACCTGCCCATGCGGCAATGAAATTCGAAGAAAAAAAAGCGTTCTACAAAACGTTTTTGGATGATTTTTTAACTGTTTAATACCTGCTCGAAAATATTCTTCGCTGTTTTCCAGCGATCCACTTTGGCATTCATCATAACGATCAGACAATCATGCCCATCTTTTTTAGCACGGGCGATCAAACATGCCCCGGCCTTGTTGGTAAATCCAGTTTTAACCCCAACCGCATACTCATAGCGGTTTAAAAGACGATTATGCGTGTAGGCATAAAACTTTTTTTGATTGTTTTTCGAATAATAGGTATGTTCGTTGAGACGGCTAATCGCGTTAAACGTTGAATTCCGGATCGCAAATTCGGTCATTTTCAACAAATCATTGGAAGTCGAATAGTGATCTTTTTCATCGTATCCGCAAGGATTGGTAAAATGGGTGTGACGCATCCCAATGGATTGGGCATACTTATTCATCAGTGCAACAAAGTTGTCTTCACTCCCCCCTACGGTAATGGCGATCGCTTTCGCGGCGTCATTATCGGACTTAATCATTGCGGCTTTCACCAAATCGCTTAACACAATTACATCTCCGCGCTTATATCCGGCAATGGTGGGCTCAACTTTTGTCATTTCTCGTGTGATCGTTATTTGATGATTCATTTTACCGCTTTGGATTGCCAAAAGGGCTGTCATTACTTTGGTCAAACTCGCCGGGCTCACTTTTTTTTCAGCATCTTTGGCATAAAGTATCTGTCTAGAATTTAAATCTTTGACAACCAATGCCCCCACTTTGAGTTTATCCATCTCGTGCTTGTCAATAGCGCCAAAGAGAGAGATGCAAAGGGTTAAACTTACGGCAACAATTTTCTTTATCATTCCAAAACCTTTTAAATTATCCATTGGACGTCATAAAGCAAACAATGGTCCATTCGCTATAATTCCATCCATAATACCAGAAGGAGGATAAATGCAACGATTTCGACGACTCTTTACGCTGTTGTTTATCCTCTCTCTTTTTGCGGGAGTCGTCCACGAACTAAATCACTCGCACCATCAAGGTGACGTATGTGAGGTGTGTGTCCTTTCTCATGCTCCAGCACTTTTAGATAAAACATTTAACCTTGCTGCTGTCGAATGGACGTTTAACCCTTTTCAATTCTCTTCGATTGCGACCCCGATTGCTCACCCTACCCTTTTCCGAAGCCGTTCCCCTCCTATAGCCTAATCGTTACGCATTAAATTTTAACCAATTTTACTAACCAATCAGGATATGACTATGAAAAAAACCCTTTCTCTCGTTGCGTGCGCAGCGATCTATACCCTCGCATCTGCCAATGAAGCGCATCTCGATACCATCACGGTCGATGGCTCTGTTACGACGTTCATCCAGCACAAAGGCTTGCTCAAAGATTTGGTTGAAAAGACGGAAGTCATCGATCAAAAAGAGATTGAGCATACACAATCTTCAACGCTCTCTGAAGCGATTGAAAAAGAAGCGGGGATCAGTGTCTCCACGGGTTGTTCCATTTGCGGACTCAAACGGGTGCAAATAAACGGGCTCAAAGGGGAACATACGACGGTATTGATCGACGGTATTCCTTTTAATTCAACCGTATCGAGTTTTTACGGTATGGACGCGATCGGCACGGCGGACATCGAGAGTATCGAGATTGCTCGCGGGGCAGGAACGTCGCTCACAGCACCTGAGGCCATCGGCGGAACCATCAACATTATCCCTCGCAAACCGCGTAAAAATGGGATAGAAACGGATCTGTCGGTTGGAACATTGGGAACCAAAAACTACTCGGTTCTCGGCGAAGCGATGAGTGACGATAAAAAAACGGGGATACTCGTTTCGGCGGCCTATCACACGCAAGATCAAGTAGACAACGATCACAATGGTATCAGTGAATCGCCGAGTTTGGAAAATCAATCTCTTTCCCTTATGCTGATCCATGAGTTTTCACCGTATGATTCGATCGAACTCAAAGCGAGCCATTTTACGTCCAACTCGTTTGGCGGAACCATGGTCTCTGAGACCTCTGCCGTTGCCAGTTATGATCCCAATGCCCTTGATAGCTCATTTATGGGAGGCAATGTCAATAATGTATATACCGGTCAACCAATGGAAATGTTAGAACGTATCAACACAACCCGTGATGAAATCTACCTCAAACAGCGCCATACCCTCAACGGCGAAATGAACCTCCAAACGACGCTTGCCTACGCTGAACAATTTCAAGATTCTCTCTATGAAGGGGCCGATTATCTCAATACCGATAAAACCTATTTTGGCGATATCAAAATCGATCACGCTCTGAATAATAACCATTTTTTAACCTACGGAACCGATGCCAAAATCGAAACAGCACGCTCTCAATCGGTTGCATTTTTTGATATCGGCGGGATGGATAAAGATGATTTTGATTACACCGCATTGGGTCTTTATGCCCAAGACGCATGGATGATCGATGATAAAAACGAACTGACACTCGCTGTGCGGGGTGCGAAAATCACAGCGGACTGGCGTGCCAAAACAGCCCAAGGCAATGAAATCGATGAAACCATGCTTGTACCGCGTTTGCTTTGGCGACACAACCACACGAAGGATTTAACGTCACGTCTCAGTGCAGGGATGGGATACCGCGCACCGTTGACCTTTTTTGAATCGGAACACGGACTGCTCGACAGCGGATTCGAGATGGCGATCACGGAGCTGGAAAAATCACGGGGAGCGAGCTATGCACTCTCGTACGATGCCAACGGATTAAATGTCACCCTATCCGCTGCCTATACCCAGGTGAAAAATCTCGCTTATATCAATGAAGATTCAGGAACCCCTACCCTTCAAAATCTTTCTGAAACGGTAAGCGTCAAAAACGGTGATATTAGCATCGGCTATGAA
>DASUNE010000174.1:0-14957 GCA_036277315.1 Sulfuricurvum sp.
CAATAGACTGATCAAAGAGATTGATAAGCGTGACGGACGCGGTTTTGTCCCTGTCATCGCTCTGACAGCACATGCTTTAATCGGTGATCGAGAACGCATTATAGGTGGAGGATTGGATGCGCATCTTGCTAAACCTATTGATAAAAACTTTTTATTGCAAACCATTGAGCGTTATTTGAAGATGGTCGCACAAAAGCGAAAAAATATACGTATTTAACATTGATTAATTAATGTACGATATTCTTTGAATTGTATTATAATTCGATTATTCGAAAACAAATAAGGAAGATAATGAGACGAGAGTTTGCACTTTGGGTACTGGGAATTTTAGTGAGCGCAACGGTTGCTAATGGGGCAGTTTTGGCAACAGTCAATGGGGATAACATTACATCGGATGAAGTTAATCGTGTCCTTATGGAAGGGACTCAGGGACGTTTTGACTCCTTGCCGGCGGATAAACAAAATGAACTTCGTCAGCGGATTATCGAGGGGATGGTAGCTCAGCAATTGGTTTATGATGATGCCAGAAAAACAGGAATCCTCGAAACCAAAGAGTATAAAACTGAATACCAAAAATTAGCAGAGCGGATGAAAATGCAGCTCGCAGCAAAAGTCTGGGAAGAACAGCAGTTTAATGCCATCAAAGTGGATGCCAAAGAGGTAAAGGCTTATTATGATGTCAATGCGGATGAATTTGTGGATAAAGAAAAAATACATGCACGTCACATTTTGTTAAAAACAAAAGATGATGCTGAAGATGTGATTAAAAGCATGAAGAGTCTTAGCGGTGATAAGCTAAAATCAGAATTCATAGCGCAAGCAAAATCAAAATCAACAGGACCAAGCGCAGCAAAAGGCGGAGACTTGGGTTATTTCCCCCGCGGACAAATGGTTCCGTCGTTTAACGATGCTGCATTTGCGATGAAAGAGGGAACGATTTCTTCCGAGCCGGTTCAAAGCCAATTTGGTTACCATGTCATTTATCTCGAAGACAAAACACCTGCTAAGAAAATGAGTTTTGATGAGGTGAAAAATTTTATTGAGAATAAATTGAAAATGGATAAGTTCAAAGCTACCATGGAGAAAAAAATGTCTGTACTTAAATCAAAAGCTAAAATTACCTACTCGAAATAAAAAACGTTTTCTTCTATCTTTTCCCGCTAATGCGGGAAATCACTTATTTAATTCCTGTCAAGCGCATTCAAATCAGTAAATGCCTGCTTTACACGCGCAACCAATGTTTTTTGTCCATCTCGCAGCCATTTGCGCGGGTCGTAATATTTTTTATTGGGCTTTTCTTCCCCTTCAGGATTTCCGATCTGTCCTTGAAGATAATCTTTGTACTTCTCATAATAATCTTTGACACCTTCCCATGTTGCCCATTGAGTATCGGTATCGATGTTCATTTTGATGACACCGTATCCGATTGCTTCACGGATCTCTTCGAGGCTTGAGCCGGATCCGCCATGGAAAACAAAATTGACCGGTTTTGGGGCAGTATGAAATTTTTCTTGGATGTAGCGTTGGGAATTATCCAAAATACTCGGAGTAAGAACAACATTCCCAGGTTTGTAAACACCATGTACATTACCAAAAGAGGCTGCGATGGTAAAGTTTTCACTCACGGCAATAAGTTTTTCGTACGCATACGCAACATCTTCGGGCTGGGTATACAAGAGTGAGTTGTCAATATTCGTATTGTCGACACCGTCTTCTTCTCCTCCCGTGACTCCCAGCTCGATTTCAAGCGTCATCCCTATTTTTGCCATTCGCTTCAGGTACTCTACGCACGTAGCCACATTTTCTTCAAGACTCTCTTCCGAGAGATCGAGCATATGGGAGCTAAAAAGAGGTTTTCCATGAGTTTGGAAATGTTTTTCTCCCGCATCCAAAAGAGCATCAATCCACGGTAGAAGATGACGTGCGGCATGGTCGGTATGCAACACAACCGGAATCCCATACGCTTCCGCCATCATATGAACATGAATCGCACCACTAATAGCCCCTACAATCGCTGCTTTTTCATTTTCATTACTGAGCCCTTTACCGGCGTAATAACTAGCGCCGCCATTGGAAAATTGGATGACGACCGGTGAATTGACCAGTTTGGCAGCCTCGAGAACGGCATTGATTGAATCGGTGCCGACAACATTAACGGCGGGAAGAGCAAATCCCTCTTGCTTGGCGATCGCAAAAAGTTTTTGCAAGTCTTTACCAAAGACGACACCAGGTTTGATTGAGTCTAAAATACGATTGGACATGATTACCTCATAGTAAGAATAAAAATAATATCCATTATAGCAGTTGTGAGCCTATATGCTCTTTAGATATGTTAAAATTAGACGATTGTAATGCGCAGACATACACCAAAAAGGCAAAAACAGAGTGTTGAGATTGATTTTTATTTTACTAGGGTCGATGAGTTTAAATGCTCAAAATCCACTCCCGTTTTATTCGCTTACTCAGCCACTTGAAAAAAATGCCCATCAATTGATCCGTTTAAATGAAACATACTTGGAGACGAAAGAACCAAAAATTATTAAAAATTTTTGCGATGATGTGCAAGATACATTGTTATTGGGTGAATCGTTGCGTGAATCTTCTAAAAAAGATCCAGAGAGGCTGAATCTCTATCTTCAGAAGCTGCGATTGCTATCCTCTCGTCTGGATGGAATATATCAGCTTTATCGCAAATCATTGGTGGGCGCCATCGAATCCAACGACAAGCAAAAATTTGAGCATTTGGTCTCTATCGAATTGGAGCCGCTGCATCAGCCTCGGGTTCGTTCTGAGGCGATTGCTTTTTATCAAAAAAACTTTTCGGATCATCCTATTAAAAATTTGGATTCTCTGTGCAAAGAACAGGCATTGGAGGCCAAAAGTGTTCAATTCGCAATGGAGCAAGAGCAAGCGTATGAAGAGCATTTGAAAATTTTAAAGCGCTCTGAAGCACGCAAGATCAAGCAAATCGCCAAAATCGGCTCTCGTAACAGTGTTATGGTCGTGGGAGAAAAAAATGGACAAGGTGAGATGATATTTGAAGCGGAAAACCTAAATCCCTATCTTGTAACCTTGTCATTGGATTTTGAAAAAATGTCGAATGTCAAAGCAAATCATTCACTTCCGTTGTATGTCGAATTGCCTGGACGTACAAAAAAAGAGATTTTAAGGATAACTCCCATTGTCTCTTCTTTGGAGATGACGTATCAATCATCCTATGGGTGGGTTAGGGGTTCGGCATTTGCGCAACACGATGATTCGTATATTTATCGTCTCCCTTTTAGTGCAGGGGCCAATGTTCGTGTATCTCAAGGTTATAATGGAGGCTATTCCCATAAAGGGTTGTCGGCCTATGCGGTTGATTTTTCGCTTCCTGTCGGAACGCCTATTTATGCAGCCCGTGAGGGAGATGTGGTAGGGGTGGATGTGAGTAATAGTCTCGGAGGGCCATCCCCCCAATACCGTCCTTATATGAATTACATCAATATACGCCATGCCGATGGAACGCTAGGAAATTATTATCATCTAAAGCCTGGCGGATCGGCGGTAAAAATAGGGGATGTGGTTAAAAAAGGGCAATTAATTGCGTATTCGGGTAATACGGGGTATACGACCGCGCCGCATTTGCACTTTAGTGTCAGCAAGGTTGACCCGGTATCGATGCGTCGTCCGATGAATTTACCGATCAAGATACAAACGCTTCAAGGCATTGTGAGCAATCCGCGTGAAGGTGAAAATTATACGGTACAATAAGCTTTCAAAGCTAACGTTTACAATGAATCAGATGGGGTAAAGAATGCTTAATACGGTCAAATCAAAAATTATTTTTTCGACATTAATGTTTAGTTTTATGGGGTTG
The DNA here is from genome assembly GCA_036277315.1 of Sulfuricurvum sp. Lineage (GTDB taxonomy): Bacteria > Campylobacterota > Campylobacteria > Campylobacterales > Sulfurimonadaceae > Sulfuricurvum. Next base: position 3,860 of record DASUNE010000174.1, read on the forward strand.
GGAGCTATTTATGCTTATTTGAGCATAACATTCAACGATTTTTCCAACGAAACGTCAAAACGTTCTTTGGGGATGTTGAGTGAATCCATTTTTCAGACCTTAAGCCAAAGCATGCTGGCAGGTGATTCTAAGGTTGTTGCGGAAGCAATTAGGAAAGCCAAAGAGATTGAGGGGATTACCAATATTACCGTTGAGCGTTCTGATGCAGTGAATGAACTATTTGGTGCACAGGGCACTTCAAGTGATGACCTGCTGATTAAAAAAGTATTTGAAACAAAACAATCAGAGGTGGTTGAGAATGATGAGGCTGGACATACCATCCGTCTTTTACAGCCTCTCGTGGCGGAAGAGAAATGTCTTGCTTGTCATACCAATGTTCATTCAGGAGATACTCTTGGGGTCATGGATTTGGTTATTTCTTTAGAAAAAAACGATGAAGCAATCAAAAAAACTCAAGAGGTATTATTGATTGCTCTTGGCACGGTTGTTATAGCTTTTGTCGTTGTCCTCAATATCTTTTTTGGCAGGGAAGTTCTGATACCGCTTTCCAGTCTACGTATTCGAATTGCCGAATTGGTGAGTGGTGATAAGGATTTAACGAAGCGGCTTGAAGTACGAAAAAAAGATGAATTTTCCGAAGCGGCAACGGCGGTTAATAATTTTGTAGGGATGATTCAAGAGACGATTAATGAAGTAAAATCATTGGGGAGACAAAATGCTATGATCGCTTCAACGATCACGGACGCTACTCAAAATATTTTAACCGGGGTAGAGAGTGAGCGTTTAATTGTAGAAGCAACGACGCAAAAAAGTCATTCCATCAAAGAGATACTCTCTTCAGCCATGATGATATCAGAGCAGACTCAGCGAAATATTTCGAATGCGAATGATGAGCTTGCAAATGCAAAAAGTGCTTTGGACCGTCTTGTGACAGAGGTAGAGGGATATATTGAAACGGAACATGATATGTGCACGAGATTGACGGGTTTGCGTGAAGATGCGCAACAGGTTAAAAGTGTTCTGGGTGTGATCAAAGATATCGCGGATCAAACCAATCTTTTGGCGCTTAATGCAGCGATTGAGGCAGCGAGAGCGGGTGAACACGGACGAGGATTTGCCGTAGTGGCGGATGAGGTGCGTAAGCTTGCCGAACGAACGCAAAAAAGCTTGACAGAAATTGAAGTGAACGTTGGAAGTATTGTGCAATCCATTAACGACGTAAGCGATACTATCAGCGAAAATGCAACGAATATGAATGGATTGACCACGATATCTCTTGAAGTAGAAGACAAAATTTCGATAACATCCAAAGAGATGGAAAACTCTGTGGTTATCGCCAAAAAATCGTACAACGATTCCATCGAAATGGTAGGGCATATCGAGTGGATTATTGAGAAAATATCACAGATCAATGATGTTTCACAATCCAATCAAAAAAGTGTTGAAAATATCGAGGGAGATTCAGAAAAACTTTTAAGTGTTGCTCAATCATTGCAAGCCCGTATTAATGAATTTAAAAGCTAATTGCACTAAGTTAATGTCTGATATGATTGCATTCTTATAATTTAAACTTTTGGCAGGACATGAAAAATATTGTGTTAATTGGATTTATGGGTGTTGGAAAAGGGTCAATCGCCCGAGCGATGGTGAAACATACGTCGTTGATGGCCTTGGATACGGATGATATTATAGAGAGTGTTGAAAATCGATCGATTAAAGAGATATTTGCGACAGAAGGTGAAGAATATTTTCGTGCACTGGAACGTAAGACAGCACGCTGGCTGAAGAAAAAAGTGACCGGGACGATTATCTCTACAGGGGGTGGATTTTTCAAAGTCCCCGCGTTAAAAAAAGTGGGGACAATTGTCTTGTTGAATGCCCCTTTTGATACGATTTATGAGCGTATTTCGGCACATCCCGATGCAGAGAAAAAATTCAAAAAACGCCCCTTGTTTAAAGATATTGAAAAAGCACGTGCTTTGTATGAAGACAGACTCCCTCAGTATCTAAAAGTAGCGGATATCGTCATTGATGTGAGCGATAAAACGGTTGACATGATTGCAAAAGAGATCATTAAAAAAGGAAAAAAACGATGAAAACAATAGTGATATTTTTATTGACACTTTCCACGCTTTTGGGTGCTGGAATCAAATGGGAAAAGGACTATGCCGCTGCGCTGAAACAAGCTAAATCTTTGAATAAACCGATGATGTTCATCATCTCGAATCACAATTGCCGCTATTGCGTTCAGCTGGAATCGACAACACTCAAAGACCCAAAAGTGATACAAAAAATCAATGCCAACTATGTAGCCGCTTTGGTGTATGTGGATGAAAATCCTTTGTTTCCGCGTGAACTTTATGTAGGCGGTACGCCGGCAACATGGTTTATCAAAGGAAATGGCGAACCAATGTTTGAGCCTCTCATGGGTGCTGTTGATACAACAGCCTTCTTAAAAGCGCTTGATATTGTCAGCAGTGAACACTCCAAGACATCAGCGAAAAAGTAAAAGAGGATAAATTTATGGTTAGTATTCGAACAAGTGATGCCAATTTCCAAACGGTTTTTGATGAACTTTTAAACCGCGGAAAGATGGACATGGAGCATGTTTCAACGATCGTCAAATCGATTATTGACGAAATCCGTCTTGATAAAGATAGAGCCTTGATGGCGCACATCGCACGATTTGATCGTTGGAGCCCTGCCAACAGTGCTGATTTGAAGATTAACCCAGACGATATGAAAAAGGCTTATGATGAGCTTGACCCGGCATTAAAATCGGCGCTTCATTTAGCGTATGACCGTATCCGAAAATACCATGAAAAACAGCTCCCCAAAAGCTGGTTTGATACCGAAGAAAATGGAACGATTTTAGGACAAAAAGTGACTCCGGTTGATCGTGCAGGGCTCTATATTCCAGGTGGGAAAGCGGCGTATCCGAGTTCATTGTTGATGAATGTTATCCCGGCACAGGTTGCGGGAGTGGAGCAGATCGTTGTTTGTACGCCGACACCGGATAATGAACCCAATGCCCTTTTGCTGGCGGCGTGTCATCTGTGCGGTGTGAGTGAGGTATTCAAGATCGGCGGTGCAAGTGCAATTGCGGCGATGGCGTACGGAACACAGAGTATTCCCAAGGTAGATGTGATTACGGGTCCTGGAAATATTTTTGTCGCCACAGCAAAAAAAATGGTCTTTGGTGAAGTCAACATCGACATGATTGCAGGACCAAGCGAAATCGGTGTTTTGGCGGATGAGAGTGCCAATCCAAGCCATATCGCAATCGATTTACTTTCCCAAGCCGAACATGATGAGATGGCAAGCTCTATTTTGATAACCCCATCGCAAAAATTTGCAGATGCGTGTGCCCAAGAGATCGAAATATGGCTGAAGAAGCTTCCAAGAGAAGAGATTGCACGCAAATCGATTGAAGAACGTGCTGCAATCATTGTTACGGACTCAATGGAGGAAGCGGTAAAATTGATGAACTGCATTGCCCCTGAGCATTTAGAAGTAGCAACCAATAATCCTTTTGAGCTTTTAGCGTCGATCAAGCATGCCGGAGCCATCTTTTTGGGGCATAATACCCCAGAAGCAATCGGTGATTATGTGGCGGGACCCAATCATACTTTGCCTACCGGCGGAACCGCAAAATTTTATTCCCCACTTGGGGTTGAAAATTTTATGAAAAAATCCTCTATTATTGCCTTTTCGCAAGCTGCAATCAATGAAATTGGCGAAGCATGTGCATTAATCGCCCATACAGAAGGACTTGGTGCACACGAAGCATCGGTTCGGTGTCGATTAAAATAAAACCGCTTTTGCGGTTTATGTTACCTTATAGTAATCTTTTCTCTTTTCACTACAACCTATCTTAAAAAAAGTCACTTCTTTAGTTTTCGTTAAAGCTTATTTAGGTAATATCGCTCAGCATTAATGTCACTATAAGTCTATAATGACGCTAAATAATTATTATTGTATTTTGCAATAGGAATTCAAGGAGAGTATATGCAATTAGGTTTCTTGGTAGACCTTCACCTGTGTATGGGGTGTAAGGGCTGTGAGATCGCTTGTAAAGTGGAAAATGAGGTTCCACTTTCTACATGGCGTCTTCGCGTAAAATATGTTGATGTTGGATCTTTCCCAGAGACAAAACGGACGTTTACTCCGCTTCGTTGTAATCACTGTGCAAATGCACCATGTGAACGAATCTGTCCCGTTAGTGCACTTCACTATCTTGAAAACGGTATTGTCAATATTGATAAAGATCGTTGTATCGGATGTGCAGGATGTATTATGGCGTGTCCATACGGAGCAATTTATATCGATCCCCAAACGCAAACAGCGGATAAGTGTACCTATTGTGCTCACCGTGTGGCGAGTGCGATGATGCCATCGTGCGTTGTTGCGTGTCCGGTAGAAGCCAATATTTTTGGAGATTTGGATGATCCGATGTCTAACATCAGTAAATACATCCAAGAGCACCAAGGTAACGTACAAGTGCGCAAACCGGAAAAAGGGACAGATCCTCATCACTATTATGTCGGTGGCGGTAATGTTACTCTTAATCCATTGGCATCATTCCGTGGCGAAGGTCATAATTTGTTTAACAACCTTACACATCTACCAGTAGGAGGGCACCACTAATGGCACACGAGATTATTGCAGCAACCAATGCGATTGTAGTCCTTGACGTAGCTCTTCCGGGTATCGTATGGGGTTGGATTATTACCATGAACATGTGGGCAAAAAGTATCGGTACCGGCATCATTTTTATTGCCTTTTATTTGTTGAAAAAATACCCGCTTGAGACAGGTTTTATCCGATTTCCGGCCGTAGTAGTGTCAATCGTCTTTATCCACCTTTTCTTATTCTTTACCGTTATCGATTTACACCAGATGTTCCGATTCTGGCACATCTTTTTCCACCCGCACATGACCTCGATGATTACGATCGGTGCATGGTTGGCAACGGGCTTTGTCGGTATTATTCTAGCCATGGCCTATTTCATCTATTTGAAAAAAGATGAAGCAATGTATGATAAATTACTAGGTTATGGGGTTGTCTTAGCCGTTCCTGTTACGTTGTATACGGCTGGACTGATGGCTCAATCAACGGCACGTGAATTGTGGCAGATGCCAACAGAGTCCATTCAGATGATGCTGGCCGCTTTCTTGGCAGGATCTGCAGCAATGATTTTGCTTGGCGGAAACAAATTTACCGATAGCGTTAAAAAAGATTTAGGACTCATTTTGGGCTTTAGTGCCCTTACTGCATTTATTATGTACATGTTGGAGTTGGTTTTTGGACCGATGAAAGCGGAAGAAGTAATCGCAACGTTGGAGTTTGTCAAAGGGGGCGAATACACGGTTATGTTCTGGATCGGGCAAATCGTTGCTTTCGTGATCCCTATGCTATTAGTGTGTAAAAGTATCAAAGATAAATCGTATTACTTGTTGAAAATCGCTGCAGTGTCTGCGTTGGTCGGATTGTGGATTACCAAGCATGTCTGGTTAGTTATCCCACAATTATTAAATATGAGCTAAAGAGGTAAATGATGTATTTAGAAAGTAGAAGAACATTTTTAAAAGGTGCCGCATTTACCGTTGCCGGTGCTGCGATTGCAAAGGGCGTATTCTCAACCGATGCTGTTGCCCAGTCGTTAGAGAACAGCAAATTTACGAATACCCCTGATAGTCTCTCTTTTTACCCTCCATTAGATCAATGGGAGAGTTTCCAAGAGCTCAGTGGTGTCGACTGGAAACGTGGCGGTATTGATCGTCACGGTGTCCAAAGTGAAGAGAATCCGGATGGTATTTTAGTTCATGATTACATGATCGTACCAACAGCATGTTCAAACTGCGAAGCATCATGCGGATTGACAGCGTGGATTGATAAAAAAACCTTAACGGTTAAAAAATACATGGGTAACCCATTGCACCCAGGTTCACGCGGCCGTAACTGTGCAAAAGGGTATGCAGTTCAGTCGCAAATGTACGATCCGGATCGTATCCCATTCCCATTGAAGCGTGCACCGGGTTCTAAGCGCGGTGAGGGTAAATGGATTCGTACTACATGGGACGAAGCGATGACCACCATCGGCAAAAAGATGGGCGATACCATTCGCAAGGGCGATGAACTTTCTCGTAAATCGGTCATGTATCATGTCGGTCGTCCGAATGAAAACGGATTTGTTCCCCAAGTATGGGAAACATTGGGGCTTGATTCGTATAACTCACATACAAACATTTGTTCGTCAAATGGCCGTACACCGACGATTTGGACAGCGAACGATGACCGTACCAGTCCTGACTGGGCGAATGCGAAACTGATTTTCCTAAACTCATCGCACGCAGCAGATGCGGGTCACTACTTTCAACAATCAGCGAGCTTTATCGCGGATGCCCGTAAAAAAGGTGCAAAGATGGTCGTTATGGACCCTCGTATGTCGAACTCTGCGGGTATGTCGGATCTTTGGATCGCTGCATGGCCAGGTACGGAAGCAGCTATTTATCTCTATCTAGCCAACCGTATCTTGAACGAAAATATGACCGATAAAAAGTTCGTCAAGAAATGGTTTAACTGGGAAACCTTGATGAACGATCAAGAACATTTGAACTTTATGCTTGAGAAGGGTCAAATCACTAAAGCGCCGGCGGATAAGAGCTTTGACAGTTATATCGAACTGCTTAAAGACATGTATGCTCCGTATACACTAGAGTATGCGGTTAAAGAGACCCATGTACCTGCTTATAAGCTTGAAAAGCTCTATGAGATGTTTATCTGGGCGGGTGATGCGATTTCTACGTACATTTGGCGTGCAGCCGCTGCGGGTAACCGTGGTGCATGGATGGGTGGACGTGCGGCGTATTTCTGTATCGGTCTTCGTGGCGCTATCGGTACGGAGGGTGGTACATTCTTCCACCACTGGCATGTTATTTCTGTTTCGGGTAAGGGCGGAAGCTCTACTATGGGTCAAGGTACCGGTGGTTCTGAAGTCCCTAAAGTCAAAGTATGGAATGAGCTTACATGGCCTCCTGAGTGGCCTTTGTCTACCTATGAAATGTCTTATCTATTACCACACTTACTAAGTGATAAAGAGTGGCAAAAGAAATGGAATGACCGTGGATTGACAGTACCAAATAAGTTGGCTGTGTATATCCCGCGTATGTATAATCCGGTTTGGATTAATCCGGACGGTTTCCGTTGGATTGAAGTTCTCAAAGACGAATCGAAAATGGAACTTACGATGAATCTCTCTCCGGTATGGTCAGAGACGAACTGGTATATGGACTATGTCCTTCCGGTTGGACTTGCAGGTGAGCGCCATGACCAGCACTCTGAAGCAACCTTCCCTGCTCGATGGACCTCATTCCGTCAGCCGGTATTGCGTGTAGCGCTGGAGAAATCAGGCTGGAAAGCGAAGAATCCAAATCGTGCAACTCTCGAAGCCCACGTCAAAGCGGGTCTTGGTGAAGTTTGGGAAGAGAATGAGTTCTGGTTTGACTTATGTGTGAATTACATTGATGCCGACGGTACTCTGGGTGTTCGAAAAATGTGGGAATCAAAGCGCCATCCAGGCAAGCCGGTAACGATTGCTGAGTGGTACGATGCTGCGTTTGGTGATAACTTGCCAAAACTCAAAGAGACCGCAACCAATGATGAGCGTTACAGCAAAGAAGAGTTCCCGGTATACGCCTATTTGCGTGATCACGGTGCATGGATGGAAGAAGATAAGATCTATCATGCGATGGAACGTGAACTGAAAATGGAAGATGGAGAGGTTATCTCTCACGGCCATAAATTTGATGCGGCTTCAATGAGTGTCGGTGCAGCCGGTGTCATTAAAGCTAAAGATCACGAAGGCAAAGAAAAATCTATTGGTATCGAAATTGACGGCAAAAAAATGGAAGGGTTTGCTACTCTTACTAAAAAGCTTGAATTCTATACACAATGGGCTACGGATTGGAAGTGGAGAGAGTACGCTATGCCGTTCTACCCGCGTAACGATAAAGAGAAGACAGAGATGGTTCACCTGGTATCCCATGTTAACCACATGTATATGAAAGAGGACAATGCGTTTGCTTTGAATACCGTTTTCCGATTGCCGTATAACATTCACACCCGTTCTGCGAACTCCAAGCATTTGATGGAAATTTCACAGAATCATGACCCGATTTGGATCAGTACGGGTGATGCTAAGCGTCTTGGATTCAAGCGCGGTGATGCAATGCGTGTTAAAATCGTTGATACCGTTTCAGGGCTAGAGAGCGGACACTTCGTTGCCATGGCAGTTCCTACGGAGGGTGTATTGCCGGGTACCTTGGCATGTTCACACCACGGCGGACGCTGGAAATTGACCAACGCGGTAACGATTCCAAATGGTGTCACCGATGGTAAAGTCGCTCCTGGCGCGGCTCCTCGTGATTTGAGCAATAAAGAGTTCTTGAAAGAATCTCCGGCGAATGTCGGTGCTGCAGGTGCTCAGACAAAAATCGACGATTATAGCGGAACTACAGGTATCAATAGCTTCGGTGTTCCAGTGGCTGAGATCCAAATGGATGGTAAAGTCGGAAAAATGAAGTATGTTGAAGGAATCAAAGGGTTCAAAGCGGAGCGTTTCGCTGAGTATAACCGCGATTCCGAAAACATTTGGTGGGATGGATTGAGCGGTTCATGGCAGAATGCCGTTGCGGCTCCGCATCCTGACCCGGTTTCAGGCATGCACTGCTGGCACCATAAAGTTATCCTTGAGCCAGCTCAGCCGGGTGACAAAATCGGTGACATTTTTGTAAATTACGACAACAATCTCAAAGTCTATCAAGCATGGAGAGATCAGCTATCACGCGGTTTGGATGCAAACTCTACGATTCGCCGTCCTCGCCATATCAAACGCCCATGGGTTACTCTTGATCCTACAGCATACGATGTTTCTATCAAGTCTTAGGACTTGATAGCCTTCACTCGTAACCTCCTTCTCTCATCTGTTTTTCAGTCAGATAAGCTACAATCCTACCAACTTTAACAAGGCTAATAATTATGGATGAAATCATTGCACGTTCGAATATTTATGCGTTATTATCACGCGTAATGCTTCAAGAATTGGATAATGAGATATTAAATACTCTCATCAACGACGCAACCGTTCTTGAATTTTTACCCCATTGGAATGAGTGGGAATTACGTACTAGTATCCCGTCTCAGCAGCTTTTAGAAGAATATCTTAATCCGGATTTTACGAATGTTTCACTATTGCATCTTGTCCCTTATGAGACATTTTATACGCGTCAAGATCAAATGATCGAGACCGGGGGTGCTAATCCTGTAACGGACATGTACAGTGCATATGACTTCATCGTTGACTATGAAGTCGCTCGTGTTGTTTCTGCGGATCATATCGGGGTAGAGCTGGAATTTATGCACCATTTATGTCAAGCGCAAATGAAAGCGGTGGAAGAAGGAGATACGGATGCTGTTGCTGAACTTCAAGCCGTACAGCACCGTTTTTTAAATACCCATTTGCTTCAGTGGGCACCGATGTATCTCATCAATATGAAATACGAGTCCAGAACTCCATTGTATTATGATGCAGCAGAGATGACATTAGAATTTTTGCTCTCTGATAATGAAATGCTAAGCGCCCAGATTTCAAAAGCTGCATGAGCCTTTTAATTCTTTCTGCCGGACGATGTGTTAGAGCATTAAGTGTCAATTCTGTTTGCGATCATTGTGTTGCTGTGTGTCCAACCGGCGCCATAACGATTAGTGGCAGACTTCCAGCCATCAATCAAGCCCAATGTGTAGGATGTGCCGGATGTACGGCAGTATGTCCGACAGAAGCATTGAAACTTGATGACTTTAACCCGACTGATTTTTTCTTTTCGTATGCCGCGGAAGAGGGGAATGTCGTTTCATGCCAAAAAAATGTTCCGTGTATTGCTGCACTCAGTAGCGAGCAGTTGATCAGTTTTGCACAGATGAAAGAAGGTGTGGTACTGGATACGGGCCATTGCGGCCAATGCGAGATCGGACAGCGCGTTATTAGCCATATGATGCCAATGATTGAGAATGTAAACTATTTGTTAGAAGCGATTGAATCAGAATCTCGTGTAGAATGCCATGCGATAGCATACTGTGACGAAAATTCAGAGGATGTTACCCCTGAAAGAAGAGATTTTTTTAAAACATTTCATCTTCGCGGCATTGGAAAAATACGTTCGGATTTTGAGAAAGAGATACAGCGATCTACCGATGAATTTATTGAATCTGTCGTCGATAGTTCACATACTCATGAGCTGCGTACAAAAAAAATTACCGATCGGCGTAAGCTTTTTTTTACGGCATTGAAGAGAACGAGCCATCCTGCAAATTTTCATGTTGTTGATGCTGCAAACATCACGTTCACATCGCAAAAATTGCTTGATGAATCATTATGTACGGCATGTGAAATGTGTTATCGAGTCTGTCCAACAGGAGCATTAAGTTCGGATGCTCGTAATTCAAAGATTGATTTTGACCCTTTTTTATGTGTTAAATGTCATTTATGTCATGACGTATGTGAACCGAATGCGATAGCATTATCCACATCGTATAATTTAAAAGAGTGGTATACACCATCGGTGCAAAATTTGGCACACTTTGCAGTACGCCGATGCAACGAATGTGATGGATTGTTTAGTTCAACTGCAGGTGAAAAAATTTGTCGCCGCTGCCGCCTTGAAGAGGAAGAAGCGCGTGAACTTTGGGGGTTATAAATGATGAACAATGATAATTCGATTACAACAGAAACATTATTGTACGGTTTTATTGCAGAAAATGCTCATAGCAACCGATTTTCGGTTAGTGTGAATAAATTATTCAAGTCAAGTGGCCACAACGCGATGGTGATACCAATGAATATACGTTCGGATGATGTTGCGTTTACGATTTCGCAAATGCGCGGTTCCAAGCTCAATGGCGCGATTATCTCTTCGGAATATCAGGAAGAAGCCTTTGACTTAGTGGATAGCGCATCTTCCTTGGCGGAAGAATCAGGATTTTGTGATTTTATCCGTATTGTTGATGGAAAATTGATCGGTGATTTGCTGATGCCGTTGGC
>DASUNE010000175.1:0-3594 GCA_036277315.1 Sulfuricurvum sp.
CCCATTCATGGTACGTCCCATATTGAGTAAAAGCATATCGGCAATCACCAAAGCCGCCATCGATTCGGCCACAACCGATCCGCGCACGGCGACACATGGATCATGGCGCCCTTTGAGGGAGACGTGTACGCTTTCATTCGAGGTATTGGTGCTTTCTTGATCGATGAAGATGGAAGGGGTGGGTTTGAAGTGGACACGAAGTACTACGTCATCACCGTTGCTCATCCCTCCAAGGATTCCTCCTGCGTGGTTGCTTTTAAAGCCTCTTGGCGTAATGGCGTCGTTATTTTGCGAAGCTAAAAGCTCGGCAGAATGGATCCCCTCACCGATTTCGACTGCTTTGACGGCATTGATCCCCATCATCGCTTCCGCCAGCACGGCATCAAGTTTGTAATACAGCCCTTCACCCAAACCTATGGGAAGTCCTGAGATTTTCACCGTCGCTACGCCACCAACTGAATCGTGGGCATTTTTTGCGTCTAAGATAGCGGCTTTTTGAGCTTCTTCGACGTTTTTATCGAGGGCATAGATGGGACTGTTGGACGGGTAGTTAAAATCAAGATTTTTGGCTTCTATGCCGTGAATGGCGCTGATACCGCTTGCAAACTCAATACCCAGTGTTTTAAGCATGAGTTTGGCAACCGCCCCTCCTGCAACACGCGCGGCGGTTTCACGGGCACTTGAGCGTCCGCCTCCGCGATAATCCCGTAATCCGTATTTGTGAAAATAGGTAAAATCCGCGTGTCCCGGACGGAAAATATCTTTGACGTTGGTGTAGTCACCGCTTTTTTGATCGGTGTTGTAGATGACCATCATGATAGGGGTCCCCGTACTAAGCCCTTCGAATGTCCCACTTAGAATCTCTACTTTGTCATCTTCTTTGCGTGCGGTGGCAAATTCGTTTTGTCCCGGCTTGCGACGGTTGAGTTCGCTTTGGATGTACGCTTCATCGATTGCCAGACCTGCTGGGACACCATCGAGCAGACATCCTATCGCTTTACCGTGGGATTCGCCAAAAGTGCTAATCGTAAAACGTTCTCCGAACCGATTCATTTTAATTCCTTGGAGAGGATTTCCAATGCAATTTTTGCGGCTTCTTGCTGGGCGTGTTTTTTGCTTTTTCCCATAGCTGAAGCGTACTTTTTCCCATCGATGAAGGCCGCGATTTCAAACTCTTTTTTGTGAACAGGCCCATGAGAAGCGACAAGCTGATAGTCAGGGGTAATTCCAAAGTGAGCTTGAGTGAGTTCTTGAAGTGACGTTTTGTAGTCTTTGAAGAGAGAATCCAAAGAGATCTCTTCGTGAGTCAGCTCAAGGAGCTCGACCGTGATGTTTCGGACACTTTCCAACCCGGATTCGAGGTAAATCGCCCCCATGACGGCTTCAAAAGCATTGGCAAGCAGGGAGTTTTTGTTCCGTCCGTTGTTGTTCTCTTCAGCATTGGAGAGAAAGATATGCTCTCCCAGTTTGAGATGATGCGCCAACAGGGTAAATCCATCTTCGTTGACAAGAGATGCTCTCATCTTGGAGAGGTCTCCTTCGTCGAATTTTGGAAATTTTTTATAGAGGTATTCGCCTACGACCAAATCCAGTACCGCATCTCCTAGAAATTCGAGTCGCTCATTATTGTAGGGCTGTTTGTGGCTTTTATGCGTCAGCGCTTCAATAAGGAGCTTCGTATCATGAAATTGGTACCCTAGTCGTTGCTGCAGGGTTTGTAAGTCATTCATTGAATTGTGTATCCTTTATTATAATATTGGTCTCTTTTTTCACTCACCAAACCGTAAAATCGCTCCAAATCCCTCAGACCCAGGGGTGCCTAGACTGGAACCGTCACTGAAAAGAGTTATGGTCTTCAAAACGTTCCTTTTCGAGACTCATAATGCTCTCAATTGTGTCAATCGCGTTGCATTGGGTGCAACGGTGAAAAGGGAAGAATGAGAGCTGATGGCATTCACCGCATACGTATTCAAACTGGAGCGTCACCTTGGTATTGCCACATTTACGCAGCGTAATGAGGGTGTCAAACTCAAAAATGGCACTGGAGAGTGACAGATCACAATACCCTTTGGCGGTGAAAAGTTCCCGCAAAAATCCATTACGTGCAATTATATCCAAATCAATATTTTCCGCAGGCAGTTTCCATAATATATCGGTGAGCCTGGGGCTTAGAGATTGGTCGAAGTGTTTCCATGCCAAAATGGGGCGATGGGTGAAAAGATACTCAAATACCAAATATCCAAGCTTGGAGTTTTGGGTATAAAGATCGATGAGAAAAGTCGCCTTTTCATCAATCGATGCTTTAGGATTCGTAAGCATCTGACGCGCTTCGAGATAAAGTTTTTCACATTTTGACGACCCTTCTACCTCTATGAGCGATTCCATGACGTCCAAAGCATCATCGTACTGTTGAAGATGCTCGTAGATAAGGATAAGATGATGAAGGGCTTGCCCTGTTCGTGGATGATTTTGAAGCACTTGCAAAAAGCTTTGTCGCGAGCGTTCCAAAAATCCTGCTTTAAAATAGCCTCGTCCCAGTTTGAGTAAAACCTCTTTTTGGATCAGCTTATCACTTTTTTTACGCAACAAAGCATGATAGATTTCAATGCTTTTTTCAAAATTCCCCTGATGCTCAAATCCTTGCGCTAACAAGAGCCAGGTCTCATTGGTGATAGCATTTTCATTGACTTGAGAAGCAATGCTTGTTTCGCTTGAGGGCTCATCAAATTTTCCTAAAAAATTCTCCAGATCCTGAGCCTCTTTGGTCCCTTTGTAGCGTCCTCCCCAATAGCTTAAGAAGGAGATGATAAACAGCAGTAAAAAGAAGACAATAATCCCAAATAAGGGATCTCTAAATTCAATAAAAAAAGTATCCATGGGAATATTATAGCCTTAAAACAATCGTTCTATCATCAACTGCATGGAGATTTTTCCGTTGAATTCGTTTTTGTTGACCGTGTAGCTAAGGCTTAAAGTACGATCATCCGGAGCTTCTAAAACGCGTCGAAAAGCGATGAATTCGAGTGTTTTTGGGCTGAGCGGGCTTGGGCGAAGTTCCAATCGGCTGTGAGATTTATCGCTTCCGAAGAGTTTGACAGCGACAAAGTGCCCGTTTCGAAGCAAAAATCGGGGACGCGGATTTCCCTCGCCGTAGGGTTCGTATTTTTCAAGAAGGTGTAAAAGATCCGGTGTGATATCGGTGTGATCGAGTTCTCCGATGACATCGCTTTGCGGGATAAAATCATCGGGATGAATGGAAGCACTTTGGGCATTGATCCCCTGCCGAAATTGCTCCACATTGGCAAGATCCATAGAAAGACCTGCCGCCATTTTATGCCCTCCGAATTTGGCCAATAAATGTTCTTGTGTTTTGATAAGGCTGTAGAGATCGACGTTGCCGATACTGCGTCCGGAGCCCTTGGCAATGCCGTTGTGGATACTCAATACAATGGCGGGTTTTTGAAAATGATTCGACAAACGGGAAGCAACGATGCCCACAACCCCTTCGTTCCAGCCTTTCCCTGCAACCACGATGATGGGGTCATTCAAAGCAACTTCAACCATTGCTTGTGACGTGGTTTGCGCTTCGATTTC
>DASUNE010000176.1:0-31460 GCA_036277315.1 Sulfuricurvum sp.
AGATGGCACAAAAATTGGGAATATCCATGCGCTCGTATCAAGACTGGAGGTTAGGAAATGCCAAACCTCAAGCAGCAAAAGCCGTATTAGACATGCTTGGAATGCTGGACAACGACGAGATCATTCGAGTTGTCAGAAAAATAAACAAACTTGGAGAATCATCATGAGTACCTTGAGCAGCAAAGAACGTCATGCCCTTGAAGAGGTATTTTCATCCATATCCACTTCTAGATCATCCTTCCTTAAAGAGAAGATCTCTTATTACCATGCCTATCTCATCCTCCATCTAAAAGCCCGAGCAAGAGAGTTGAAATATCCCTCTGCATTGCTAAAAAGGGTCAAAAAAGCTTCAGAAATCACCTTTTTACAAAAGAATTTACAAAAATTGTAAAAAACAAGAAAAATTTAAGCTAAGAGATAATAAAGTATTCGCGTTTGAAACGTTTCACGCTTCTTGTCCTCGTGAATTAGGAGGCTTTAACGAATTTCACAGATTTTTGCTCAAGGAAAATAGATGAATAAAGCACAATTCGTTGAATTGGTTCAAAAAAGTGGTAGTTACAAAACTAAAGTAGAAGCTGAAACAGCAATCAAAGCGTTTACAGAAGCGGTAACAGCAGCTCTTGTTTCTAAAGAAGAAGTTTCATTGGTTGGTTTCGGTAATTTTGCTGCATCACTTCAAAAAGGCAAAAGCGGTAAAGTACCTGGTACTACTAAAACTTACAGTACTGCAGACAAAATGGTTCCTAAATTCAAACCAGGCAAAAGTCTTAAAGACAGCGTTGCTGGCGTAAAATAACACCACTTTAAATCCAAGAAATTTTCTTGGATTTTCCCGCACTAAATTCTTTTTTATTTTTCGTCAAACTCGCTATAATTACCAGCGTCATCACATAATCATGAGGGTTTGTTATTTTGTTTTCCTCTCTTATAACTCGTCTATACAAAACAGATGCTCAAAAAAACAATACCGTTCCCGATAAACCACAAAAACATAAGCAATCCATCAATGTTTTAGAGCATTCCATTTTGGATATCAAGGGAACATTTCTGAAGGATTTTGAACTCTTTCACCATGAAACCCGCCTTCTTATTGATTTATTAATTTTTTTACCTCATTATGGCCTTTATTTCGGAGAAAAAATATCATGGACAGCCGAAGAGCTTAAAAACGCAAAAGTCGAACCCTTTTCAAAAAAAAATAAGAAAAATTCTACGACACGCTTGAAAACCACCGAAAAAATACTTCATCAAAAACTTGAAGATGTTTTATCCTTTGACTCCACGCCCATTCAACGTTTTTTATGGATGGAACATCTTTGTGAATCGGAGTTTGATGCGCTTCACTCCTCCTTTCAAACTCTCCTCTCCAAAGAGAGAGTAATCTTCGCGGATGATGATATCCAAAACATTCAAGAAAAACTTTTTTCACTCAATACGTATCAGGAAATCCCCTTCTCCAAACTCAAAGTATTAGGATCATTGCAAGCGCATACGCTGCTCTTGCCAACTCTCAAAAATCCTTTTGGTGCTTTTTTATCCAATGAACAGCAGACTTTTTTGGATGCACCCATTGAAATGTCGACCATCACGATACTCCAAGGAACCGCTACTACGGGGAAAAGTACCGTACTGATACGAAAAGTTCTCCATGCATTGCTCAAAAATAGTGATACCAAAGCAGTCATTTTTACACCGACCATCCTTAGTGGTGAAATTTTACGAAAAGAATTCATTTCTCTTTGTGATTTTGCTGCGGTAACGCTTGATTATTCACGGCTTATCTTTTTAACCCCTCCAACGCCGCAGGAGACTATTGATATCAATCCATTGCCCAAAGATGCTTCAATCATCATTTATGATGATTTCTACCCCTTTAATGCAACGTTTACCGATCAATTTCAGGCAAATATTCAAGAACGCAGTATCTTTATCAGCAGCTCGCTTCCCAGTGAAAATCATCTCTGCTATTTCCTAACGGAGGTTTATCGAGCCCCTACTGTTAAGAACATCCAACTCTCTCACGCCAAAGAGGCAATCGTTTCTCTTCTTACGCAATTGGAACCGTTGTTTCAATCCGAGACACCTATATCAGTGCTTGTTGTTCTCCCCTCCGAAGATCTGCTTTTAGACTACAAAAAGACAATCGACGATTGCTTCCGTATCGAATGTCAGATTCTCACCTCTTCGTTTAGCTTACAATACAAAAATTTAGACTCAGTCACCCTTGCAACACCCCAATACATTGCAGGGGTCTGTGTACCCCATTGCTATGTGATTAACCTCAGTATCGACACACCAGAGTATTCTATGGCTCTTTCCCGTGCATCACACAGCGTCACAGTCATTTCTGAAGAAATTCACTCCATCTCACACTAAAAGGAACACCATGCGTACTCTACTGGCTCTACTCTTTGCTGCAACTCTTGCTTTTGCAGCCCATCCACAAGTATCACTACAAACGACTCAAGGGGAAATCGTCCTTGAACTTTATGAGAACATTGCCCCTTTGGCGGTTGAAAATTTTACCACTCATGTCAAAAATGGCTATTATAATGGTTTGACATTTCACCGTATTATCAAAAACTTTATGGTGCAAGGCGGAGATCCAACCGGAACCGGCGCCGGCGGTGAGTCCATATGGAAGAAACCCTTTAAGGATGAGTTTAAATCAGGGGTTGTCTTCAATCAAAGCGGTATTTTAGCCATGGCCAATGCAGGTCCAAGAACGAACGGAAGTCAGTTCTTTATCACCACAGCGCCGACACCATGGCTAAATGGGTATCATACAATTTTTGGTAAAGTCATCAAAGGTTCGGATACGTTAGAGAAGCTTAATAATGTCAAAACGAATGGGCAACAAAATGGGGACAAACCCCTTCAAGCCCAAAAAATAATCAAAGCAGTCTTACTTCCGTAACTATTTCGGAAGTTTTGCCATTGAATCCAGAACGCTTTTTTGAGTTGCTTGATCAAGCTTTTTATCATTGGCTACAAACATATAAAATTCAACGCGTCTATTTCTTGCACGATTTGCTTCGGTTGTATTGGAAGCCAATGGTTTTGCCGCCCCAAATCCTGCACTTGATATTCGCTCTGCACTGACTCCGTTTTTAATCAGCTCTCGTACAATCGTTGATGCACGCGCTTGAGAAAGATCCAAATTGTCCCGATAGGCAGATCCTTTTGGCAGCATTTGGTTATCCGTGTATCCCCGTACAGAAATATCAACGGTTGGCGGAAGAGTTTTAATGATATCGGCAACTCTTTTGACAAAACGATGCATCTCTTCATCATCCAGCGTCGCATTAGAACCTCTAAAAGGGATCGTCGCGGGTAATTTCAACAACACCCCATCCATACTTTGATCTAAAGCACCTTCACCCACTGAGACGTTTTGCATCTGCTCTTCTTCGTTGCTATTGCTTGATTCAGTTTGTCCATCACTTTGACTCGGATTACTCTCCAATACCGCTCCACCGCTGGCCACTGGCATCTTTCCACTGCTTTGCTCGGAAGGCGTTTCGGGTGTTGCCGGATCCATAGGCAACACAGGACTGATCTCTTCAGGAGCAGGAGCGTAATCGTAAATTTTTACAAACTCCTCTTTGACTGCGCGCATTTTTTCTTTATTCACGGAAGCTAGCGCATACAGGGCAATAAACAATGCCAACAGAAGGCTAAAGAAGTCAGCCGTTGGGACTGCCCATTTTTCTGCCGGGGGACACTCCGGACATTTTTTAAATTTTTTCTTAGCCATTCAGATACTCATCAATTGAATTGACTGTGTTTTTCTTCCACAGGAGAAAGGTAGTTAAGCAGCTTGGCTTCAAGCGTTCTAGGGTTATCTCCGTGGACAATTCCGATAATCCCTGCCAGCATCACTTTTTGCTCTTTCACAATATGATGCGCTTTTGCTTTTAATTTGTTACCCATAGGTCCAAAAAGAACGTACGCGCTGAAAATCCCCGTTACCGTAGCGGTAAAGGCTCCGGCAATACCGGCAGCCATTTCAGCCGGATTATCCAATTTCTGAAGGGCTAGAATCAGACCCAAAACCGCTCCGACTAGACCCAATACTGGCGAAGTCTCTCCTGCTAAAATCCAGTAATGAGCACATCCATGATAATACTCTTCGGTTTCTTCGATGATCAACGAAAGGGTCTCATCAATGGTGTCAATCTCATTGCCATCAACGGCCATACTGAGCCCCTGCTTTAAGAACTCATTGTCCAATTCAGAAACACGCTTTTCCAACGATAATAAGCCATCGCGACGTGCCATTAATGCCAATTCAACGATCTCTTGAATCCGTGCATGCAGATTAACGGGAGATTTCTTAAAAATGATCGGGACACTTTTAAAGGCACCCTTGACATATTCCGGATCGGTACTGATCATGGATGCCAATAGGGTTGTAGGCATAATGATAATCAATGAAGTTATATGAACGACATGGATGGGATTTCCCCCTTCCATCAAGTCCCCGATGGAAATAGAGGCAATAGCCCCTAATATACCCAAAACGACCGTTAAATCCACATAAACTCCTTATTCTTACGATATTTATAACCCATTTATACTCAAAATAATGTTTCTATTATCTATTGATTGTACCTTGTTTTTGCTGAAAATTATAACTTTTTTTCATTATCAGGATAGAAGAAATTGTACAGGATTTTAATAAGGATCATCAAGAAAATACCACTCCCCATACTTGCAACGATAAAGGCATAATACTCATCATGACTGATAGCAGCGGCTTCATATCCCAAGGTGGCAATCGCAACGGTAAAGGTTAACGGCATCGAATCACTGAGTGAAAAAAGAATCGTATTTTTCCATCCCAAATAACCGCTGTATGCGATAAAGGAACTAATAAGACGAATTCCAATAATAGCACTGGCAATAAAATAAGCCATGTACAATATTTTGGTATCCGTAAATGCGTCCAAAGAAAGAGTGGAGCCTACGTGAATAAAAAAGATGGGGACCAAAAAACCAAATCCAAAAGAGGAAAGCTTTTCAGGAAGTTCTTTTTTGTGTTTAAAATAGGTCGCGATAAATACTCCCGCCAAAAATGCGCCCAATACGACATCTATTTTAAGATAAAGCATCACAGCAATCATCAAAAACATCAATGCCATTGAAAAACGAACATCTTGATCTTTCCCGTCTTCATGCGGCATGATCAATGTCTTTAAGCTCGGATACCACCAAAAAAGGATTCGTATCCCCTTGAAAAAGAGAACAAATCCGATCATAAAGGCGAACAGTCCCCCTAAGGTAAATGCGAACTCGCGGTTATACCCATATTCAAGTCCGCCGCTAAGAATGGTCAGCGCCATAATGCTCACCAACTCTCCAATAATCCCGATATTGAGTGCGAGTGCAAGCCATGGCTGATTTTTACCGTATTCTTTGACCAATGCCATCAGCATTCCCAGAGAAAAAATCGGAAAAGCCACCAAATAAACCGCGCTGAGATCAAAATAATAAAACAATCCTAAGGATCCCGCATACAACATAACAAAATAGATGACAGTCCGGCGCAGCAGGGAGGATTTTGCAAATCCAAACTCTTTGAGATTGACCTCCATCCCTGCCAAAAACATCAGGTACAAAAAGCCGACTTTGGCAATGATTTTAAACAGCTCCGTCTCGACCAAAAAGCCGAAATATCCTGCCACACTCCCCAGTAATATCTCAACGACTACGACGGGAACTCTCGTTACTCGGGATAAAAATGGAGAAAACATTACCAGTAAAGAGAGGGTAATAATAACCACAACACTGTTGCTCATCTCTAACCCCTCAACGCTTTCCACAGCGCTATGGCTTGGACGTGTTCTTTGACATCATGGACCCGAACCATAGAGGTACCCTCTTCAATCGCCTTTAAATGAATGGCCAAGGTCCCCCCTAGACGTTCTTCACTGGACGAGGGAGAGATCCTGTCAATCATCGATTTGCGGCTTGCCCCAACCAAAAGAGGTTTTCCAAACGCTAAAAAATGTTTTTGATGCGTTATAAGTGCCAAATTGTCTTCCAACCGTTTTCCAAAACCAATCCCACAATCCAAAACAGTCTCCGCAATTCCAAACGCATCCGCTTTCTCAAGACGTTCAGTAAAAAATTGTTCCACTTCCTGCAAAACAGAATGGTATTGCGGATTTTCTTGCATCGAGTTCGGAGAGCCTTGCATATGCATAATCACGGCTGTGGCATGATAGCTGCCGCATAATCGGGCAACTTCATCATTTTCAAGCCCCGTAATATCGTTAACAATACGAAAACCCCGTTCGAGAGCATACGCAATCACCTTGGGTGTATAGCTGTCCAAGCTCAGTCGAATTTTTTCATACACTTTTTCTTGATACAGTAAATCAACGATTGGCTTTATTCGTTCAAACTCTTCATCAACGCTTACTGCGATACTGTTTGGACGGCTTGACACCCCTCCGATATCGATAATATCCGCCCCTTGCGTAATCATCTCCTCTACTTTTTCCAGAACATTCGACTGGGTAAATCGACTTGATGGATAAAAACTATCATCGTTAGCATTGATGATTCCCATGACCTCTATTTTTTGAGGAAGCATCATTTTACAAAAACGCTCCAGTTCTTGTGCTAGATTTTTTAGACCAAAAGGCTGCGCTTTTTCTTTGCGGGCCAACTCTTTTAGTTGTCGCTCATTTGCGATTAAAATCGCATCAACCCGTGGAATAAGTGCCATGACCGTTCCTCGTGGAACTGCCAGATCAGCACCGATACTCAAAGCATCTTGCTTGAGAATATTAGCCGCACCCACATGGAGGTCTTTGATTTTCAAAATATGAATAAGCCCTTTTTGCGCAAGGATAGAAACTCCGCCGCTATCGACGCCAAGCTTCTCAAGGGCACTGTGTAGATTTAAGGAAGACGAAAGATGCTCAACGTGCATGCTGCACCTCTTTTAAAAAGTTCATCAGAACCATTACCAAAATAGCCTGCAAACGTCCATTCAGTTCAATCAAGCGAAATGCTTTTTCAAACCCTTCTATTTGGACCGCACTCAAAGAGAGCTGCTCAACATGGATTGCGTGGTAAAAAAGTCGTTCAACCAGCTCTTTGGCCTCATGTTTTTTAAGTCTGTCATACTCTTTAACCCACTTAAAAAGTGATGCCAAATCCAAATGACGTAAGCTCAACTCAATCCTCATATGCTCATGAACTTCATACTCTACGTGCAACGACATTCGAGAACGGACTGTCGGCAAAAAAGTACTTTTATTGGGGGCCAATAGGATAAAGACAATATTTCGAGGGGGCTCTTCAAGGATTTTCAACAGTGCATTTTGGGCAGGGACCGTAAAACTTTTGGCTCCTAAAATGAGCGTTTTCGTTTTTTCTTCACTTTTATACGCTTCTGCGATGACTTCTTTGGCATCTTCGATCTTAAAATCTTCGCAGACAAAACAAACGCTTCTCAATGGTTTCAATTGTTCTGAAAGCTCAGCCGAACGCTCTTCAAAACGTGGTGTTATGATGATTCCTCCGCGCTCAAGCGTGAACATCAATCTCCCCGAACAATACACCGGCCAAGGTTCGATCAAACAGTTTGTAAAGCTGTAGAAGCTTGATGTCAATATGTGAATCATACGATCGCAAAGGGAGTGCATTGGGGTAATTTTCATCCATGATCCACATCAGCGCGTTATCGGTACGCTTGACAATATCTGCTCTGCGTTCATCCCCTCCACGACCTACATACCAAAAGAAATATTCACCCTTAAACGAGATCTCAAGCATATCGCTCAACGTATCCATCCCCTCAATATCATTGAGTTTTATCAGATGAGGATACAAAGCCTCCAAGCAGATAATCGGTATCAATGGACGCTCTTTGAATTTTTTATTGATCGTTTCTGTAATGTAGTGTGCGAACCATCGTCGATCATGATCGGTGACCAAAATAATAGTCCGTCCTGACATAATCTGATCCATAGCACTCATGATTTGCGGGATCCACTCATACCGCTGTTCTTCAAACCAGCTCATAGAGGCACCCTCTAAGCGTATCGCTTCAAGAGTCCACTGGTCAAATTGACGCATTATTGATCCAACGAATAGGCACTGTGCAATGAGCGCACGGAAAGCTCCGCGTATTTTTCAGCGACGACCATCGATACTTTAATCTCAGAGGTTGAGATCATCATGATATTGATGTTTTCACGCGCCATCGTCTGAAATGCTTTTGCCGCAACACCGGTGTGTGATTTCATCCCTACGCCTACAATGGAGACTTTACAAATGCTTTCATCGTAGCTGGCTTCACTAATCTCACCTTCGCCCACAAACTGCTCAACGATATTTTTTGCATCCAACAGTTCTGTTTTAGGGACAGTAAAATCGAGGTTCGTTTTTCCGTCATGACCCAACGTCTGAATGATCATATCGATATTGACACTGTTGTCTGCCAAACGGGTAAAAATATCCGACGCAATCCCGGGACGATCAATAACTCCACTGAGGGATACACGTGCTTGATTTTTATCCAGCGCAATGCCGCTAACGAGAGGTTTTTCCATAATATTCTCTTCCTTTGTAATAAGTGTCCCCTCTGCATCGGTGAAGCTAGAGCGGGTAACGAGATTCACATTGAGTTTTTTTGCCAGCTCAACCGAACGGTTTTGAAGGACTTTTGCCCCCAACGAAGCCAATTCCAGCATCTCGTCATAACTGATTTTATCCATCTTTTTGGCTTTTGGCTCGATACGAGGATCCGTCGTATAAATCCCGTCCACATCGGTATAAATCTCACACAAATCGGCTTCAAGCGCTCCGGCAAGTGCTACCGCTGAAAGATCCGAACCTCCGCGTCCCAGTGTCGTTACTTGACCCTCTTCACTCACCCCTTGGAACCCTGCAACAACGACCACCTTTCCAAGTGCAAGCTGCTCATGCATCAATGAGGGGTCAATGCTCTCAATACGCGCTTTTGTATGAACATTATCCGTAACAATCCCTGCACGGCGACCGCTCATGGATATTGCCGGATGGCCCATAGCATTCAAAGCGATGGAGAGCAATGCTGCGGTTACCCGCTCTCCGGAGCTTAAAAGCATATCCACTTCACTTCGTTCAGGGCTGGGCGTATAATGCTCTGCATACGCAATAAGTTTGTTGGTCTCACCGCTCATGGCTGAAACGACTACAACAATTTGATGACCTTCTTTTAATGTTTTAGAAACACGATTCGCAACATTTTGAATGCGTTCTAAATCTCCCACGCTGGTTCCGCCAAACTTTTGTACAATAACCATTATAAATACCCCTCGGATTTAAAGTGTAAAATAACCTGCTCATAAATCGGTTTTTTAAAATGGGCGATCCGGTCAAACAGCTCATCAACGCCGACAAAACAATACTCTTTAAATTCTGGATGTTTCGTCGCCAGATTAATGATTGCATTGGGTTTGAGCCGAACGAGATAATAGCGCTGCTTTTGTCCTGCAAACGGTGCCATCTTAGAAGCCACATGCGGCGGAAAATCGTAAGCGATCCAATCCGGATATTCCGCGATAATTTCGACTTTTTTTGTCCCGATTTCTTCTTTTAATTCACGAAAAAGCGCTTCTTCGCTTGATTCACCCTCATCAATACCCCCTTGCGGAAACTGCCAAATACTGTGCATATCATTTCGTTCGGCAATAAAAATTTCTGTCTTTTGGGGATAGGCAGCCGATACAATAATAGCAGCTACATTAGGGCGATAATATTTTGGTTCAGCCATTTATTTCGTCTTTTTTAGCCATATTATAAACTATTCGCCATTAAAAATACTATAATCCCGTATGCTTTTATACATTCACATCCCTTTTTGCGATAGCAAATGCTCCTATTGTGCTTTTAACTCTTACGTCGATAAATTTTCTCAGCGCGAACAGTATATGCGTTCACTGAAGCTGCAACTTGATTATGAGTTAAAGCGCTTCAATGTCAGTGAGACCAACCTCATCGAAACCGTCTTTATCGGTGGCGGCACGCCCTCTACCGTCCATCCTCTCCTCTATACCGAAATCTTCGACACCATTCGTCCCTTTTTGACATCCAACGCCGAAATCACCTCTGAAGCCAATCCCAACAGTGCCACATTCGAATGGTTAGAGGGGATGTACGCACAAGGCGTCAACCGAATCAGCTTTGGAGTCCAAAGCTTTAACGACGAAAAACTCAAAACGCTAGGACGTGCGCATAACACAGCCCATGCACTCGAAGCCATTCAAAACGCTCAAAGGATCGGATTTAAACACCTATCCCTTGATCTTATTTACGGTGTCCGAGGTGATACCAAAGAACTTTTATCAAACGATTTAGCACAAGCCTTTTCACTCCCCATCGATCATATCAGCCTCTATTCTCTGACCATCGAAGAACACACCGCGTTTGAAAAAACTCCCGAGCTTGCCCGTGAAGAATTGGAATTAACGCAATGGCTTTTTAACCAAATAACGTTAAAAGGATTTGATCACTATGAGATCTCAAATTTTGGAAAAACCAAGTCGGCACATAATCTAGGCTACTGGAAAGGGGAAAACTACCTCGGTTTAGGGGCAGGTGCAGTAGGATTTTTAGACAATAAACGATTTTACCCCTCGACGGATATTGAGCATTACATCTCCAATCCGCTGGAAATCACAGAAGAACCCTTAGAGAATAACGAATTGGTGAGTGAAAAACTCTTTTTAGGATTTCGTAGCTGTATTGGTGTTCCTGCACCTATTTTAACCCCAAAGCAACAAAAGCAAGCCGATATGCTTGTCGAGGAAAAAATACTTGAGTTTAAAAATAATACGTATTTCAACCCTAATTTCCTTCTCGCCGATGAAATTGCTCTTCGTGTTGAGGGATATTAACTTTTTTTTGGCTAAAATTGCCCCATCTTTAGCATTAGGCAAATAATATGTTTGGTATGGGCATCGGTGAAATTCTTCTTATCGCGATTGTTGCGGTTCTCTTTTTGGGTCCTGACAAACTTCCCTCGACTATGGTTGAGATTGCAAAATTCTTTCGCAGTGTCAAAGGAACCGTCAATAGCGCCAAAGCAACCCTTGAAGAAGAGATGAAATTTTCGGAAATGAAACAAGAAGCACTCAGCTATAAAGAGGAGCTCATGGGAGCCAGTGCTGAACTGGAGCGTATGACCGATATGACTGAAATTGGTGCCGAAGTCACTGGATTAAAAAACAGTCTTAATCTGGACACCCCGCTTGAAATCACACCTGCTCCAGCTGCACCCAAAGAGCCGGAAATCGTAACGTTTACCCCTAAATCCAAAAAACCAACGGAAGAGATTGTTTAATGTTTGATGATTTACGCCCTCATTTAGTAGAACTTCGTAAGCGTCTTGGCATCAGTGTCGCTGCTGTCATTATCATGTCGATCGTTATGTGGAATTTTCACGACGCTTTGCTTACCTGGATTACGGCTCCTCTTGTTGATGCGTTAACGGCTACATCAAAAATCTCCCGTAAAGCTGCCATGGGGATGATTGTCACCAGAGAATTATCGGAAGCCTTTTTTGTCGCAATGAAAGTTTCCTTTTTTGCAGGTCTTCTCGCAGCTCTTCCTGTCATACTCTCTCAAATATGGCTTTTTATCGCCCCCGGTCTCTATACAAATGAAAAAAAGATGATGATCCCGATTGTCGTCGGAGGGACAGTAATGTTCTTGATGGGGGCATCATTCGCCTACTATTTTGTCACACCTGTCGGCTTTAGCTTTTTCATCGAATTTGGAAGTGCCTCTTTTGTCCCAATGTACAACATTGGAGAATATGTTGAGTTTTTTACCAAAATTTTATTTGGTTTCGGACTGGCATTTGAGCTTCCCGTTGTTTGTTATTTTCTTGCTCTGTTAGGACTTATCGACGATAAAATTATGAGGGATTTCTTTCGATATGCTGTCGTTTTGATCTTTATCATTGCCGCAATTTTAACTCCTCCGGATGTCATCTCTCAGATCCTAATGGCAGCACCTTTGATTCTTCTTTATGGCATCTCCATCCTCATCGTTCGTGCGGTTAATCCTGCACCAAAAGAAGAAGCTTTAATCGAAGATGAAGAAGAGACGATTGATTAACCCTCTTCTCACGTCCAGCTATGACTACTCACTTCCAAGTGAGCTTATAGCCACCCATCCCGTCCATCCCAGAGATCATGCACGACTTCTCGTTTACAGACGCGAGGATTTCTCTATCACCCATGCGAGGTTTGATCAACTCGAGGAGTTTTTGCCCCAGCAGTGTGCGCTCATCTTTAACGATACCAAAGTCATTAAAGCCAGACTGTATGGAAAAAAAGAGAGTGGCGGAGCGATTGAACTGCTTATCAATCGCCCCCTCGATGCCCATACGATCAATGTCTACATCAAAGGGCGCGTCAAACCCAACACCCAACTCTTTTTTGCCGAAAATATCACCGCGACCGTCACGGCCCTTCATGAAGACGGTTCCAGAGAAGTGCAGTTTATGCACGATGGGACTCTGTTACGTTTCGAAGAGCTTTTACCCCGACTTGAACGTATCGGCCACATCCCCCTTCCTCCCTATTTAGGACGTGAAGACAACTCTGAAGATGAGCGTGAATACCAAAGTGTCTTTGCGGCCCACGAGGGAGCAGTAGCCGCACCTACGGCTTCACTGCATTTTACCGATGAGCTTTTTAAAAAAATATCGGCTTCAAGACCCAATGCTTTCGTCACCTTGCATGTCGGTTCAGGGACATTTAAACCGGTCGAATGCGATGTAATAACGGATCATCCGATGCACTCGGAGTATTTTCATATCACTCCGGATGCCCACACCCTTATTCAAAGTGATATCCCGCTTCTGTGCGTCGGAACAACTTCCACCCGAACCATAGAATACCATGCACGTACTGCCCAATTACATGGCGAAGCTAACCTTTTTTTACACCCCCATAATCCACCTGTACGGGTCAATCATCTCCTCACAAACTTTCATCTTCCTCAATCAACTCTGCTGATGCTGGTTGCCTCTTTTATCGGGGTTGAAGAGACTCACCGCATTTATCAAGAGGCAATCAGTGAAAAATATCGCTTTTTTTCCTACGGTGATGCTATGCTTATTCTATAATTTACCTTAGATACGCTAAAATAGCGTATTATATAAATCAAGGTATTGCGATGAAACATCTTAATCGACGACATTTTTTAGGTGCTGGCTTATTATTGGGAGCTTCTACGCTCATTGGGAAGGAGCTTCCTGCCAAACCCATTGCGATCCCTCAAGAATATGTTCCTCCCGTTATTGCATTTCCTGAAAAAAAACCGATGATTGCGGTCTCTGATCGCCCGCCATTGCTTAAATCGGTCAAGGGACGTGAGATTTTCACCCAAGCAATCACCCCAAATGATGAGTTTTTTGTCCGCTGGCATCTTCCGGATATCCCGACGTTTATTGATTTGCACACCTTTCGTCTGGAAGTAAAAGGGGCCGTTAACACACCGCTTTCCCTTAGTATTGATGATTTGAAATCCAAGTTTGAACCTGCCGAGATTACCGCCGTACTTCAATGCGGAGGAAACAGTCGCAAATACTATAAAAATGTAGGTCCGGCAACGCATGGGGTACAATGGGATCATGGCGCCATGGGATGTGCGGTATGGAAAGGGGTACGTCTAAAAGACCTCTTAGAGCATGCCGGGGTCAAAGAAACCGCCCGATGGGTAGGGCTCAATGGCCTAGAAAAACCCGCTATGGAAGAAACACCTGACTTTTTCCGAGAAATGGCGATTGCGGAAGCTCTCGAAGATCAAATCATTGTCGCCTACTCGATGAACGGTGAGGATCTCCCTTATCTTAACGGTTTCCCGCTGCGATTGGTTATTCCCGGCCATTTTGCCGACAGCTGGGTTAAAATGCTTACAGAGATTACCGTTTTAGAGCATTATCAAAAAAGCTTTTTTATGGATGTTGCCTACACCGTTCCGGATAACGATTGCGAATGCGTTGTTTCAGGAAGTGATTTTGAGTACAAACGAAAACCGATTGCAAGTATGAAAGTAAAATCCGTTATCGGCTACCCTTCATCCGATACCTCCATCAAAAAAGGGTCAAAGGTCAAAATTACCGGAGTCGCATTTGACCAAGGTAAAGGGATCAAAGAGGTCATGATCTCCCTTGATGGCGGAAAAAGCTGGAGCGCTGCCAAGCTGGCAACGGAAACAGGTAAATATGCCTTTAGAGTGTGGACCTACGAGTGGGATGCCAAAACCAAAGGGGACTTTTCTATTATGGCACGGGCTATCAACCGTATCGGAAACATTCAGCCTCAAGTGGACGAGATCGGCTGGAATGCAGGCGGATACCAATACAATGCCGTTGATGTTGTCAACGTCAAAATCGTCTAAGGAACCACAATGAAAAAACTCGTTTTAACGGCACTCATGTTAGGTGCTGCAACACTTTTTGCCCAAGTTGACAAACCTATTGAAATGCCATACATCGATTATCCTATGGTAAAAGGGGATCACGACGAAGTCGCGCAACAATACTGCCTTATCTGTCACTCATGGGGATACGTTCTCAACCAAGGTAAAAAAAGCCGACCTTACTGGAAAGGGACCGTGCAAAAAATGGTCAATGAATTCAAAGCCCCGATCTCCAAAGAAGACCAGCACACGATAACCAATTATCTTGTCAAACATTATGGGTATGAGAGTACTTCTCAACATTAACCTATACCTCACTTGAGGTATATCTCTTTTAGATCACACTCACTCTTCCATTTCGTACCTCAATGATACCTGAGAGTTCTGCTTCAAAAATTTCCGATGGAAACTTCGCAATCCCCTCTTCATACGTCGGCATCGTTCGGCAAAATGCTAAAAATGGTGTGTCATGTATGGTATTCATGGCCGATTTCGTGATATGGGCTACAAAAGCATCCATCTCTTCGATGGCGATTGCCCTACCCTGCGCCAATAACCGATGTGTCCCCTCACTCTCACGTATTCGATGGGGTAACACATAGATTTGTTTTCCCATCTCAAGGGCGTATTCGACACTTCTCATGCTCCCGCTTCCCCTATCAGCTTCGGTCACGATCAACACCTCCCCCAGTGCGACCACAATCTCATTGCGTACCACAAAACTCCACTCTCGTGCCATAAAATCGTTCTCAAACTGAGATAGGGTCAAGCCTTTTTTTTCAATCGATTCAATCAGCTTGTCATTGGCTTTGGGATAACGGACCTCAATGCCTGTAGGCAAAACCGCAATGGTATTGCCCACACCTGCCCCCTCATGTGCCAATGCATCAACTCCCGCTGCCGCACCGCTTACGATAACCATCCCCGCATTCGAGAGTTTTTTGGAAAGTTCAAGCGTCATAGCACGAGTGTACGGATTGGGTCGACGGGTTCCGACGATGGAAATTTTAGGACGGGAAAGAAGCTCAAGAAAGCCTTTATAATGAAGCATTTCAGGATATTTTTTCATGCATTCGAGCGCTTTAATACGATGCGGGACGGTTTTGGACATACGATTGCTCGGTGTTAAATTTTACCTCATAGTATCCTTATGAGGAAAAAAAAGGATAAATATGTCATTTTGTCAGATTTTATCGATTCCTACGAGCTGTACTTGACTCAAGATAGCCTTGGATTCTTTCAATGCCTGTATCGTATCAGGACGAGGATGACCAATAGCGATAGCCGTACCGTGCCGCTTTGCAACAGCTACCGCTTCACGTATCTGCTTTTTAATATTTTCCACCCCATCATGGTGATCTAAAAATACATCGCGTCCAATATAACGCATCCCATATTTTGCATCAACAATTTTTGCTTTGCTCTGAGCTGTGGTACGACTGTCCACAAAAATCAAATCGTTTGCACTCATGACCGATACCAATCGATCCATGGCATCTTCATCCGCCGTAAATTTTGACCCGGTATGATTGTTAATATAACGGACTTTGGGATAAAGCTTTTTTATTTTTTGGATTTGAGACGCTATCGTCTCTTTGGTATCCGTTATTCGCAAGGTTACTTGCTCTTCATCGTTAAAATCAACGGCTTCAAGGGGCAAATGGACCATGTATCCGCTGACCCCTTGCGCCAATGTTGCCGACTCACAATGTCGGGTATTCGGTGGTAAAAATGACATAATCAAGGGCAATCCCACCGATTGAATTGCTTTCACATCGTGAGCATACGATACATCATCCATGATAATCGCCAGTTTTGCATTGCCTCTCGTTACTTGAAAAGGGACTCTTGCTTCACGGGGAGGAGGAATTGCTTTTTCGTCTTTTGGTGCATATTCATGATTGGCGCGAATAGACTCATCTGCTAACATCGTATCAAGCTCTTTTTTAAGGCAGAGGGTTTCTCTCCTCTCGCCTTTGACTTCACGTGATGTCAAACTATCATCTACACGAGTCATCTCTTTAATTTGCTCCATTAGGATAGTCGTTCGTTCTCTCTCACGCGCTATCTCATCATCTCCCTGACTCACACCGATAAAGTAGCCAACAAATAGGGCAATACAAATCATAATCAGCAAGGATAAAAAAACAGTGATATGCTTCAGAGAAAAGAGGGGACGAAAAGAAGAAATATATTTATGCATCAAAATGACTTATAAAGGAGAGGTACACCCAAAAAGGGTGTTTTAGAAAATGAACTTAGTTGGTTGATTGGTTAACGATTTTGTTCTTAGAAATCCACGGCATCATTGCACGTAAACTAACACCGGTACGCTCGATCAATGAAGCACGAGCATTCGTACGCTCTGCATTCATACGTGGGTATCCCGCTTGACCTTCTAGGATGAAGTCTTTTGCGAAACGGCCGTCTTGGATCTCTTTTAAGATCTCTTTCATTGCCGCTTTTGACTCAGCATTGATAACACGTTTACCACTTACGTAGTCACCGTATTCTGCTGTATTCGAGATAGAATAACGCATATCTGCGATTCCGCCCTCGAACATCAAGTCAACGATCAATTTAAGTTCGTGAAGACACTCAAAGTAGGCCAATTCAGGAGCATAACCCGCTTCCGTCAATGTCTCAAAACCCGCTTGTACGAGAGAAACCGCACCACCACAAAGAACCGCTTGCTCTCCGAAAAGGTCTGTTTCTGTTTCGTCTTTGAACGTTGTTTCGATGATAGCCGTACGTCCACCGCCGATAGCCGATGCGTAAGATAACGCTAGCTCTTTCGTCGTTCCGCTTGGGTTTTGTCCAACCGCGATAAGATCAGGGATCCCGCCGCCACGAACGAACTCAGAACGTACTGTGTGCCCCGGAGCTTTTGGAGCGATCATCGTTACGTTGATATCCGCTGCTGGCTTAACACGTCCGTAATGGATGCTGAAACCGTGACCAAATGCGATAGTCGCCCCTGATTTTAGGTTAGGAGCGATTTCATTCGCGTAGATCTCTGCTTGGTTTTCATCCGGAAGAAGGATCATAACAAAATCAGCGTATGCAGATGCTTCGGCAACCGTCATAACTTTGAACCCTTTAGCTTCCGCTTTTGCCCATGAGCTACCGTTTTTGCGAAGACCGACTACTACTTCTACACCGCTATCACGTAGGTTTTCTGCGTGTGCGTGACCTTGTGAACCAAAACCGATCATAGCGACGATTTTGCTTTTGATGAGTGCTATATTGCAATCGTTATCGTAATAGACGTTTAATGCCATGAGAATATCCTTAGAGTAAGCACTTTAGGCTTAAAATTTCGTGGATTATACCCCATTTTTCCCTAAAATATTATTAGCCCGCCCTTATATAAGAGAGCTAAATCCCCTTATAAGAGTGTATCAAACATCTCATGCTACAATTCACCCAAAAAAGAGGGCTGTTTTATGAAAAAATTCAATCTTTTTAACGAGATCATTGTCGTACAGCGCAGCGATTTTATGCGCGGGCTTAACTCCAATAAACGCTTTGCTATCAGCACTGGCGGTGAGGTGGTTTTTGAGCCCTTCCCCGCCAATCTTATTGCTATCTATGAGGGAACCATCCCTCCTGTATCCCCCCTTGCAACCAATTTGGCTCGTCCGCTCACTGATATTCTCGGAAAAGACTATCGTATCGTTGAAGATGGGGAGCGTATTTTGATCAAAGCTGCCGCAGCATGGCAGTCTATTATCGGGTTTAATCGTCTTCGAGCACTCTACGATGATACGACAGCGGATGGTATTGCAGAGTTTGCAGACAAAACTCTCGAAACGATCGGGTGGCATGCAACAGAGTTTCATATCCAATATCGCAGCCTCGTTGATTTATTTGAAGAAAAATGCGAAGGTATTGTGATTTGCATAGAGCAAGAAGAACCGTATCAATTTAGCGGAATGGGATTTATATTTGACATAGACGAAGCACAAAAACTAGCGTTTGAGTATTGTGCCGACATTATCAAGGATAAAATGGCCAATGATGAAGAATTTTCCACCCTCAGTGATGATGAGGAAGAAGCGGCAAAATATTTTAAATTAATATAATTAATTATATTTTGGTACATTTTATACGGATGTTTGTAGAATAAAATAAATTCTCAAGGAGTTTACGATGAAACATACGTTGATGACCCTGCCTTATGAACAGACAGCACTGGAACCTTACATTTCTGCCGAAACCGTTTCGTATCATTACGGAAAACACCATGCAGGATATGTCAATAAACTCAATACGCTTATCGAAGGGACGCAGCATGAGGGGAAATCGCTTGAGTACCTCGTAAAATATGCCGACGGTGCTGTTTTCAATAATGCCGCACAGATCTACAATCACGATTTCTACTGGCACTGCCTTTCGGATACTCCCCACACTCCCTCAACAGAACTCTTTGATCAAATCAAGCGTGATTTCGGTTCAATGGAAGCGTTCAAAGAGACATTTTTAATGACTGCTGCGGGACTTTTCGGTTCGGGATGGGTATGGTTAGTCATCAGCAATGACAGCACGCTCGCGATTGAGACGACCTCCAATGCTGACACTCCGATACGTCACGGCCATATGCCCTTACTCACATGCGATGTCTGGGAACATGCCTACTATATCGACTATCGCAATGGACGTCCGGATTATTTGGAAAACTGGTGGAAACTGGTGAACTGGGAATTCGTATCCGACAATCTTTCCAAGGTGAAAAAGGATCGGCCATAACCGTGCGTAAGATCGAGTTTTTTAAATTATTTTAAGATACCGTTCCAAAATAATCTTTGCCGAAAGGGAGTCGATGCGTCCATCACGCTTGTAACGGATTTCCCCCTTCATCAGCGCTTCGGCTTCTTGGGAACTGTGCGATTCGTCCTGATAGGCGATCTCCCCTTTGAAATCGACGAGATTCATAAAATGGTCTACCCGCCGTCGCATCTCATCTTCCGTTGTACTTCCCATCGGTATACCGATCACCACCGTCGTCGCCTCATATTCAATAAGTACTTTTTTGACATCGTTTGCCGCTTGATTACGATTTTTTCTCTCAACCGCCGGAAGCGGTGTCACGATTCCAGCACCTGCACTTAATGCTAATCCGATCCGCTTCAGCCCCAAATCGATCGCGATAATGGTACCCATCATTTTCCCAGACAAAATTGGCCGAACATCTTGTCAAACATCTCATCCAATTCGTAGGGACGGGTAATAGAAGAGAGAGAACGGATCGCCTGATTGATATGGAATGAAAAGAACTCAAGCTCACCGCTTTGCAGTGGCCCATAAGCCTCTTCTATAGCCTCAAGAGTATCCGATGTTGCACTGATTTGACGTTGCGAGATGAGCATCATCTCTTCGCCCGTATTATCTTGATCCATTAAATGACTCAGCGCATCGATCAAGACATTTGCATCCTGTTTACAGCTAAGCTCTATAGGAGAATATTTTTTCACGCTTTCCTCTGGAAACATTCTGGGTAAGTCGACTTTATTCAAAACACAAATAAAAGGTTTCGCTTGCGCGTATTGTTCCATCAGTTTCGCTATTGCATAATCTTCATCATCCATTACCCTGCTTGCATCAAACAATGCGATCACGACATCGGCATTGTCAATCGCTGCGATGGAGCGCTCAATCCCTATACGCTCTATCTCATCGTG
This sequence comes from Sulfuricurvum sp., assembly GCA_036277315.1. GTDB lineage: Bacteria > Campylobacterota > Campylobacteria > Campylobacterales > Sulfurimonadaceae > Sulfuricurvum. Next base: position 20,121 of record DASUNE010000176.1, read on the forward strand.
AGCATTTCGTATCCCTGCCGTATCGACCAGACGGATCAAATGCGTTCCAATGCGTACTTGTTCTTCAATCGTATCGCGGGTGGTCCCTGCAATCTCACTCACAATCGCACGCTCATAATCAAGGAGAGAATTTAAAAGGGAGCTTTTCCCGACATTGGGTTTACCGATGATTGCCACACGATAGCCTTGCATCAAACCACTCCGTCGACGACTCGATTCAAGTGTACGAAAGAGCTCTTTTTTGATTTTTTCGAGTTTGACAACAATCTGTTCCACAACGTCAGCAGGGAGATCTTCTTCGGCATAATCGATCACTACTTCGGAATAGGCCAAAATTTCCAGCAAAGCGTCACGTATGTTTTCGATGTATCCTCTCAGCTCACCTTTCATCTGCCTCGCCAAAATCCGAGCCGCATCATCGCTTCGAGCTTCGATAAGCGAAGCAATGGCTTCGGCTTGAGTGAGATCCATGCGACCGTTTAAAAAGGCCCGCTTGCTAAATTCTCCCGGATCAGCCAAACGGGCACCCATCTCGATACAAGCACGCAAAAGACTCTGCGCTACGATCATCCCGCCGTGACATTGAAATTCAACGACCTCTTCACCGGTAAAACTTTTTGGATTTTGAAAATAGATCACCAGTACTTCATCAATGAGGATACTATCCCGTGTATACAGAGTTGTCAACGTTGCATAACGGGGAATAAGTTCGTGTTTACGAGAAAGTTGAAGAGCGATAGAAAGAGCATCTGTGCCGCTTAAGCGGACAATGCTAACGGAGCCGACACCATGCGCCGTGGCAATGGCTGCTATCGTGCGGTGCATCAATACTCGTGGTAACTGTTAATAATAATAAACTTGCCGCCGTCACGACTGGAACGTATCGCAACATAACGATCCGGATAACGACTTCGCAATTGTGTCAACGCGATTTGTACCAGTACCCCGTCCAAAATTTTAGTTTGAGCCCGTCCCTCTCGTTCAACACTCTCACATACGCCGATCAAATAACGCTCGATCGATTCTTCTTGATTTTTTAAAAACTCGGCTATTTCAAGACGTAACTGAAGGCCATACGTCGCATTGATCCAGTTGAACAGCATATAAGAGAGTGCTTTATAGCGATATCCCTCTTTACCAATCATCAATGCCGAATCGGCACCGCTGAGCTCTACCAACAAGGTATGTTCGTCATACACACTCACTTCAATCTCATTGAGATCAAAACAGGTGCTTTTAAAAAGTTCGTTGATTTTAGCTTTGACATCAAGGGCACATTCATCGATAGGCATCTCATCGTATGCCATCTCCATCCCGTCATCATACAGCTCGTCTTCATCATCCTCTTCAGGAACCGCGAACAACTCTTCATTGCGTTCTGCCAAACAGGTTTCATCAATGACACTGGTATCTTCGGGAACAATCTCTTCAACAACAGCTTGTGAAGGGGTTGTCACAACGGGGGTTGCCGCTGGAGCTGAAGAGAGATTTGCTACGATAATCGCAGGCTTCTTAAACAATCCCAAGATTCCCTTGGAGGGGAATTGAATAATCTCTACTTGGAGCTGCGTGATTGAACATCCAAACAAACTCGCTGCTTGAGCGTATGCAAGTTCTAGGGTATCAGCTTCAATCTTTTTCATGATGCTTCTCCGCAAGATGAGCCTCATGACGAGCCAATTTTGCTCCTTGAAATTGCTTGTTCACTAAATACTGTTGAGCAATCGAGAAGATGTTGTTGACAAACCAGTACAACACGAGTCCTGCTGGGAACGTAAAGAAAAAGAACGTAAAAATGATCGGTAAAAATTTAAAGATCTTTTCCTGCAACGGATCGGTAAAGTTACTCGGTGTGATTTTTTGCTGATAGTACATCGTAGCACCCATCAAAACCGGCAAAATATAGTAAGGGTCCATACGTGAGAGGTCATTGACCCATAAAATCCACTGGGCCCCTTGAAGTTCTACGGCATTGAGCAATACACGGTAGATCGCAAAGAATACAGGGATTTGTAAAATCAATGGGAGACATCCGCCCAGTGGGTTCGCACCATGCTTTTTATACATCTCCATAACTGCCGCATTCATACGCTGCGGATCACCTTTGTATTTCTCTTGAACCTCTTTGATCCGGGGAGCAATCTCTTTGATCTTCTGCATTGAGACCATCCCTTTTTGTGTCAAAGGATAGAGAACCATACGGATAAGGGCCGTTAATGCGATAATCGACCATCCCCAGTTACCAAAAATACCGTGTAACCACATCAGCACTTTAAAAATGGGAGCGGCCACAAAGGTAAAAAATCCAAATTCGATCGCGTTTACAAGTACCGGATCAATAGCATTCAGAGTTTTATGTTCTTTTGGTCCAATGTATCCCTTGAAAGCAAAGTCTTTCGTCCCCTCAAGATAACTCACCGGATTATCATTGATATCCCGCTCTACGATGACTTGTATTGATTTGTCAAAGCCGTACATTATCGTCGCATAGTATTGATCAAATGCCGAAACGAGATGAACATCACTGAAAATCTCACGCCCCTCTACATCGCCATCTTCAAAGATGGTGGTTAAATTGTCACCCGCATAGACCATACTTCCGATAACGGTCATCATCTGATCGTTAATCTTAGGATGCTGTCCCAAATACAAAGAATATTTTTTCTCTTCAGAGAGGTTGATAACGGCCTCATAATGACCATCTGCGAAGAAAGTTACTTTCTTAACAACGGTAAAATTTGGCAAGCTTTGCGTAAAAATTACTTCGGCTTTACCATTTTCACCCAACACAATATCGTCAACATTGCTGGAAAAAGGTGTTTTTTGGGCCAGTGCATCAAGTGCCTCATCCGCAAAACGTATCTGCAACGGTTTGGCACCCTCTACAGGTATTAATTCTGCTAATTTACCATCTTTATTGTCATGTTTTGTATTTTTCAATACAACGGAAGAGATACGCCCTAATGTATCTATTTTTAAGGTAAATTCTTCAGAGTTGATGGTTGTTAATGTGTCACTGCTAACAGTTTTTACATCCGAAACGATGCTTTCGTTACTGTCGACGCTGTGAGTAGCCGCAGCCACAGGCGTTGCACTTGTTGCCTTAGTGGTTGTATTTGCATCTTGCACATTGGGAGCTTTTGGAGGAAAGAGTGTTGTATAGCCGATAAAGAATGCGAACGAAAGCGCGACGGCAAGCAATAAACGCTGGTTTGGAGAGAATTTTTCTAGCACTTGGACCCTTTGTATCTAAAATTTTTAATCAGAAAATAATTCTGTTTTGTAGGAATATACCAGTATTTTACCGTAATTAATGAGAGATTGGATGGTTTCAATGTTGGTTTTGCGATAATCGGATAATCGATTCCGCCGTTAAAGAGTTGATTGCACCGTAAGATTCGTAAAAAGGTGGACCAAAAAGCTTTAGGAAGAGAATTTTTTTCAAACTGCCAAAGGGCATATTCTGAACAGGAAGGATAGTGACGGCACGATCCGCGCGTCACTAAAGAAAAAGAGTGTCGATAAAGCCAAAGGAGTTTAAGAAAAAAAATTCTTATCATTCATTACTCGTTAAGAGAGGAGCTAATCGCTTTAAAACATATTTAAAGTCTCGTCGCACGTCTTCGAATTCATTGACATGCAAAGGCAGTTTTGCGACCCAAACATACCATCCATCGCCTAACAGCTCTGAATGTTCACATACAAGAGCCCGAAGACGTCTTTTACAATGATTACGGACGACGGCATTACCTACCTTTTTACTGGCAGTGTATCCGACTTTTTTTTCTCCCGCCAAGGGGAGATAAAATAACGCGATTGAAGTACTATGAGCACTTTTCCCACGCTTATAAACTCGTTGAAACTCTGAGTTGAGCTTCAACATTGAGAGATTGCTTAGACAGCCAATCTTTTTCTACCTTTTGAACGACGAGCGTTCAATACTCGACGACCATTTTTAGTCGCCATACGTGCACGAAAACCATGCGTACGTTTACGTGGCGTATTATGCGGTTGGTATGTTCTTTTCATAGACATTCCCTTTGTGTATTTTTAGCTCGCAATGTTAGCCGAATCTTACTTAAACTGCTATTAAGTTTCACACAAGCTTATTTTATTTTTTCTCAAATAACCCAAATGGTATCACCATCATCAATCCATAAAAGGGTATTTACTGACTTCAATAACTTCGCTATTCCCCTAAGGTTTTAAAAAATCTCTGAGGGTTGACTGCCCTTTTGGCAACGTATCGATTTGTATCGCTGTTTTGAGTTTCATATGACAATCACGGCATTCACGTATCACGGCATGTTCCGCTACACGCGCTGCTTCTATTTTTGCCACCGGATGGCACGCGAAACAATCACTCCCGCAATCCGCCATTTTGGCAGGATTGGCAGTATGACATTTGATACACGTTGTCATCGGTTTGTGACGCATATCCGAATCAATATTTTTTAAAAGTGCCGGATGACAGGTCATACAATCCCCTGTACATCCAAATACCTCTATCCCAAAAAGAAACAGAAGCGATAAAATAATTTTTTTCATGGCGTCATTATGCCACATTCACCGTTATCTCACCATTGACGGCATCAAAGGCTACCGATGCACCCTCAGTCACTGCTCCTCCGAGAATCAAATCAGCAAGTCGATCTTCGACAATCTCATACAATGCGCGTTTGAGTGGTCGTGCACCGTATACCGGATCAAATCCGGCTTCGGCAATGTACTGTTTTGCCGCATCGCTTAATGTGAGGGTTATATCCCGTTCTTCGACTTTGGCGGAAATATCGGCAAAGAAAAGATCCACGATACTCAAAATTTGAGCCTCTCCCAATGGATTAAACACGACAACATCATCCAGACGGTTTAGAAATTCCGGTTTGAAATGGCGCTTGAGCTCATCAAGTACCATATCTTCCAATCCAGCATCCCCCTGATGCGTCATAATCTTGTCACTGGCGATGTTGGAGGTCAAAATAATGATCGTATTGGTGAAATCAACGACGACCCCTTTACTGTCCGTCAGACGTCCATCATCGAGGACCTGAAGCAATACATTGAATACATCCGGATGGGCTTTTTCCACCTCATCGAATAATATAACGCTGTACGGCTTACGACGTACCGCTTCGGTAAGCTGACCCCCTTCTTCAAATCCGACATACCCCGGAGGAGCACCAACGAGACGAGAAACCGCATGTTTCTCCATATACTCGGACATATCGATACGGATCATCGACTCGCTGCTGTCAAAGAGGAATTTTGCCAATGTTTTTGCCGTCTGTGTTTTCCCTACTCCCGTAGGGCCCAGGAACAAGAACGATCCGATCGGACGGCTCTTGTCCGACAGACCCGCTTTGTTTCGTTTGATCGCACGGGCTACGGCATGCGTTGCCTTCTCCTGTCCAACAACATCGTTGTTAAGTTCGTCTTCGATGTGCAAGATCTTCTCTTTTTCCCCCTGCAGCATTTTGTTGACCGGGATCTTTGTCCAACGGCTCACGATTCCCGCAATCGAGGCTTCATCCACGCTATTTTTTAACAGCGTTCCTTGAGATTGCATGACTTTCCATTTCTCTTGAAGGGCTTTTTCCTCTTCGATAAGTTTTGGGATCTGGCCGTGTGTGATCTCTGCCACTTTAGTAAAATCACCATTTTGTTGTGCATTATCCGCTTCACGACGCTTGGATTCTATTTCACGCTTAATCTTTGAAACTCTGTCAAATTCCTCTTTTTCATGCGCAAACTGAGCTTCAAGATTTCGGCGTTCTTCACTCACATCGGCGAGTTCTCGGACAATCTCTTCAAGACGTTTGGTATTGGCCGCACTCTCTTCCATCTTCAGTGCTTCATTCTCAACTTGCAACTGTGTCATGCGACGTTTTACCGATGCAAGAGCATTGGGCTCAGACTCAATTTGCATACGTAATTCTGCCGCTGCTTCATCGATCAAATCGATCGCTTTATCGGGTAGAAATCGATCGTTGATGTATCGATCCGAGAGTTTTGCTGCGGCGACAAGGGCTGAATCCGCGATCGTGATGCTGTGATGCGCTTCAAGACGCTCTTTCAGACCGCGTAAAATTTGTAATGTTTGGTTCACGCTGGGTTCTTCCACGTGAACGGGCTGAAAACGGCGCTGAAGTGCCGCATCTTTTTCAAAATACTTGCGATACTCTTTGAGGGTTGTTGCCCCAATGGTGTGCAATTCCCCACGGGCCAACGCAGGTTTAAGGATATTGGCCGCATCCATCGACCCTTCCGAAGCCCCTGCTCCTACGATCGTGTGAATTTCGTCAATAAATAGGATGATATTGGCACTTTTTTTCACCTCTTCGATCACCGCTTTAAGACGGTCTTCGAACTCACCGCGATATTTTGCACCCGCAATGAGAGCACTCATATCCAACGCAATGACTTTTTTATTCTGCAGACTAAGCGGTACTTCTTTGTTAATAATACGTTGTGCAAGCCCCTCTACCAGCGCCGTCTTACCAACCCCTGGCTCACCCAAGAGAATCGGATTGTTTTTCGTTTTACGGATCAAAATTTGCATCATACGGCTGATCTCTTCATCTCGGCCGATAACCGGTGAAAGTTTTCCCTCCACCGCCATACGTGTCAAATCAATCCCGTATTTAGCAAGGGCTTCGAGAGTTTCATCGGAAGTTTGTGATTCAATTTTTTGCCCTGCCCGCATGGATTCAAACGTCTTACGAAGCTCAAAAACATTGGTGTATTTTTCTAAAACCTCTTTAAAAGGGGATGAATTGAGATTTCCGATTATAAATATATCAATGGCAATATATTCATCTCCGTTCACGGCCATTTCTGCCGCAGAGCGCTCTAATGCTTCAACAAAATTTCGAGATAATTTAATATTTTCTTTCGTAATACTGGATACACTCGGAAGCTTATTCGCAAGACTTTTAACGTCCAATTCAATGGCTGTCTTATCCACATTCATTTTCATCAATGCTTGGTTCAAGGGTGAGTTGCTGTTGGCTAATAATGCCCATAAAAAATGGATGGACTCGACTTCACTGTTTTTGTTGTGCAATGCCAAAGAGACCGACGATTCGATCATCTCGGTCATTTGATGAGTTAGTTTATTAAATATATTTTGCATGTTTAAATCCTTCTTGTTAAATTACGAGAATTATATTACTTTGAGTCACTTGTTGTCAAGTCTTTTAAGTGAGATGGTTTACATGGTCACTCAATGTCGGATCAAGTCCGATAAGGAAAAACACTAGAGTATCAGAGAAGAAACAACTCCGATCAATCCTCCAAACACTCCGCCCCAAACAACCAGCCATCCCAAATGTTCTTTCATCAGTCCATGGAGCATCTCTTTGATCATCAGCGGGGTTAACTCAGCCAGACGTGTTTCCACAATCTCCCCTATCGTGTCGGTGAGATGCCCGGCACCTTGATGCAAATGAGCGTTTAATGCATTCATAAACGATTCGCTTTGCGATATTTCGATCGTAGAGAGTTTGATTTTTTCCAAAAACGGCTCTTTGAGCTTTCCAATAATCGCTTCACCGCCAAACATTCCCAACATCCCGCCAAGCGTAGACTCCATGACACTTTTGACCAAGGCATCGTACGCAGGGGTAAAATCGGTTTGTTCAATGATGGGGCTCAAATCGATGGTACGCTCTTGCGATGCGACAAACGATTCGATTTTTTCAGGGGTAAAGAACTGTTCCATGATCAATGTTTTAAGCGCAATACGAATCGATTCAAAACGATCGATGATGATTCCAGAACCGTATAAAAACGGTACTTTTTCAAACAACATGTGAATCGCAAGCTGATTGGTTACCGCACCCGAGAGGGCAAAAAGCCCTGCACTGCGTACCATATCAGAACCTATACCGCTAAACGCATATGAAACACCAATGAGCCCTAATGAAACCCCATTTGTCATCCAACCTTTATCCATGCGCACGTCCTTTAATTATTAATGAAGATATTATACATAGAAGTGAACAACAGAGAGTCTTGTGATGAGGATTGATCCGGCGAGAGTTGAAGATTATACAAGAATCACGGTGTAAAATAATCATGTAATGGAGGTATTATACAAAAAAGGTTACAGTTGCAAAAATTTAGGGGGAAATAATGACTTTACACTCCATGGCTACATTACTCAAATCGGGTAATCCGGATGCTTTGATCGGGGCTGTTTCGGCTGCGCTGGCAACAAGCGATGAAGCTCCTTTTTGGGCGCAAAAAACCATTCCCTACGTCGAAGCCGTCACCAGCGTCCTTTTCCCGTTAAGAGATCAAAATCTCCTCTTTGACCCTGAGGGGAAAAAGCATGATACCCTAACCCCCGAGCTCTTTTTGCGCTGGTGTGACTTGATGAGCCTCAAAACGCTTGCTTTTACTCTCTCCAAAAGCAACGATGCGGGCAAACTCCTGCGAACAAAAATCACAGCATCTCACTATGCCCCTATCGATCTAGAGATTTTAGGGAAATATCTCAGTGGTTATACCGTCAATCTTACCGATGAAAGTCAAGATTTTCCAATAACCAACTACAATCTTCATATCGGGATCACAACCTTGATAGAAAAAATACTAAACGGAAAATAATCATGCAAAATTCTTTTGAAGCCAAACCCCTCCACACCAAAAGTTATCTCAGCATAGGTGAAATTGACACATTGCTCGAAAACGTTGATTATATCATCATGGCAGCACCCTCATTGCTCAATGCCCCCAAATTGCCACTGCATTTTACGATTATTCTCAATACCAGTGATATTATTCCACAAGAGATCAAAGAACAATTATTGAAAAAATTTTGTGCCGAACTTGATATAACCCAAACCAGTGATCTTTTGAGCAATAGAGAACGTATTGCATTTGCCCTTACGACGCAAGACACACCCATGCCCCATCACATCGTTGATGATGTTCAAGCGATTGAGATTCCGTGGAAGCTATTACATATTATCGATTTTTTAGGAGAGTCTGATGCGTTCAAAGAAGCCAAAGACGGCCTCAGCGGATGGAGTTATAGTTACAACTAATTTTTTACGCCATGCTCACTTGTGAGCTGCTTTTTGCACATTTCCTCGATATCTTCCACCGTTTTTACGATCATGGAGGAGAGGTTTTCACATCCCTCTTGGGTTATGAGAATATCATCCTCAATACGTATCCCGATTCCGCGATATTTTTCCTCAACACTCTGATCATCAGCACGGATATAAATCCCCGGTTCTATCGTCATCACCATCCCGGACTCAAAAGCTAACGATTCACCTGCATCATCCACATACGGGCATGGATCATGGACATCCAGACCCATCCAATGCCCTATCCCGTGCGGTGCGTATTTTTTATGGGCCTTCGAGTCGAGCAAAACATTGCATTCGCCGTTTAAAATTCCCAAATCAATCAATGCTTGACACAATAATTCTTCGCTGTATTTTTGAAGCCAATCCCGTTTGATCCCTGGTTTCATCGCCTCAATAACACGCAATTGAACGTCCAGGACTTTCTCATAAACTTCACGCTGAGCAGGAGAAAATTTGCCATTGATCGGAAACGTACGGGTAATATCGCTCGCGTAGAGCTCCCATTCACACGCTGCATCAATCAATACCAGATCACCCTCACCTAAGGTATCACGATTATCGATGTAATGAAGGGTATTGGCATTGTCTCCCCCGGCTACAATCGCACCGTAGGCTTCAGAAGTGACGCCATTGGAAGCAAACACATAACTCATACGCGCAGCCAACTCAAACTCTTTCATACCAGAACGACACTCTTTCATCGCTTCATGATGGGCCTGTGCCGTTAAAGCAATCGCATGGCGTATTGTCTCTATCTCTTCCGGTGATTTTATCAGCCGCATTGCACGGACAAGATGCGCTGCATCATGAAAAGAGCGAATGATTTTCTTGACACCCCTCGTCTCTCGCAGCTCTTTGGCACTTTGTTGTGCCAATTTTACATAGTTTGAATCATCATAAAAGTCAAAATAAAGGGCAATGTGTTCGCGTAAAATTTCTTTTATGTGATTGGGATATTCGAGTATACTGTGCACTTCATCAACACAAAAACGTTCACAGGCACCCTCTACGCCCAATCGTGCACCGTTCCAAAGGGCATGCTCATCATTGTGCGGTTCGACGTACAAAAGAGTCCGTGTGGATTGTGCTGTTTTTATTAAAATCAGCACGCTATTGGCTTCTCCAAATCCGGTCAAATAATAAAAATCACTGCTTTGCCGGTAAGGGTATTCGGTGTCGTTTGAGCGGGTTTTTAAAGGAGCGGAAGAGAGGATTACCACCCCCTCTTCAATGTTCTCAAGAAGTTGTTGCCGTCTGGCTTTGTAGTGTGTTTCGTTCAAATCAAAAATTTCTCTCTAATAATTTATGCACTTTTAAAATCGTAATAATACGATCGGATTGTTTACCAACCCCATCGATCATGGTCTCTGCTTCAGAGATCGTATCGGGTGCGGGACCGATATCACGCTTGGGCATACGGATGGCCTCGGTCAATCGGTCGATGACAAATCCGGCAACATCATCCCCGCTTTTCATAACGATAAAGCGGGTTTCATCCGTATGCTTTTGTAACGGCAAACCAAAACGGGCCCGTAAATCAATCAAAGGGATAACGGAACCGCGAAGATTAAAGACACCCAGAATATACTTTGGTATCTGAGGGACTCGTGTCCATTCTATCGGTTTAATGATCTCTTGTATGCTTAAAATGGGGATCGAAAACTCTTCTTCCCCAACGATAAAGCCGACAAGCTGAACCACTTCTTCAATCTTTTGATCATCTCCGACGAGGGCTTTGTTTTGCTTACTGATAATTTGTTGCAATTTTTCACTCATGACTATAACCCCTCGTTGAATTTAATATTTCGCTTGACCACATTCATCAAATAGTCCGGAGAATAAGGCTTGGTAATGTATTCCACCATGCCTGATTCTACCCCTCGCATACGATCTGCTTTACCGGCGCGGGAGGTTACCGCAATCAGAGGAAGGTTTTTGTATTTGTTGTACTTTTTAATCTCGGATGCCAGCGTGTACCCATCCATACGAGGCATCTCAATATCAATCAGCATCGCGTCAAAGAAATGATCTCCCTGTTTCAAAATATTGAGAGCTTCGACTCCATCAACGGCTTCTACAAGAGTTATTCCCAAAGGCTCAAGCGATTTGCGCATAATGGTACGGTCTGTTTTCGAATCATCCACAACCATGACGCAATAATCGCTCGGACTATTTTTTGCACCCAGCAATTTGACGTTGCTGTTTTCACTTCCTACGGTCGATTTAACCGATTTTGCCA
>DASUNE010000177.1:0-6316 GCA_036277315.1 Sulfuricurvum sp.
TCGAAACTGTACTACAATAACGTAATAAATTGACGCAAGGTTTTACATGCTCGATAGAATATTTTTCCACTTTACCAGGTTAAGCGCCCTGCTGATCCTCCTTATTGTTGCGTGGATTTTTGTTGTTCTCTTCAACCAGTCGCTCGAAGCGATGAACACCTTTGGATTGGATTTTATTACCAAAGACGAATGGGCCCCCAATCTTGATAAATTTGGAGCGTATGCGGCCATCTTTGGTTCTGTGACCTCTACATTTTTAGCCATGCTGCTCGCTATTCCTGTCGCAATCGGGGTCGCTATTTTCTTGAGTGAAATTGCTCATGACAAAATCAAAGGCTTTTTTGGCGTAAGCGTCGAGCTTCTCGCGGCTATTCCGTCGGTTATTTACGGAATGTGGGGACTGTTTTATTTTGTCCCGATCTTGCGCGATATTTTTGGCGGCATGGGAATTGGTCTTCTCGCCGCAGGGATTGTTTTGGCGATTATGATTTTGCCGTTTATGGCAGCCGTCACGCGTGATGCGATGAACACGACCCCCGACATCCTCAAGGAATCCGCCTACGCGCTGGGCGGCACACAATGGGACGTTATCAAAGACATCATCATCCCCTATTCAAAAGCAGGGATCATCGGTTCACTCATTCTCGCATTGGGACGCGCCATCGGTGAGACCATGGCCGTTACCTTCGTCATGGGAAATGTTCACCACACTCCAGGCTCCATACTCGATCCGACAACCTCCATTCCCGTGACACTGGCCAATGAGTTTACCGAGGCTGACAGTTCACTCTATTTTTCCAGTCTGTTTGGACTGGCATTAACGCTCCTCGTAATGAGTTTTGTCGTTATCGCCATTGCCAAATTTTATTTCTTACGCAATGCAAGGAGAGCCTGATGACCGCAGTGCAAAAACGGATCATTATCAATAAAATCGCGCTGGCTTTTTCAACCCTTAGCGCCGTTATCGCTTTATCCTTTTTATTTTGGATATTAGGCGTGTTGGTGATGAAAGGGGTATCGGCTCTGAACTGGAATATCTTTATCTTTGAGGGAGCGCCTCCGGGATATGAGGACAGCGGTCTCAAACATGCTCTCGTGGGTCAACTGATCTTGGTGGGTCTCGCTACGTCGGTCGGTGTCCCTCTGGGTGTTTTGGCCGGGACCTATTTAAGCGAATACGGCAAAAACTCCAAACTGGCCCACACGATACGTGACATCAGCGATATCATGATGTCTGCCCCCTCCATCGTTATCGGAGCCTTTGTTTATGCCATCATCGTTATGCCTATGGGACACTTTAGTGCCTGGGCGGGGGCAATTGCCTTGGCCATCATCATGATCCCAATTATTTTGCGCACCACCGATGATATGCTTCAGCTAGTACCGGGGACCCTGCGTGAAGCCGCCTTTGCCCTTGGCGCTCCAAAATACAAAGTTATCTTGAGCGTGGTTTATCGTGGTGCCAAAGCGGGTATTTTGACCGGCGTATTGCTGGGGATTGCCCGCGTAGCCGGTGAGACGGCTCCATTGCTCTTCACCTCGTTTAACGACAACTTTTTCACCACTGACCTTAACGAAGCAATGCCCTCCCTTACTGTTACGATGTTCAACTACGCCACAAGCCCTTATGAGGATTGGCAGCAGATGGGGTGGGCCGCTGCGTTTATTCTCTCAATGTTCATTTTGGGTCTCAATATTGTGGGACGACTTATTTTATTAGCTGGAAAAAGGAAATAATTTATGCCAAGTATTATCGATATCAAAGAAGAGTGCGCGCTCCAAGTCCGAGATTTTGAATTCACCTATAAAGGTGCGCCGGAACCTAGCTTGAAAAAAATAACGATGCCCATCGCAAAAAACTCGGTTACGGCACTCATTGGACCTTCAGGATGCGGCAAAACGACCCTCCTTCGCTCGTTTAATCGCATGCACGATTTGTACCCTGGAAATAAATATGCGGGCGAAATTGAATTCGAAGGACGTAATATTTTGACCCCGAAAGAGGATCTAATCCACCTTCGGACCAAAATCGGGATGATCTTCCAAAAACCAACCGCGTTTCCGATGTCCATTTTTGACAACGTTGCATATGGATTGCGTCTTCAAGGGATAAAAAACAAGACCGAGCTAAAAGACCGTGTTGAAAAAGCACTCCAAGACGCTGCTATTTGGAAAGAGGTCAGCGACCGTCTTAAAAATGATGCAAACGGTCTCTCAGGAGGTCAGCAACAGCGTCTGTGCATCGCACGAGCCATTGCCGTCGAGCCTGAAGTGCTCCTCTTTGATGAGCCGACTTCGGCACTTGACCCTATTTCGACGCAGGGTATCGAACGTCTGGTCATCGAACTCAAAGAGCGCGTCAGCATCATCATCGTCACGCACAACATGCAGCAAGCAGCCCGCGTAAGTGATTACACCGGTTTTATGTATTTAGGGGAACTGATCGAACTGGGAATTACCGAAGATCTCTTTGTGACTCCAAAAGAAAAACTCACCCAAGAATACATCACAGGTAAGTTTGGTTGATAAAAGGGTCTTTCCCTTTTATTTCTTCTTTGTAACTTTCTTTTTCTCTTCTTTGCTGTTCACCTTGACTTCACTATCAATCTCAATGACCGTATGAACATTTCCTCTGGGATAAAAATCTGCAATGACTTTTAAGCGCTTAGGAGCGATTTTATCTTCAAACAGACCATAGATCTCATTAGCACTGTTTTCGTGCGAAATATGGCGGTTTCTGAACGAATTAATGTAGAGTTTTATAGCTTTGAGTTCTGCCACCCATTTATGGGGTGTATATTCAATCGTAATCGTTGCAAAATCGGGATATCCGCTGCGAGGGCAAAGACAGGTAAATTCCGGCAAGGTTACTTTGACGACGTAATCACGCTCGTGGGCGTTGGGCCAAATCTCAAAATCTTTTTCGATATCAAAATCGGCAACGATTTGTTCTCCATATTTCATTGTTCACTTCCTTTTTGGGTATCTAATACCCTAATTTTACCAAGAAAATTACCCTGACGATAATTGATTTTTAGTCGTTTGGCAATCAAATCACTTTGAGCATCTTCTATCATACTCATCCACGTTGCCGCTCCGCACAAATGAGCGCTGATATTAAGTCCTTGAAGAATGTTTTGATATTTTTCTTCTCCGATATGGCGTACATAAAGAGGATCAAAGCGGACAACATCAACCTGAAACTCTTTGAGATACAGCATGGTATTATGATTTCCGCCGTATTTGTCCAATCCTATTTTATATCCAACGGCTCGATACTGGGCGATCTGTTCTCGAAATCGTTTCATTTGCGGTGAATATTCTTTTTCATCAAACAAAAGGATGATTTTATTTTTTCCCTTCGGAAATTTTTGCAATAATTCAAGAGCATAATTAAAAAACAATCCATTTCTCAGCGTAACCGCTGAAATCGTCACCGCATAATTGTCTTCCCCCTTTATGCTCATCCTCACTACGGTTTCCAGCAAAGATTCTTCGTATGTGCGCATTTTGCCTAAACGGTTTAACAAGGGGATGAATCGGCTCTGATGGATAAGCGCTCCATTTTTGTCGACAAGCTTGAACGTTACCTCAAATATTTTCTTCTTATCGTTGAAAAGTTCTTGCAGTGCAACCGAAAATCGTTTTTCATCAAGCGCTTCCAAAACCGATTGTTCAAGCTGTGCGGGGAAAATATCATCATTGTCCGTAATGCTTTGTCTGTCTTTATTTGCGTATTGCAGTTCATACAGACGGGTGATGACCTCTTCAAATTTTTTCACATATTTGGTATCCAAAAAGACGCAAGAGAGGTTTACTTCCATCTCATTGATCGTATTGTTTTTGTATTTGGCTAAAAAAAGCTCTATGAGACCGCTGTTTTTCTCTTTTTCTCCGCGGATAATAAGAATGATATCTCCCCCTTTATAGCGGCATATGGGAAGTTTTTTAATCCTTTTTGAGGCAAAAAATTCATTGATTTGCCGTATGAGTTCAATTAAAACAAAATCACCGTTTTTAATTCCGTACCTCTCGTTAATCCCTGCTAAATTATTAATGCTTATCAAAACAATCGTTTTTGTTTGATGCTTGTACCAGCGGTAATAGAGTTTTATAAAATATTCATTGGTAAACGTATGGGTCATGGGATCGGTAATGGCTTCGTAGGTGCTTTGATTGATCAAAAAGAAAAGAAAATATATGACAACAGCCAACAAGATAATAAGAAAAATTAAAGAAGAAAGGGTCGTTGTCAGTTGTGAAAAAAGGATGAAAATACTGACTCCACTGAGTAAAAAGAGGGGTAAACCCATCCGCAATGCTAAAACAAAACGGTGGGAACGTTCTTTTTCTTCAGTAAAATATGCCATTAAATATCGAGGTGTTTAACATCTTTTGCATGGGTTTCAATGTAATTTCGACGCGGTTCAACATCATCACCCATAAAGAGACTAAACGATTCGCTCGCAGATTCTGCATCATCGACCGTAATACGCAATAATACGCGGTTTTCAGGTGTCATAGTCGTTTCCCAAAGCTGTTCAGGATTCATTTCCCCCAGACCTTTGTAACGTTGAATGTAGGATCCTTTTTTTGCATGATCCGTAACCATTGTCAGCAACTCTAATAAATCACCTTCTAACGGCAAATTCCAATCCTGAATCTTACGGAAAATAAAGTTGGCCTCCGCAAAATGTGGTGAAGCAAAAAGATCATCATTGACATGAAGTTCTTCCAGACCCCCTTTGGTCTGAACAAAGAGATGCATATCCTCATCGTTGACGCTTTTGCTCAAAATATTATATCCTTGAGCATTCAAGAAAGTTTCAACGTGTGTATAAAGATCGGTCAATGAAAGGGCGATAAGATCCGGATTTTCGATGAAATAACGGATCAAATCGACCAACGCATAACGACGTTCCAATGCATTGAGTGTACTGCGGTAATGATCGACCATTTTGAAAAAGGAGACCAGATCATTGACGCCGATATTAAGATTATCCGCTTCCAATGCTTCGATTCCATTTTCGATCAAAAAGGCATTCATGACACGATCATCTTTAAAATAGATCTCTTTTTTCCCTTTTTTATATCGGAACAACGGCGGCTGTGCGAGGTAAAGATAGCCGTTTTCAACGATTTTGGGAAGATAGCGGAAGAAAAATGTCAATAACAGCGTTTGAATATGGCTTCCGTCAACGTCGGCATCGGTCATGATGATAACTTTGTGGTAACGCAGTTTCTCTTCGTTGAATTCTTCCCCGATTCCACAACCCAATGCGGTGATCATATTGGTGATCTCTTCGGATTTAAGGATTTTATCCAAACGGGCTTTTTCAACGTTCAGAATCTTACCTTTTAGTGGCAAAATCGCTTGGAAAACACGGTCACGTCCTTGTTTTGCCGAACCGCCCGCAGAGTCCCCTTCCACCAGATAGATTTCACTGATCGCCGGATCTTTGCTTTGGCAATCGGCAAGTTTACCGGGAAGTGTCCCCACGGTCATAGCATCTTTGCGACGGGTTAATTCACGTGCTTTTTTAGCGGCTTCTCTCCCGCGCGCAGCCATTAACGCTTTTTGGGTAATTGCTTTGGCTTGAAGAGGATTTTCTTCGAAATACTTTGTCAAACGCTCATAAGTCGCTTTTTGAACCAATGGGCGAACGTAGGTATTTCCTAATTTTCCTTTGGTTTGTCCTTCAAATTGCGGTTCAGGGACACGAACGGAAACAACACAAATAAGCCCTTCAGAAACATCTTCACCGGTCAGGGGAACATCTTTTTCTTTGGCATTTCCGTTTTGTTTGTTGTAGTTTGAGATGACACGGGTCAATCCCGCACGAAAACCGGCTTCATGCGTTCCGCCGTTTGGAGTGTTGATGTTATTGACAAAGGTATACGTCTTATCATCATAACTCTCGTTATACATGATGGCGATATCCATTTCGATATCTTCCGCTTTTTCATTGAACTCATACGGCAAAGCCACGACCGTTTTTTTGTTCATGTCTGTCACAAACTGAGTAATACCGCCTTCAAAATGGTAGGTATTGTCGGCACCGTTGCGCTCATCTTTGAATTTTATGGTGATGCGAGGGTTAAGATATGCTAACTCTTTAAAACGTTTAGCCAAATAATCATATTCAAAGGTAACCGTTTCGGTAAAGATCGAAGGATCCGGTGAAAATTCAATCGTTGTTCCTTTTTTACGAGAAGTTCCAATAACGGCAAGAGGTTGTTGAGGGATTCCACATTTAAAATCTTGCTCAAATATCTGTCCTTCACGATAAATCGTCATCTTAAGATCGGCACTCAA
>DASUNE010000178.1:0-3877 GCA_036277315.1 Sulfuricurvum sp.
GAAGACCGTGTAAAAGCCGATTTTACGGCATGCAGATACTATAATTTAGATGACGCTGGAAAAGCAGTCACTGGTCCGATAGATGTTGAATGTAAAGAGTGTTTGGAGAAAAAGGGATATACAATCGAGAAGTAAGAAGAGTGGAAAAGCATGCGATGTTTAACATCGTATGCAATTTTGAGCTCTCCGCTAAAGAGAGCCCAAAGTCTTTATAGTGCTGCTTTAGATTGAGTCGTCAGAGCAGTAAATGCTGCTGAGTCATTCATAGCCATATCAGCGAGAATTTTGCGATCAAGGTCGATGTTAGCACGCTTAAGGCCGTTCATGAAATTTGAGTAGTTCATACCGTTCAAGCGACATGCCGCATTGATACGAATAATCCACAATTTACGAAATTCACGTTTTTTCTGTTTGCGATCACGGAACGCGTATTGCATACTGCGCTCTAACTGCTCTTTCGCTTTACGGAAATGCTTGTGTCTTCCGCTATAGAAACCACGTGCAAGTTTCAAGACTTTCTTATGACGTCGGCGTCTTACAACACCTGTTTTTACTCTTGGCATATTTTTCCTTTCTTTACCCGATTCATTCTAAAATTTAATGAATAGGTGCCGCTTGGCGGACTTGCCCAGTTCTGACACTGGAGAATTAAAATGATTAAAGCTAAATTAGCCTACGATCATTTTTTTGATGTTTTTCGCATCGACAGCAGCAACAATTTTTGGTGTTTTCTGCCCGCGACGAGTCCCTGCATCTTGCTTCGTCAAGATATGGCTGCGAAATGCTGAGCCACGCTTGAGAGTGCCGTTTTTCTTCACTTTGAAGCGTTTTACCGCTCCTTTAACTGATTTCATTTTTGGCATCGACTTGATCCTTTCGCACAAATTCTCTAAAAGAGGGGCGAATTATATCACAAAAAAGCTTTTATACTGTAATTAGTTTATTTTGGAAGGTATCCCCGACAAAATCGGGAATTATGGGAGGTAAAATTATTTTTTATCTTCTTTTTTCGGATGGACCATCATATTACAATAGCGCCCTTCCATAGCAGGAGTTTTGTACATCATCCCGACATCTTCAACCATAGGCCAAACACGATTTAAAACCGCAACAGCAGCTTCAGGATGCGCCATCTCACGTCCGCGCAAGAATACCCGAAAATGGACATGCTTGCCCTCTTCGAGAAACTCACGAGCATGCTTGACTTTGTAACTCACGTCGTTATCCGCAATTTTAACCGAAAGCTTGATCTCTTTGACTTCCACTTTCGTTTGCTTTTTACGTGCCTCTTTTTTCTTCTTCTCTTCTTGATAATGAAACTTACCGTAGTCCATGATCTTCGCAACCGGAGGTTTTGCATCCGGAGAGATCAACACTAGGTCAAGCCCTAACTCATTGGCTTTGCTCATAGCCTCTTGGATTGTTATAACACCCAGTGCTTCACCACCATCTACTACACAACGTACCTCAGGAACGCGAATTTCTTCGTTCATTTGGACTCGGTCTTGTTTTTTAATCAAAAATGCACCTCATTAATTTTTTCTTTTATTAAGTTCAGAAACTGCTCTTCACTTAAATTATACTGTTCTCGCGAGCGTCTGTCACGCACCGCAACACTTTTGGAGGCTACCTCTTCATCGCCTAAAACGATGATCATCGGAACACGCCCTTTTTCCGCTGTTCGGATACGCTTATTAAGAGAGTCGTTTTTATCGAAAATCTCATAATCCGCACCCATATCGATCAGTTTATTGCCCAATTCTTTCGCATACGCAACGTGAGTTTCCGCAATCGGAACGATGGCAACCTGCGTTGGAGCGATAAACATTGGGAATTCCCCAGCGTAATGCTCCGTCAATATACCAATAAAACGCTCAAAAGAACCTAAAATGGCACGATGAATCATTACAGGCTGAATTTTTGTGTTCTCTTCGCCATTGTATTCGAGCTCAAAACGTTCCGGAAGATTGAAGTCAAGCTGTATCGTTCCGCACTGCCACTCACGTCCGATAGCATCCGTGATTTTGATGTCGATCTTAGGGCCGTAAAATGCTCCGCCCCCCTCATCAATCTCATATGGCAGGTTATTTTTATCCATCGCATTTTTCAACGCATTGGTCGAAATTTCCCATACGGCATCATCTCCCACCGCTTTTTCAGGCTTGGTAGAGATCATCATTTTATAGTTAAACTCAAACGTACTCATGATCTTATCAACGAAATCAACCACCTCGATGATCTGCTCTTCGATTTGATCGGCCGTACAAAAGATATGGGCATCGTCTTGGGTAAATTCACGGACACGGAAAAGCCCGTGAAGCGCTCCCGTCATCTCATGACGATGCACGATCCCATATTCAAAATATTTGAGAGGAAGATCTCGGTAGGAATGCAAATCGTGCTCATACACTTTGATATGCCCGACACAGTTCATCGGCTTGACCCCGAACTCAATCTCATCGATGTTGGTGAAATACATATTCTCACCGTAATTTTGATAGTGACCGCTCACTTTCCACAAATCGCTACGGAGCATCTCAGGGCCGCGAACCGGCTCATAGCCGCGCTTACGGTGTGCTTTAAAGAGAAGCTGTTCCAAACGTGAGCGCATACGTGCTCCAGCAGGAAGCCAAATCGGGAAACCGGCCCCTACTTCTTCACGGAAGGTAAAGAGTTTCATCTCGGCACCGATTTTACGGTGATCCCGCTTTTCCGCTTCTGCTACTTGCTCTAAGTGTGCTTTGAGCGATTCTTTATCGGCAAATGCGATACCATAGATGCGGGTCAGCATCTCATTTTTACTGTCACCGCCGAGATATGCGCCCGAAATCTTCGTCAGCTTGAAATAACGCAGTAAACCGACATTCGGCAAATGAGGTCCACGGCAAAGATCTTCAAATTCACCTTGCTTGTAGATAGAGATAACATCGTCAGGAATGCGATCCATAACCATCTGCTTTAAAGGATCGTTTGCAAACTTGAGTCGCGCTTCGTCTTTGGTGATTTCATAACGTTCGATCACAACTTTGGACTTCGCAATGTCGAGCATCTTTTTTTCGATGGTTTTTAGATCTTCTTCACTTATGGTCTCATTGACTTTGAAATCATAATAAAACCCCTCTTTAACAACGGGTCCTACGAAAAACTTAGCATCCGAATACAGTGATTTAATCGCTTGTGCCATTAAATGGGCACACGAGTGACGTATCACCTCAAGAGCCTGAGCAGAATTATCGTACGCGATTGGCTCGCCACTGATTCCTTGCGCTTGTGCCGTTTGTAAGTCTATTATTTGATCATTATAGTTGATTGCAATACTATCCATAAAAGGTGTTCCTAAATTCAAGAAAAATAACGCGAATTATACGATGTTGTTGATTGGTTTGAGATTAAAGTTGAGTTTCAGGGGAAATTTTAAGAAGAAATGGTGGTCCCAACAAGATTCGAACTTGTGACCACTACCTTGTCGAGGTAGTGCTCTACCAACTGAGCTATGAGACCATTCGTAGTAATTAAGGTCGAAAGTATAATGGATAAGAAGTTAAATGCGACTTAATTCTTACACATTTTCGGTTTAAAATTTAAAACAAGCAACCATATCACTGCGATATCGATCATGACATCCGCCGCATTGAACACCGCAAAATCAAATCCGCAATGCCAGTACACATAATCAACGACACCGCCGTGAATGAAACGATCCGCAACATTGGACAATCCGGCACCCACCATGATGCCAACAGGGATAAGATAACATTTTTGCTTGAGCCAAAGGGTGTAAGCGACAACTCCGGCCAAAAGGGAAAGCTGTATCCACTTCAACGATTCTGCCAAAAAGGCAAACATCGAAAATGCCACCCCTTTGTTATAGACCAAA
>DASUNE010000179.1:0-12267 GCA_036277315.1 Sulfuricurvum sp.
AGAAAATAGCGAAGTTCATGCAGCCACTTCTCTTTTTCGGCCATGTTCAAATCATTCTCTTCATAAACTCGGTGCAGACGGTATCCCCAATACGATACACCCAAGAGCAAACAAAACCACAAAATCTCCGGGAGCAAGGAGGCATAAAGCCATCCCATATAAAGGTATCCTGCACCGGTGCTGATAAACAATCCGATGACAATAAGTATTTGCCTGTGCATAAAACGGTAAAAATTCATGTTATCGATCATTCACATACCTTGTTTGCATTAATAAGAAATTATAATCGTGTAACCTGAAATAAGCTCTCAATATACGAGAGGTCTTTAGGATTGTAATCGGAAAAATGATATTTATACACACTTAAAAAGAAACAATAAAGAATACTGCTCGTTTTTTTAATTAATGCCAAAAAAATTTATATCTTCTAAGCTTAAGAGAATAGAATAAATTCAAGCCATCAGTGTCAATAATTGACGTTATGGTTATATTTATGATAATCTTACGTAAATGAATAAAAAGAGAAGGATTGTGTAATGTCAAAAAAAATAATCGTATCCATGTTGCTGACTTTTGCGTTTGCTTCTGTTATGCATGCCGCAACTCCGGCCGAGGTTTATAAATGGATCGGCGCGTTGGAAGGGGAATGGAAATTATCCAAAACCGTTCCACAGCAAGGAAGCTGTTCTTATGAAGAAGGCGAAGAACCGGATATCGGCATCGCCTTCAAATACATCGGGAGAAATACCACGATACAAGAAGAATTATTGCCAAATTCTGAAAGACAGATGGTAACGATGTATCACTGCAGTGATATTGCATGCTCAAACATCAAAGGTACCCATTATTGTGTCAAGATGAATCAGCCTGTATACATGGCGAATCTAAAAGAGAGTACACCAAACAAAATCATTATGGAATGCGATATGAGTACGGAACTGTGCAACTCCAATGAAAACTATGTGTTCAAAGTGATTCATGAACTCTCACCGGATGGCAAACGTCTCAAAAGCTCTTATCTCAGTAAAAAAGATAAAAAGCCTATTCCAAGTACCATTTGTAATTTCGAAAAATAACCTGACTTTCTTCTTCTCTTTCTCCTAAGTGAGAACGAGAAATTTGAGTATAAAGTAAAAAGGATCCTGAATCAAACCCTCAAATAGCAATCGAAAACCTGCACCAAAACGAGACACCAAATATCCTCCTCAAAATTTTGCACGCAAAGCGCCGCCAAAAAAAGAAAACCTGGAAACCACTCAAAAAAATGAGATCAAAGAGATGTTTATGAACTGGTTTAAAGCAAGCAGAGCCGTGGAAGGTCATATTATGACCAAACAAGACGTTATCAATGCTGTTTTAAAAAAACTAGGACCCAAACAAGATCGTCCTTTCCAAATCGCCATGGATGAACTCAAAAGCGATGGTCTCATCGACATAAAAGAAGATGGCGTTACTCTTGTGTTGACGTACAAAGGTGCCGACTTACTTTAGGGTCTACGAACTTTTATTAGACTATATTATTTTTTTCTCATAAATGTGTGTTAGTATTATTAAATCAAATATGAAAGCAGGTGTTATTATGATGAAATCAAAAAGTCTTATTGCTCTTTTATTGGTAAGCGGGGTTGTTTTAAATGCAAATGCAAAGCCCATGAACAGCAAGGCGGTTTATGCAAAAATGTGCTCATTATGTCATGGAAAAACAGGGGAAGGAAATAGCAAAGTTCCTGATGCTCCGGCTCTCAATACCCTCAGTAAAGCAGATCTGATTGCCAAACTTTCCGATATCAAAGGCAAAGGTTTTGACAATGCTCATGAAAAGATGGAAAATAACCAAAAAATAATCGAGCTGCGCGGAATGAAATACAATGTTCAAGAGATGGCAGAGTATATTTATGGGAATTTTAATAAAGAAAAATAAACCCATCTTCAGACAGCCATTAGGTTATAATACACTAAAATAATCTAAGGCTGCTTTCACATGTCCAAACACCCAACATACACACAACAATTTCGCTCCTTCTGTTTTCAAAACAACGCAACCGACATCGAAAAAGCAATCGAATACTTTGCAGTTTTTGGCGGGATGGGGTGGAATGTGGATATGTCCAAGCCTTTGGATGAGCTCATTGCCCAAAAAGTTTTGGCAAATTACAGCTATATCCATGGGGACATTGCAAAAATCACGCAAAGCAACAAAGCGTACCATTCTCTCCTTACAGCACTTGCAAGCGGAGATCGGCGAGAACACTCAGCATTCAGACGTGCCGGTTTATCTCGAAAAGAGGGAGAGGAATCGGCTGCCTTTTTGATTAAAAATGGTTTGCTGATTCGTGAAAGATCCCAAGAAGAGCCCTCCGATGCCAATGAAGAGGTCTCTGAACGTCTCCTTTTCACTGCCCCTTTTATGCGCTTTTGGTTCTTCTATGTCTCTCCGTATTACAAGGGGGTCAAAGAAGGTGACTTCACCGAAATACATAAGCACTGGGAAAATACAAAGCAGGCATTTTTTGACTCCGTGTATGAAACACTGATCATAGCCCTTGTCCAAAAGAGTTTTAAAGAAGATCCCTTCAAAAAGATCGGTTCATACTGGGATAAAAGCAGTGAGATCGAGATATTAGGGCAAACGGTATCCGGCAAGATCGTCGTGGGTTCATGCAAATACTCCAAGGCAAAAGCCAATAAAAGCGAGCTGACCAAACTTCAAGAAAAATGTTCTCAGGCAAAACTGACTCCCGATGTCTTTGTCATTTTTTCCAAA
Source organism: Sulfuricurvum sp. (assembly GCA_036277315.1). GTDB lineage: Bacteria > Campylobacterota > Campylobacteria > Campylobacterales > Sulfurimonadaceae > Sulfuricurvum. The sequence goes on from DASUNE010000179.1 coordinate 2,765, forward strand.
AGCGGATTCTCGAGCGAGTTTAAAAAAGAAAAAAGTGACACCTTAAAACTTTTTACACTTAAAAATCTCAAAACACTTATGGACGATTTGAACGAAAAAGATCTCCTCGTCAATACCAACAAAAAATACTGATAATTAGAGTAAAATTCCAATTATCACAATAAAAAAGGATCAACATGGCATGGGCAACTGCACGACATATTTTAGTCGAGAGTATAGAAGAGTGTAATACACTAAAAGAGCAAATCGAAAACGGAACCTCTTTCGCAACCGTTGCGCAAAGCCATTCCAAATGCCCCTCAGGAAGAGACGGCGGAGATTTAGGCCAATTTGGTCCGGGACAAATGGTTCCTGAGTTTGACAAAGCAGTGTTTAGCGGGGATGTCGGTGTTTTATACGGTCCGATCAAAACGCAATTTGGCTATCATCTCTTAGAAGTAACGGCTAGAGGGTAATCCCTTTGCTTAAAAGAAAAACCATACGAGCAATGCTGCACCGATTGCCAAATTAAACCAGCTTCCCCCCTCCTCAAAAAGCATCACCAAAAGATCATAATAGTGAGATTCACCCCAAGAAGAAGCCGTTAAAAGGGATGTTTTTGCATACGCCGTTATCTCAACGCCATATAAAAAGGAAATAATCTCAGGAACGATGAAAAATAAGATGATTCCAAAAAATCCCCATATCGATTTTTCAGGTTTGGCCGCGGTAAGGAGTTTTTGTGTCGTCGGGTGTTGCGCGAGCTGTTGCGCTTTAGCTTTGATTTTATGTTTCATATAAACGCAATTATAGTCAAAAATTTTACGATAGCACAACCGTTGATCAACGATGATTATTCACCGTAGTAGGAATTATTTCTCCACACGCTTGCAAAGCGAGCGCATTGGGATGTTGCTGATAATGTTGTCGGACCACTTTAGCCAATGCTGATTTCATTTTCTCATCCACAATCACTTTTTCCCCTGCCCCCAGCGCATCAACAATCGATTGCAACAGATCGTTTTGCACCCCGTTTAGTTTTCCTATCCAAGATTGTAAGAGAGTGGTATCAACATGCGATGGCAATGAGCCCATAATACCGATATCGTTTTGGTCATGTATCAATAATCCGGAAGTCGTACCGCGGTCAAGCGTCAGCACTTGCAGAAGGTAAAGGGTATGATAATCCAATTGTTTGCTGCGCGCTATTTCGTGATACGATTGTCGATTTTGTATGGCATCGTCCAGTATCTTGATATACGTCTCAATCACCTTTTTTCCAAAAGCAGAGGCAAAAAGCCTGTCTGAAACCTCATCGCCGCTATTAAAATTTTCAAGATAAAAATGGGAGACACCTCTATGTCGACCCAGCGCAGGAATAAAGAAATAACGGTTCCCCTGAGCACTCCCCTCATCGTAATAACGTCCGGCTGCTTCTCTAAGGGCCGTTTCAAATATCTCGGTGTCTATGGAATCCGGATTGCTTGGATTTAGATCCGCCATGATCCGCCAGTACCCGCTGCCATCACGCATCTCTGTCCAGCTGATATGCATATGCATGGAAGGGGCAAGGGGGTTTTCCGGATGGATAATGGTCGAAATCGCTGTCGCGGAAGAGAGTTTTTTTGATGCGTCATCATCATAATGGACTTGCGAGTAATTGACTGAACCGCGATTAAACAGTTGTTTATCGGCTCCTTCATAGCGTACTCCTCCTCCATGACGTCCCTCATCACGAAACCATTCGACCCGCATAAATGGCGTATTGGAACCGCGTTTTTGCGTAATCTCATTAAGGGCATTTACAAAATAGGCCTGTAACTCTGTGATTATTTCAGAAGCTCTATGAGCACGAGGAGACTGAGCATCGATTCTTGTCATTGGAGATCACTTGTTAGTTAGTTAATGTAAAATAATACCCATATCCCTCTATAAATATCTTTAGCCCGGTGTTTAATTGCGCTATAATCGCGCATGCAAAATACCTCTGCCTCTTTTGATCTCATCGTCGTCGGTGCGGGTGCCGCCGGTCTCATTGCCAGCATCACCGCTGCGCGCAGAGGCAATAACGTACTCCTGCTGGAAAAACTTCCCAAAATTGCTTCCAAACTCAAAGCAACAGGCGGAGGACGATGCAATCTCACCAACACCCTCTCCAATGATGACTTTATGGCACGTTTTGGACGAGATGGAAAATTTATGACCCCGGCTCTCAATGCTTTTGATCACAAAGCATTGATTCAGTTCTTTGCACAAATCGGGGTAGAAAGCCATGCGCCTGACGGGTATCGTGTGTTTCCGATATCTCACAGCTCTGTAAGCATCATCACAGCGCTAGAAAAGGAGATGGAACACCTTGGTGTCACACTCATCACATCGGCACGTGTAGAATCTTTGGAGCATGATGGGCAACGCGTCTCTGGAGTACGTACGGCCAATCAGACTTTTTTTGCCCAAAACGTCATCATTGCTACCGGAGGACTCGGATACCCACAGCTTGGCGCCGAAGGAGACGGATTTGCCCTTGCATCGCAAATAGGACACACCATTACCGATCTTTATCCTGCCATGATGCCTCTCAAGACGAAAGAAGTATGGGGTGAACAATGCCGAGCCGATACCATCGCCAAGGTTGATATGCGAATTGATCTGCCAAAAGCAAAAAATATTAGGGCACGCGGGGATCTCATATTTACCTCCAATGGTATCCGAGGTCCGGTTGTTTTGGATATAGCACGTGAAATCAATCCGTATCTCGCCAAATATGGTGAAGTACCCCTACTCATCAACATGACAAAAGGGATGAATGAAGAACAAATACGCGCCCATATCAAAAATGAAATTTATAAAAATCCTGAACAGTCCATATTGACTCATATGACAACCCTTCTTCCTGAATCGGTATCTCAGGCACTTTGTACCCTTGCTGGGGCTGATTCAAGCATTGGATTCAATAAACTCGAGGGTATCATGCGTGATCGACTCATTAAACTTCTGGCTTGGACACCCCTTACGGTCATCGGTCATGACGGATTTAAAATGGCAATGATCACAAGAGGCGGTGTATCGCTCAAGGAAATACGCCCTGAGAGTATGGAAAGCAAACTGATCAAAGGACTTTTTTTCTGCGGTGAAGTGATGAATCTCGATGGCCCTTGCGGGGGATATAATTTGCAATGGTCGTTTGCCAGCGGATATACCGCCGGACATTTAGGAGAAACCGTTTCATGAGACAAACCGTATTGTTATTCTTGTTATTCTGGCAAACCTCTCTCTTGGCTGAGATAAATGGTATGTATGATATCAAAGGTTCATCAAAACTTCTTGATGCCAATATGACGCAGTTTTTAGAAAAATGGAGACACGATACGATTACTCCCGTACAAAACGGAACGTATAAAAATGTTTACGTCAACGGCGATACCTCCAAAAAAACGGTTGCGTTAAGTTTTGATGATGCACCCGATGAGAACAATACCCATAAAATACTCGATATTTTGAAAAAACACCACGTCAAAGCAAGCTTTTTTATGATTGCCTCAACGATGAACGATGACAATATTTCGGCGGTTAAACGCTCGTATGATGAAGGGCATCTCGTTCTAAGCCACAGCTTTGACCATCCTCGTTTTACCAACCTCAATGAAACCCAGATTATCACGCAGCTCGACAACGCTTCCACGAAGATTCACACTCTCACAGGAAGCTATCCCCTCCTCTTTCGCCCACCGTATGGTTCCATCAACCGCCAAGTCGTAGACACCATCAACGCATCCGGCTCTACAACCATACTCTGGTCTCTGGATTCTCTGGACTGGACGCTAAAAGACCCTTATGCTGTTGCCAATAACGTTGTATCCAATATCCGTAACGGGGATATCATCCTCATGCACCGAAATGCGACCAGCGTTGCATCACTGGACATGGTACTGGAGACACTCCTCTCTATTGGCTACACTTTTACAACACTCGATGAGATGCTGGGTCTTAAAGCCTATCGATAATTATAATAATCTCCTGTAAGAAAATGATCCCTATAAAAAAATTTATCAGACTAATAGGATAAAAATTTTATAATCGTATAGTTTTTAATAATAAAGGCTCAAAAGTCATGAATGCATTATTACTATCAAAATGTAAAAACATATTGTGCATCCATTCCAGCCATTTTCCTTCTCTTCGAAATGTGACCCTTATCGTTTTGCTAATGACCATAGGGATGATTATTATCGCCTTTCTTCCTCCTATTCTCGAAGCGCAGGGGTTAAAAGATTATTTGCCGCTTCATACTGCCCTTGAAACTATCTCTATTATCATTGCTATGTTAATATTTGCCGTGGGCTGGAATACGTATAACAATCGATTACCTGCCAACATACTCTTTTTATCCACACTCTTTTTCGGTGTAGCCGTCTTTGATTTTTCTCATATCATCTCCTATTCCGGTATGCCTGATTTTGTTACACCAAGCGGAGTAGAAAAGGGGATTAGTTTTTGGCTGGCGGCCCGATTGCTCTCTTCGATTGGGCTTCTCTCCTTTCTTTTTTTTCCGATAAGCAGTCTGGTCTCAAAATTCTATAAGTACGTACTGCTTGCTTTCATGCTTCTTCTAATCGCTACGGTCCACTGGCTGATTTTATATCAACATGACCTGATCAATCATATTTTCTTTATTCCCAATCAGGGGCTTACTCCTTTAAAGATCAATATCGAATATGCCATTATCCTCTTTAATCTGATCACGGCGATGATATTACTTCGTCGTATGCGCCAACCTCAACCTTACCATGCACCGGCATTGTTGGGTGCATTATTGATCATGGCTTTAGCCGAATTTTTCTTTACCCTGTATGCCCAGGTGACGGATGTTTACAATATTTTCGGTCATATCTACAAAGCAGTGGCTTACTTGTTCGTCTATCAGGCAATTTTTGTTTCCACCGTGGAAAAACCATATCGAGAACTATCTGAATCCCAAAATCAACTTCGGGAGAAGAACCAACTTCTCGACAGCATCATTGAAAATATACCCCATATGATTTTTCTAAAAAGTGCATCAGAGTTACGCTATGTGCTGTTCAATAAAAGCGGTGAAAAGCTATTGGGAATCAATCGTGATGATATTTTAGAAAAGAATGATTATGACTTTTTACCTAAAGAACAAGCGGATTTTTTCACTCAAAAAGATCGTGAGACATTGCAAACCAATGAGGTTTTAGATATACCCGAAGAGTTGATTCAAACGCATCAGGGAACCCGCTTGCTCCACACCAAAAAGATGACATTAAGAGATGAGAATGGAGCGGCACAATACTTATTAGGGATTTCAGAAGATATCACTTTACGCAAACAAGCCGAAGAACATATTGAAAAGCTTGCCCACTACGATCAACTCACCGGCTTGCCAAACCGTATCTTGCTTAGTGATCGAATCAAATATCTTTTAAACCATGCCCAACGACATCATGAACAATTGTGCGTCATGTTCCTCGATCTTGACCATTTTAAAAACATCAATGATACCTTGGGACATATCATAGGCGATCAGTTGATCGTACAAATCGCTACTCGGCTCAAAGCAACCATCCGTGATGAAGACACCGTATCACGATCAGGAGGAGATGAATTTATCCTTCTTTTCCCCGATACCGATGCCAACGCAGCGATGCATTACGCAACTAAATTGATTGATGCCGTTTCTCTTCCCTCAACGATTGCACAGCATGAACTGATCGTAACCCCATCCATCGGGATTGCCATCTATCCCTATGACGGAGAAAATTTCGAAACATTGCTCAAAAATGCCGATACCGCGATGTACCAGACCAAACGTTTTAGCCGCAATGCTTTCCAGTTCTTCACCCAGGATATGCAGTTCAATTCAGCCCGTAATCTTCAACTGGTCAATGCTTTACGCCATGCACTTGAACGCAATGAGCTGCACGTATGCTATCAACCTCAGATCTCTGCACTGGATGGCAGTCTCATCGGAGCAGAAGCACTTCTTCGCTGGACTCATCCGGAACTGGGAGTGATCTCCCCTGCCGAATTTATCCCGATTGCGGAAGACAGCGGGCAAATCATACAAATCGGAGAATGGGTTTTACGTACGGCAGTGCATCAGATGAAAGAGTGGAAAGAAAAAGGTTTTGATTCCATGATTATCGCGGTGAACCTTTCGGCTGTTCAGTTTCAACAAACGAATCTAATCGATTTGGTCACGGATATCCTCGATGAAGCACAGCTTCCGCACGAATATCTGGAGTTGGAGCTCACAGAAGCCATCATGATGTATAACCCGAAATCTGCAGTTGCCGTCATGAATAAACTTCATGGGAAGGGGATACGGATGTCAATCGATGATTTCGGCACCGGCTATTCCTCCCTTAGTTACCTCAAACAGTTTAAAGTCTACAAACTTAAAATTGACCAATCCTTCATCAGCAATATCGTTGATGATCCGGACGATCAAGCCATCGTGAAAGCAATCATCCAGATGGCAAACAGCTTAGGTATGCAAACGATTGCTGAAGGGGTAGAGACCGCAGATCAATTGGCATTTTTACGCCAGAATAATTGCAATGAAATACAAGGGTATTATTACAGCAAACCGCTTCCGGCTCAAGAGTTTGAAGCCTTTCTCCATACAGCACGGACGCAGTCTCAAAGCCTATAAGCAATAAGTCGCTATAATCACATCATTAAAATCGTGCCGCAAAAGCGGCATCTCTCCTCAACTATGAGGCTACACTCCAAAAGGACACCAATGTCATCCGAAATTCAACGTAAAAATCACCGTATTCACCCTTGTAATACCCAACGAAAACCTGAGTTGCTCAATTTTCTAATATCTCAATTTCCCGATAAAAAGATCCTGGTGGCTACCGCGAAAGATCCAAAAAGTATTGAGATCACAGACGCTAACAATGTCACCGTAGTAGCCGATGACGATATGAAAGGATCCGAAAAAAATCAATACGATATTCTGATCAGCTATGATCTACCCGAAAAAGCGATCCTCTACATGACCCGTTTCGCTCATGCACGCGAAATGGCTCTCGTTTTACTGGGAGATGAAGATCAAAAAAATCTTTACGGTATCGAAACCCTAATGGGACGGACCATTATCCAAGAGCCAATCGTAGGATTCGAACCTGATTTTGGTATCGCAGTAGAGCAAAAAAGTAAAGCCGAAGCATTAGCACGCCGTGTTGCCAGAGAAGAAGAAGCTGCAAAGGGTGACAAGTGGGCGAAAAAAGAGAAAGGAAACTCGGATTTCGTAGGTTATGATGATAATGGGAAAGCAATTTTCGCGAAAAAATCACGTGAACGCAACCACTACATCGATGGAACTCCTCGCAACCAGGAAGAAAAATCAACCAAATCACTCTATTCAAATAAGCCGGTATTTTTTGGAGACGATAAAAAACACCTCAATACCCCCAAGCGAGAAGGTGAGAAAAAACCATTCGGAGAAAAAAAACCGTTTGACAAAGATGCTAAAAAGCCGTTTGGAGATAAGAAGCCATTTGGAGATAAAAAACCGTATGGCGAGAAAAAAGAGTTTGGAGAAAAGAAATCGTTCGGCGATAAAAAGCCTTACGGGGACAAGAAGCCATTTGGGGATAAAAAGCCATTCGGAGATAAAAAACCTTATGGCGATAAAAAACCATACGATAATAAAAAATCTTTTGACAAACCTGCGCCAAAAGCGGATGCAGCACCGGCCAGACCTCCGCGTCGAATCAACGTTAAATCATTAAAACCTGCCGAGAGTAAAGAATAGGCTAAAACCTATTTCTTTACTCTTCCCTTTTTGACACTTCATTTAATTTTGTACGGCTGTATTTCCACGTCACGAACGCTGAAAAAGTCACTATCGATGCAATGCCTATCCATATCCATACGACTTCCAATCCTAAAAATGACAACAGACCAAGCAAGACTATAGGTGCTACAACCTGCCTAAAGATTGAGATATAAAAAATAAATCCGGGTCTCTCAATCCCTTGCAGCATGGCAAGATGAACAAAAATCACCACAAAAGCAAAAAGGATAAATGCTTCCACCCTCAAATACAGTACTCCCGCCTCAATGACTTTAACATCCTGTGTGAAAAACTGCATAAACTGTTCTGCTCCAATAAGTAACGCGACCATACCCACAAGCGAAATCAATCCTCCGTAATACAGTGAAGTTTTCACCGTCTGGGCAATACGTTCAAACTGCTTTGCTCCATTGTTTTGTGCGACTATTGCCAAAACGGCAACGTTTAATCCAATGGTCGGCATTAAAATGATTTGTTCAATCCGCATCCCGATTCCAAAAGCTGCCACTATTTCCTGCCCGTATGGAGCCGCAAAATAGGTGATGATAAAAATCCCGGTGGCCATCATGACCATATTAATACTGGGTGGAAACCCTTGCGTGATCAAGGCTTTAAAAACTGCTGTATCAAATGAGAATTCTTTGTAACCGTCTAACAAAGGGGTCTTGGTCAATTTATAAAAAAGATAAAAAGCCGTTATCAATTCCGTAATAACAGTTGCCATAGATATACCGCTCACGCCCAACGGTTGTATTCCTAATCCTCCATAGACAAACCAATAATCCAACACCACATTCAAGAATGCAGAAAAAATCAATACGTTGCGAAAGGAGACCATATCACCGACTGCATTCAACAAGGCATTAATGAAAAATGCAAAAACAAAAAATACGGAACCGTATAAAATGACATTGATATAGTCCAAGGATTCTTGCAAATAAGTACCCTGTGCCCCAAGTATACTCATCAAATAGGGTGTACATATGACACCGATAATGGTCAACACAAAAGAGAGAAAGAACCCAAACAGTAAAGCGTTTAATGCAATATGAGCAGCTGTCGTACGATCTTTTTTTCCTAATGCATTTCCGACAAGTGCCGTAACCGCTTCACTCATCCCTCCGGCAATAGCAATCATCATAAAAAAAAGCGAAAACGAGAGAGTCAGCGCCGAAAGTGCCTGTGTGGATATTTGTCCTGCGAAATAGGTATCGGTAACGTTGTACATCGTATGAAAGAAAAACCCGATGCTTGCAGGAATGGAGAGTTTTTTAAGCTGGACTTTGATATCGCCTTGGGTTAAATCTAGGTGCATAGGCTTAAACTATTAGCCCTTTTTTAACTTCCAAGCGGTCATACATCTTTAACATATTGTGATAATCGTTATGGAGTGTCACATCAATCAAAAATTCTTCCCCTTCTAAAATAGCCAACGCTTTTTGGACTTTATCTTTTCCATAGATATTAAACAATGCCTCTTCATATTCTTCCCACACACACTCCGCTTCCCCCATCCGGATGAGTTCTGCGACGATGTGCCCCATCTTATTCGTTCCAAATTCAAGCAATGAAAGCGCTTCATCGGTATTTCCAAGCAAAAGATGGATTTGGGCTTTGAACTCTTGCATCGTAAAATTATTGGCAAATATCACCCCAATGTATTTCTCCACATTCAGGGTCTCTTCAAGAGATTCCA
>DASUNE010000180.1:0-6999 GCA_036277315.1 Sulfuricurvum sp.
TCAAGATCGTATTTAAAGGTTTCCGGGGTTTTTTCGAAAGTGAGACCGACAAAGCAGATCGTCGCGTTGTATTCAGCCGCTGAAGAGGCTAGCTTTGTGAAAAAATTGAGGGCGTGGACGTTCATAGAGACGACTTTGTAGGCATCAAAAATAAAAAGGCGAAATCCGACATTAAGAGAATTGTTATGGTAGGCAATATTAAATGTATCGGTAATTTCAGCATCCAAAAAATTGGCGATGGTGTAAATGATCGCATTGCCGGTAACCCGTGTGGCCACTTTTTGACCAAAAAATCCTAAATGGGTGTCTTCGATAATAGCGTAGTATAAATCGGGATTGAGTTTTTTCTCTTCGAATTCTTTTAGACTTTGAGCGATGATAGGATTGTGGCCATAGTCAAAGAGTTCGATTGCCATAGCCGAACGTTGTGACGGGTCCTCATTATAAAGCAAAATGGTTTTGGAATCTGCTTTATTGCTGGCGACGAAGAGTTCGGCAATCTTTTCACTTTTAAATAACGAGAAGCTGATCTCATGGCCATAAAAGGTGTTGATCGTTTTGAACTTTGCATGGTCATAATCACAAAAACCGACGACAATGTGCTTTTGCGTCCGGAGATTATTGAGCAGTTTCACGAAAATATCCAGACCGTTTTTATTGAAAAAAATTACTTTTTTTAACGATACAAGAAGCATGTCAATATTCAGTGATTCGGTGGCTTTGATGTCATCAATGGTTAAAAACGAGGGGGCATTGTTTCCATCCAAAAAGCCTTGAAGATGAAAAATTCCGATACGCCCTTTAACAACAGCACGCATCGTTAAGCCATCACTTGCATAAACGGTTCGTAGATCTCTTGGACAAAATCGATCTGAAAATCGATAAATTCGTTGAGTCCCGCTATGACGTATGCGCTTTGAGAGAGTTCATAAAAAAGAAGCAGATGCATCCACTGGGCTAAAATCTTTTCTTCCTCAGGAATATCCTCTTTCAACCCGGATGCATTTTGAATCAGAGAAATTGATCTGGGCGGCATTTCCCACATAGAGGCGATCTCTCCCGCCAGATCAAAAAGATCATGACCGCTTAAGCGTTTTAAAATGGTGTTAAAGTCGAGTTCTTTGATACTGCGAAGTTGCGTGATTTCTTCTTTTCGAGTTGCAAAAAGGGCTTCACATACAATGATGGTAGCGGGGATGAGGGCGATAATGCTTTGCGTTTCTTTATCATCGATACCCAGGTGCTGTAAAATAGTTTCCCAGTGTTTGCTAAGAGACGCCTGCAAATCATAAAACTGATGGTTTGTAAGAGAGAAAAGCTCCCATTTTTTGGGTGCGAGTAAACTTAACAGGTAGTTATAAAGGGTCTGCTGGGTTGCAGAAAGTCCTAAAATACTGAAAATCTGGTGAACATCAGTGACTTCATTTTTAAATCCATAGAGGGGACGGTTCACCAATATCTTTAAATATTGACGAAGAGCCGGATCTTCGGAGGCACTTTTAGCGGCTTTTGTTAAATCTCCGGCTTGAGCATATTGCAAGGCTTGACGCACGACACTGGGCGTTGAAGGAATGGTTTGTATGTAAAGAGCAACTTCTTCAGAGGTAATCACGTGATTATACTTCCCAATCTTTTTCTTTATTGTAATCTTTATTGGATAAAGAAAACTTTAGTTGAGTTGTTGATAATCCCTTAAGGTAGAGTTTGGGTTAATTGGGGTAGAATTCGCAACCTAAATTTACGTAAGGAGCCCCAAGATGGCAAGAAAATGTGCTATTAGCGGTAAAGGCCCAATGACTGGGAACAACGTTTCTCACGCGAAAAACAGAACAAAACGTCGTTTTTTGCCAAACCTTCGCACTGTACGTGTTACACTTGAAGACGGTACAACGAAAAAATTGAAAATCGCTGCTTCTGAGCTTCGTACTCTTAAAAAAGATTCGTAAACCCTCTTTTTAGTCTTTATCCTCGCATCGGGCATCCCGATGTGTCTCTCAATCCCCCTCTTTTATTTTAACATTTAACCAGTCTTTGAAGACTATAATAATGCAGTTTATTTTTTGGAGATTTTTTGATGGCTAGACTTGAAAATATAGAGGGCGGCGTATGTGCCGCAAACGGTTTTTATGCAGATGGAATTTACATCGGTCTTAAAAAAGAGGGTGCGAAAGATTTGGCATTTGTCTATTCCAAGACCCCTTGCACCATTGCATCCGTCTTTACCACCAACAAAATGACCGCAGCTCCTATCCGCCATTTTCGACAAAAAGGGAATTTTGAGGGGAATTTTGTCCTTATTAATGCCAAAAATGCCAATGCGATGACGGGTCCTGCCGGTATTACGGATATTGATGAGGTTCTCACCCTCCTTCAAGCAAAGTTTCCACAAATCCAGCATCCCGTGATGAGTTCTACGGGAGTTATCGGTGTACGTCTGCCAAAGGCAAAGATCATTGAGGGGGCGATGAATTTTGATCTCACACGACGTGACGGTGTGGCCGCATCCGAAGCGATTATGACGACCGATACGTTCCCTAAGCGTATGGCTTACGAGGTGACTCTTGAAAACGGTACCTCGTTTCGCATAGGGGCGATGGCCAAGGGTGCGGGGATGATCAACCCTGCGATGGCGACCATGCTGTGTTTTATCACGACCGATGCGTCAGTCGATAAAGGGACAATGCAGGCTATTTTGGATTCGTGCGTTTCTACGACGTTTAATGCGGCAAGTGTCGACGGGGATACCTCGACGAACGATACGGTACTGCTGATGGCAAACGGAGAAAGCGGAGTATTTGACGCAGATGCGTTCAAAGAGGCTTTAGAAAAAATCATGCTTTTTTTAGCCAAAGAGATGGTCCGTGACGGCGAGGGGGCGACCAAACTTGTTACGTACAAAGTGACGGGTGCGCTGAATGATCACGAAGCAGAAATGGCGGCTAAGGCACTGTCTAATTCCTTGTTGGTTAAAACAGCACTGTTTGGAGAAGATCCAAACTGGGGACGTATCGCCTCTACCGTGGGGGCAAGCGGTGTGATGTGCGATGAGGCAACGCTTAGTATCTGGTTTGATGACGTGTGTGTGTACCGGAAGGGAGAGCTTTTATTTGATGAGAAGCTCGAACCGCTTGCGGCAGCGGTGATGCAAAAAGAATCTTTTACGATCCATTGCGATATTGGTCAAGGTGAGGGTCAGTTTATGGCATATGGCTGTGATCTGGGACACGAATACGTCAAAATCAATGCCGATTATCGAACGTAGTATTATCTCTCACTAAGTGATGGCACGTTACAATCACATTAATTAAATAGTAATAGGAAATCCAATGCGCGGATACAAAATTTTCAGTGGTTCAGCCTGTCAAGCTTTTTCGACAGAAGTATGTAAGACACTTGGTGTTCCTCTCTCAAAAGCGGAGATTAAACGTTTTAGTGACGGTGAAATCAACGTTCAAATCAGTGAAAGTGTCCGTGGGCGTGATGTTTTTATCATCCAAAGCACCGGAGCCCCCAGCAATGACAATCTGATGGAACTGCTCATTATGACCGATGCGCTTCGACGAAGTTCTGCCAATTCCATTACGGCTGTCGTCCCGTATTTCGGATACGCGCGCCAAGACCGTAAGGCGGCTCCTCGTGTTCCTATCACGGCAAAGCTGGTTGCGGATATGTTTGAGACGGCAGGGATTGACCGTGTGGTGACGATCGATTTGCACGCAGGTCAAATCCAAGGCTTTTTTGATATTCCCGTTGACAACCTCTATGGTGCCATTATTTTCCAAGAGTACATCAGCTCCAAAAATCTCGCCAATCCGGTGATTGCTTCTCCGGACATCGGGGGCGTTGCACGTGCCCGTTATTTTGCGCAAAAGCTAGGGCTGGACATGGTTATCGTCGATAAACGTCGCGAAAAGGCCAATGAATCGGAAGTCATGAACATCATCGGAGACGTTGCGGGCAAAGATGTTATTATGATCGATGATATGGTTGATACGGCCGGGACAATGGTCAAAGCGGCGGCCGCACTGAAAAAACGCGGGGCAACGTCGGTAATGGCGTGTGCAACGCATGGAGTCCTCAGCGGTAATGCGTATGAAAATATCAACAACGGTGAGCTCGATGAGCTGGTTATTTCCAATACACTGGAGCCTCGCGGACACAGTGATAAGATTAAAGTCTTGAGTGTTGCTCCCCTTTTCGCTGAAGTCATACGACGTGTCTATCACAACGAGAGCGTGAATAGCTTATTTAGCTAACTTCTTTTCTTCTTTCATCATATCCCTTTTGGGATATCTTCACATTTTACAGTGTATCTTTTTGTTTTGCATACAGCTCAACGGTTGCTTGGACGTATCCATCGATACTGCCGCAGTCATAGCGTTTGCCTTGAAATTTATAGGCGATGACATTTCCGGCACGGGCTTGTTCCATGAGGGCATCGGTGATCTGGATCTCTCCCCCTTTGCCCGGTTTGGTGGATTTTAGGATATCAAAGATATCGGGAGTCAGAATATAGCGCCCGATAATGGCAAGATTGCTTGGCGCATCGGCAGGCGAGGGTTTTTCGACCATTGTGTCGACCCGATAGATCCCAGGTTCGATCTCAACACCGGCTATGACACCGTATTTGTCGGTCTGCTGCGGATCGATCTCTTCGATCGCGACAATGGAGCAGTGGTATTTGTCATACAGCTTTACCATCTGGGCTAAGACCCCGTTCCTTTCATTCACGCATAAATCATCGGCTAGGATTACGGCAAAAGGTTGAGACCCAATCAATGGCTTCCCGGTTAAGATGGCGTGTCCCAATCCTTTCATCTCTACTTGCCGCGTATAGGAAAAAGTACAGTTGTCGATAATATGACGGATGTCGGCCAGCATTTTTTCTTTGGATGTCCCTTTGATCTGATGTTCCAGTTCATAGCTGACATCAAAATGATCTTCGATCGCCCGTTTGCCCCGTCCCGTGACAATAGCCATGGTATTCATTCCCGCTTCGATCGCCTCTTCGACGCCATATTGGATGAGCGGTTTGGTGAGGATGGGGAGCATCTCTTTGGGCATTGCTTTTGTGGCGGGGAGAAAGCGTGTACCGTAACCCGCTGCGGGAAATAAACAGACATTGATCGAAGAGTTTTTCTTCATACGTATCCTTGGGGATTTTGAGATTGAAATTTAATCATATTATGACATATTTATACAAATCGTTATCAAAGCTACCGTATAAGCAACCCTTGGCTATAATTTGCTTAATTAAAATGAACGAGTAATCAACCTGATGGATAATATACGCAACTTTTCAATCATCGCCCACATCGACCACGGCAAGAGTACATTGGCCGACCGGATTATCCAAGAGTGCGGAGCGGTGAGTGATCGTGAACTCTCAAAACAGATGATGGACACGATGGACATCGAGCAAGAGCGCGGGATCACGATCAAAGCGCAAAGCGTCCGTTTGGACTATGTCAAAGACGGACAGCACTATATCCTCAATCTGATCGACACTCCGGGCCACGTTGACTTTAGTTACGAAGTGAGCAAGTCTCTCGCATCGTCGGATGGGGCGCTGCTGATCGTCGATGCGGCACAAGGGGTTGAAGCGCAAACGATTGCCAATGTCTACATGGCGATGGAAAACAACCTTACCCTTATCCCGGTTATCAACAAAATCGATCTTCCCGCGGCAGAGCCTGAGCGCGTCGCCGAAGAGATCGAAACAACGATCGGTATCGATGCCACGGATGCTGTCCTTATTTCGGCAAAAACGGGTGTGGGTATTCGTGAACTGATCGATGCGATCGTCGATCGTATCCCAGCACCTGTGGGTGACCCCAATGCGACGACCAAAGCGATCATTTACGATTCGTGGTTTGATGCGTATCAGGGGGCAATGGCGCTTGTGCGTGTGTTTGACGGTGAGATCAAGATGGGTCAGATGATCAAGCTGATGCACAATGACGAAAACCATTCGGTATTGGAGCTGATGTATCCTCATCCTTTGAAACGTCAAAAGACTCAAAGCATTAAAAGCGGCGAAATCGGTATTGTCGTATTGGGTGTTAAAGAAGTGGGGAGTATCCGGGTAGGTGATACCATCACCGATGCCAAAAACCCGACGAAAGAGCCTGTCGGGGAATATGCTCCCGCTAAACCGTTCGTTTTCGCGGGGCTCTATCCGATCGATACGGATGAGTTTGAAGCGGTGCGTGATGCGTTGGACAAACTCAAACTCAATGACAGTTCATTGAGCTATGAGCCTGAGACATCCGTTGCCCTAGGATTTGGATTTCGGGTCGGATTTTTGGGAATGCTTCATATGGAAGTGGTCAAAGAGCGGCTTGAGCGTGAGTTCAATCTCGATCTCATCGCGACTGCGCCATCGGTTATCTATAAAGTGTATAAAACCGATGGAACGATGGTCGAAGTACAAAATCCCAGCGAACTTCCTGAACCGCAGTCCATTGACAAGATCGAAGAACCTTATGTTCGGGCGACGGTGATCACTCCGACCGATTATTTGGGGAATGTCATTACGTTATTGACGAATAAGCGTGGTATGCAGGAGAAGATGGAGTATCTCAACGAGACCCGTGTCATGCTCATCTATGTCATGCCGATGAATGAGATCGTGGTCGATTTTTACGATAAACTCAAATCAACCTCCAAAGGGTACGCGAGTTTTGATTATGATCCGATCGAGTTTCGAGAGGGTGATCTGGTCAAGCTCGATGTCCGTGTTGCGGGGGAAGTGGTGGATGCGTTGAGTATTATCGTCCCCCGTTCTTCTGCAGAGTATCGCGGACGGGCGTTGGTGAGCAATATGAAAGAGATCGTCCCTCGACAACTGTTCGAAGTAGCGATCCAAGCGAGTATCGGTAACCGTGTTATCGCCCGTGAAACCGTTAAGTCGATGGGCAAAAACGTGACGGCAAAATGTTACGGTGGGGATATTTCCCGTAAACGTAAACTCCTCGATAAACAAAAAGAGGGTAAAAA
>DASUNE010000181.1:0-9005 GCA_036277315.1 Sulfuricurvum sp.
AACAAAAGACATCCATCAGTTATCTGCAGCGCCGTCTTCAAATCGGCTATAACCGCTCGGCTACCCTTATAGAACAATTGGAACAAAACGGAATACTTTCCGCTCCCAATTCAAAAGGAAATCGAGAGATCATTCTTCAATAAACCATTAATTGTTACAAAAATACACATCTACCCTCTGAAATCCGAGATTAAGTGTTTACTTTTGTAACACTACTCAAAAACTCCCTTTCAAGTGCGCTATAATCTCTCATTAAATATTTAGCAGGAGTTCCAATGGCTTTTATGGACGAATACACAGCACACGTAGCAGAGCGCACCGCGCAAGGAATCCCTCCTCTCCCATTAACAAAAGAGCAAGTGACGGATCTTGTTGAGCTTATCAAAGCAGAAAAATCAAAAAATTCTAAGCTCATAGAGATGTTGGCAGAACGTGTTAATCCAGGTGTTGATGATGGGGCACATGTAAAAGCGGCATTTTTGCACCAAGTGGTTCAAGGCGAAGTCAGTGCAATTTTGTCGGATTCTACCGATGCCAATGATCACAAAAAAGCAGCCATCAAAATTCTCGGAAAAATGGTGGGCGGTTACAACGTCAAACCTCTTATCGATGCCCTCAGTATTGATGGATTAGCGCAAGAGGCTGCAAACGAACTCAAACATACTCTTCTTGTATACGATGCATTCAATGACATCGTTGAGCTTGCTAAAACCAATACGTTTGCCAAAGAAGTGCTCCAGTCGTGGGCAGATGCAGAATGGTTTACGTCTAAGCCTGTTTTAGCGGATAAATTCAGCGTTGTCGTCTTTAAATTCCCAGGGGAAACCAATACGGACGATCTTTCACCTGCAAGCGCAGCGTTTACCCGTTCTGATATCCCTCTTCACGCAACAACGATGCTTGCTGCAAAAATGCCCGAAGGTCTTGCAAAAATTGCAGAACTCAAAAAAATGGGCAAGCAAATCGCTTACGTCGGTGACGTCGTAGGTACCGGTTCTAGCCGTAAATCTGCTGCAAACTCGGTTCAATGGCACATGGGTGATGATATCCCGGGTATCCCGAACAAACGTACAGGCGGTGTTGTTATCGGTAGTATCATTGCTCCGATTTTCTTCGCAACGTGTGAAGATTCCGGCGCACTTCCTATCGAAGCCAACGTAGAGCAAATGGAGACAGGCGATGTTCTCGATATCGACACACGTGCCGGAACCATCACTAAAAACGGTACTGTCATCGCAACGTTCAACCTCCGTCCTAACACCATCGAAGACGAAGTACGCGCAGGCGGACGTATCCCTCTCATCATCGGTCGCGGTTTGACAGCAAAAGCACGTACAGCACTTGGATTGGCACCTGCAACTTTCTTTGCTCAGCCTATTCAACCTGCTGATACGGGCAAGGGCTATACGCTTGCACAAAAAATGGTAGGAAAAGCATGCGGTATGGAAGGTGTACGCCCTGGTATGTACTGCGAGCCACACACATCTACTGTTGGTAGCCAAGATACGACAGGGCCAATGACCCGCGATGAGATCAAAGAGCTGTCAGCACTCGGATTCTCAGCGGATTTTGTTCTTCAGTCTTTCTGTCACACAGCAGCCTATCCAAAACCTTCTGACGTAAAACTCCACGCAACATTACCAGCATTTATCTCTACACGCAGCGGGGTTGCTCTTCGACCTGCGGATGGTGTTATCCACAGCTGGTTGAACCGTATGGTCCTTCCTGATACCGTAGGTACGGGCGGTGACAGTCATACCCGTTTCCCTATCGGTGTGAGTTTCCCAGCGGGTTCAGGTCTTGTCGCATTTGCTGCCGTTACAGGCGCAATGCCTCTTGAAATGCCGGAATCGGTTTTGGTACGCTTCAAAGGTGACATGCAACCGGGTATCACCTTGCGTGACCTCGTCAATGCCATCCCTTACTATGCGATCAAACAAGGACTTTTGACCGTAGAGAAAAAGGGCAAGAAAAACATTTTCAACGGGCGTGTATTGGAGATCGAAGGTCTTCCAAACATGAAAGTCGAACAGGCATTTGAACTTAGTGATGCTTCTGCTGAGCGTTCTGCCGCAGCATGTACGGTTCATCTTAACAAAGAGCCGGTCATCGAATATCTAAAATCAAACGTTGCCCTCATCGAAGCGATGATCGCAGACGGTTATGAAGACGCACGTACACTCAAGCGTCGTGCCGAAAAAATGAAAGAGTGGCTAGCCGCTCCTTCACTGATGTCAGCCGATGCAGATGCGGAGTATGCAGCCATCATCGAAATCGATTTGAACGAAATCAAAGAGCCTATTTTAGCGTGTCCAAATGATCCGGACAATGTCAAGTTGCTCAGCGACGTAGCCGGTGAAAAAATCGACGAAGTATTCCTCGGAAGCTGTATGACGAACATCGGTCACTACCGTGCAGCGGGTGAAGTCATGCGCGGCGAAGGTAAAATTGCCGTTGAGAAATTCTGGATCGTTCCACCGACACGTATGGATGAACAGCAACTTATCAATGAAGGTTACTATGATGTGTATAACACAATAGCAGCAACAACGGAAGTTCCTGGATGTTCCCTGTGCATGGGTAACCAAGCAAGTTCACGCGAAGGTTCAACCGTCTTTTCAACCTCTACTCGTAACTTTGATAACCGTCTTGGAAAAGGGACCCAAGTCTATCTTGGAAGTGCAGAGCTTGCAGCGGTGTGTTCAAAACTTGGCCGTATCCCAACGGTTGCCGAATACATGAGTATTGTCCCTTCAAAACTGGCTGGAAAAGAGAGTACCGTTTACAAATATCTCAATTTTAATGAGATTGCTAACTACAAACTCGAAGCACGTGATACTGCTGAAGATAAATACGGTGTAACCATTAAAGCGGTCTAATTTTCCCCTTCTCTCGTCATACCGTACTTGATACGGTATCCATTTTTTGTGGATTCCGTGTCCTAGCACGGAATGACAACCTCTCTATGCTATAATTACACATCTACATACCAAAGCAACACCATGTCCTCTTTTGAAACACTACCACTTCATGCACCCTTGCAAACCGCTCTAAAACGATTAAATTTTAATATCATGACCCCTATCCAAGCCCAATCCCTTCCCGTGATTTTAAAAGGAAGCGATGTCGTCGCACAAGCCTCTACGGGAAGCGGGAAAACACTGGCTTTTGCGTTGGGGATTTTACAAAATGTGAATCCAAGATATTTTGCCGCTCAAGCGCTTGTCTTGTGTCCGACACGTGAACTTGCCGAACAAGTGGCCAAAGTCATCCGCTCGTGTGCCTCGGATATCGGAAACATAAAACTTCTCACCCTGTGCGGCGGTGTCCCCATGAAAGCACAACGACACTCTTTGACCCATGGAGCCCATATTATTGTAGGAACCCCAGGACGTGTTTTGAAACTTTTGAGCATGGATGATCTTGATCTCAAATCATGTTCCCTTAGTGTCTTAGACGAAGCCGATCAAATGGTGGATATGGGATTTATCGACGATATTGAAGCTATTTTTGGCTTTTTACCCTCGCCCAAACAAACACTTCTGTTTTCAGCCACCTATCCTGAATCGATACAAGAGCTTTCATCAAAACTGACCCAAAATCCGATTTTCATCAAAACACAAACCACGGAAAAAGCCCCTGCCATTAAAGAGATCGCCTACATCGTACAGGACAAAACAGCGGCATTGAATGCATTGATACAAAGTCAGACCATCACCAATGCCATTATCTTTTGTAATACCAAAGTCGTAGCCTCCGAACTGTGTGAAACACTTAACTACGCAGGGATTCATGCCATCGCCTTACATGGTGACATGGAGCAATTTGATCGTAATGAGGCCATCATCCAGTTTCGAAACGGAAGTGCCCCATTCCTTGTAGCGACCGATGTCGCCGGTCGCGGAATCGATATCGCAGAGCTGGATGCCATTGTCAACTACGATGTCCCCCAGCAGCTCGATCGCTACATCCACCGCATCGGCCGTACAGGACGTGCAGGGATGGATGGAACCGCCATAACCTTGGTCAGTTCCCATCAAATCGACTCGTTTAAAGCACTGGATAGACACATAGAGCTGCAAGACCTCCCACACGGACGAAGTTCCAATCATGCACCAACTCTTATGCAAACCCTTTGTATCGATGCAGGGAAAAAAGACAAACTCCGTGCCGGTGATATTGTCGGGGCGTTGATTCATGAGGGAGGTCTGACAAAAGAGCAAATCGGCAAGATCGATCAGCAAGACCATTTAAGCTACGTAGCAATTGAACGTAACATTGCGGTCATGACCCATCAAAAACTTCAAAAACGACCCATAAAAGGGAAAGTTTTTAGGATATGGTTGCTAGACTAATACAAACCTTTAACAATAGGACAAACCACATTATGGCGAATAACGAATTAACGTTTGGGGATGACGAATTTATCGTCTCCAAAACCGATTTGAACGGAAAAATAACGTATGGAAATGCCCTTTTTATACAGATGTCAGGTTACCGCGAACTGGATCTCATCCATCAACCACACAATATACTCAGACATCCCGAGATGCCGGCGGTTGTCTTCAAACTTCTGTGGAGTCAAATTCGTGCAGGCAAAGAGATTTTCGCCTACGTTAAAAATAAAACGAAAAATGGGGATTTTTACTGGGTTTTTGCTCACGTCACCCCTTCTTTTGATAGCAACCGCCAAATAACCAATTACCACTCTGTAAGACGTAAACCCTCGACACAAGCATTAGGAATCATCAAGCCGCTCTATGCCTCACTCCTCCAAAAAGAAAAAAGTTCAGGGGTAGCCGCCAGCGAAGAGATGCTCAACCAATTATTAAAAGAAAAAGGAGTCTCGTATGACGAATTTATCCTCTCTCTCTAAAGTTCAATACGCAAATATTGCCTCCATTGCACTCTTTATCATCGCATTGATCCTTGAAACGATTTTGGATGGATGGAGCTGGATACGACTCTTAAATTTTGCCAATTTCGCACTTGCTTGGTTTATCTTTCTCAACATACGCAAAGCACAAGAAACCATTCATGAAGTTGCCAGAGTTGTCCAGGCAGCTGGAAGAGGCAATCTTGAAAATCGTATCACCTATATTAAAGATCAAGCTGAGATGAATGCTCTGTGCTGGAATACCAACAATATGCTCGACCAGACGGAAGTCTTTATTCGCGAGATTCGTGCCAGTGTCGAAGCCGCAAGCCGTGACGAGTACTATCGTCAAGTTCTTGTACAAGGGCTCCATGGAGAGTATAAATACGCAAGTGAATTTGTCAATAAGGCGATTTCATCCATGCACACCAGTTATCTTTATTTACAAAAATCGATTTTAAACAGTGCTATCGGAAAAATAGGGGCAGGTGTCGGCGGAGGGCTTGAGGTTATTCAGCAGGATCTTCAAAATACGATCACCAGACTTCATACGATTGCCGAGATCAGTCAAAATACCTCAAAAAGTTCTTCAGAATCCGTCAACGAATTAGAAAACATCAACATTAAACTCAGCCGCCTGATCGAATTGGTTCAAATCTCTGCTGATGCGATTAACTCACTCAATGAAAAAACCAGCGAAATCAGCTCCGTCGTCAATCTGATCAAAGACATTGCGGATCAAACGAATCTTCTCGCTCTCAATGCGGCTATCGAAGCCGCACGCGCAGGAGAACACGGGAGAGGATTTGCCGTCGTTGCCGATGAAGTACGAAAACTGGCGGAACGGACTCAAAAAGCAACCGGAGAGATCGCCATCGCCGTTCAGACACTCCAGCAAGAAACGACGGAAATTCATTCGAACTCCGAAGATATGAATGAAATTGCCAATGAATCCAATCAATCGATTGAATCGTTCCGTCATACCCTTCATTCCTTCAATCAAGATGCAAAAAAAGCGGCTTCTCAAACGACAGCAATCGAAAATACGACGTTCATCACCCTGGCAAAAATCGATCATATCATGTTTAAATCAAATGCCTATAAAGCAATTGCCAATGGAGTAGAAGAGATGCCATTTGGAGACCATCACAGCTGCCGCTTAGGGAAATGGTATGAAACGGGCGCAGGAAAAGAACGCTTTGCTCATCTAGCAAGCTTTAAAGAGATTGAAAGACCTCATGCTGCTGTCCATGAGTCCGTACATAAAAATATGGTATTTATTGAGGGAGAAGATCGCTCTACCTATCATAAAGAAGAGATATTGACCAATTTTCAAACAATGGAAGACGCAAGTCATCGACTCTTTGACCTAATGAACAATCTTAACAAAGAGTCCGAAGAGGATCTCCTAAAAAACAACTAGGCAAATGCCTAGTTCGTGAACGCTATTCAGTGCCGGATCTTAGTGATTCCCTACGAGGACTGTCATGTCGACCAAACGGCTGCTGTAGCCCCACTCATTGTCATACCATGCCAAAACCTTCACGGTTGATCCGTCAATAACGCTTGTCATATCCGGAACGTAGGTTGCGCTAAACGTGGAACCGATAAAATCCGAAGAAACACGCTTGTCGTTGTCTACTTCTATGAGACCTTTAAATGCTCCCATACTTGCAGCAGTAAAGGCAGCATGCACTTCTTCTTTCGTAACGCTGCACAAAAGATTTACGGTCAGATCAACCACAGAAACATCCGGGGTAGGTACACGCATCGCATAGCCATTAAGCTTCCCCTGTAAATGAGGCATAACTTTTCCGATGGCTTTCGCAGCACCCGTAGAGGTTGGAATCATATTAAGGGCAGCTGCTCTGGCTCTGCGGGGATCTTTTGCATGCTTAACATCCAAGACATTCTGATCATTGGTATAAGAATGGATCGTCGTCATAAGTGCATTCTTAATACCAAATGCATCATCAAGAACTTTCGTAATCGGTCCAAGACAATTGGTCGTGCAGCTTGCATTGGAAATAATGGCTTCCCCTTGGTAGGAATCGGAATTAACCCCGATCACATACATCGGAGAATCATCCGTGGCAGGAGCAGACATAACCACTTTTCGAACACCATTTTTTAGATGCTTTTGGCAGCTTTCCTGAGTTAAAAAAACTCCCGTACATTCGATAACAACTTCTGCACCAGCACTGCCAAAGTCAACTTTCTCAGCATCACGTTCACGAAACATTTTAACGTTTTTACCCGCAATAGAAATTGTATTCTCATCAATCAATTTTGCATCAATTCCACGGTGAACACTGTCGAATCTCAATAAATATTCGAGCATTTCCGGTTTTGACGTTGTATTGAGTGCTACCAATTCGATATCGCTTCGCTGGGCGATTATTTTTGCAACAATAATCCCAATGCGTCCGGTTCCGTTAATTGCTACTTTGAGTGCCATGAAGTCTCCTGAAAGATTTTTATAAATAACAATTATTTTAACAAAAAATGGCTAAAAATGGGATGAATAAAGAAGGGTACCTCGTACAACGAGGCAGGAAAAGAGTTATTTAATAACTGTATGTTGCCATAACAGGAATCCGTTTAAGAGGTTCATCACTCTCAACACGGATCTCTTGTCCTTTAAACTTTCCGATGTTTACATAACCCTCCATGACTTGACGTGACTTTGTCGTATAAACGGTTT
Source organism: Sulfuricurvum sp. (assembly GCA_036277315.1). Taxonomy (GTDB): domain Bacteria; phylum Campylobacterota; class Campylobacteria; order Campylobacterales; family Sulfurimonadaceae; genus Sulfuricurvum. Next base: position 7,581 of record DASUNE010000181.1, read on the forward strand.
CACATCGACGAACGATTTGATACGAATCGTCTTGTGGCGTATTGTATTTACTCCCGATACTTTGACCAGCAAGCACACCTAAAACAGCTCCACCGATCGTCGCAGCGGTTTTACCGCGTCCTCCGCCGATCTGATGTCCAAGGACCCCTCCGGCAGCTCCGCCAACAACGGCACCAATAACATTTGAATTACCACTGCCTCCGTTGGATACAGCCTCTTTAACTTCTCTGCACTGTTCCATCGGAACATCTTCGGTAATCGTCGAATAGATAGGATTTGAACTGTTTACTTTGACGTATTCGGTCATGGTAAAACTCTCAGCAAATGCCGTACTTGCTACCAATGTCATCACCAGTATTAATCCATTTTTTTTCATTATGTGTCTCTCCATTTTTGTTTTATGCTATAGATTTGGTATTATAGACGCAAATCGTCAATCGATTGTGAATATCAGCTCTTTGGATACAAAAGGGTGTTGATTCGTTCGTAAATATCCAGTATTTCCCCTTTTTTCTCAAAAAAACTGTTTTTATTGGCGATAAGATGGGTCGTTGATTCCATAATGGTCTCAACCACTTCCAACCCATTTTGTTTCATCGTACTCCCTGTTTCGACCACATCGACGATCATATCCGCAAGCCCTACCAGCGGTGCCAGTTCGATCGAACCGTACAGCTTGATAATATCCGCAGCAACCGCACGCTCGGCAAAATAACGCTTGGTGATATTGACCATCTTTGTTGCGACTTTGATCTCACTTTTGGTAAAATCCGGTTTTTCCCCTGCCCGCATCCCGATGGCAACACGGCATTTCCCTTTTTGCAAATCCAGCAATCGAATGACATCCAACCCCTGCTCTTCGAGCGTATCCAATCCTACAACTCCGATATCGGCAGCTTGATGATAGACATAGGTTGCCACATCTTGGTTACGTACCAATAAAAATTTAAAATGTTCTGTTTGTAAAATCAGTTTTCGATCATCAAATTTAAAACTGCTTCCGAAAATCGTCTCGAAAATCTCGAGCGTATCCTCAGCAATTCGCCCTTTTGGCAGTGCAACACTTAGCATTGTGAACCTTTATTAATCAACTTTTGCATCCCCTTGAAAACCAATACCTCATCGACGATCGCATCGGAAAAATAGCGTGCCAAAATCTGCGCATCGCCTCCGGTTAGATAGATGGGTTTTCCAAGACTTTCGATTTTATGGACAAGTAAAGCCAAAAAACCAATCGTAAGTGCATCCGGAGTATTTTTTGCCATTTTATCCAAATCAACCTCAAAGTTAAATGACGTAGCAAGTGCCGGTGACAATCTGGCGTATGCCTCTTGTGCTGCTTTAAGCCCAAGAGAGATAAATCCGCCCTGATACGCCCCATCACGCATCACATCAACCGTAATCGCACTCCCCGCATCGACAATC
>DASUNE010000182.1:0-2086 GCA_036277315.1 Sulfuricurvum sp.
GTTATCAATATATTTTTCCCGTTTAGCATTTATCGCCCACTTTATTCAAAGATTACATTCTGTTATAGTAGCAGAACATTAGCAAAAAAGGTTCCAGTTTACGAGAAAAGAAATTACGTATTATTGTTTATATTTAAACAATTTATTGTTTTTGCCGATATGGTGATTAATATTCTATAAAGATAGAAGACAATGTGCATATATTGTTTTTGAAGGGGTTTATTATGGCCGGTACAATCAGTTCACTTGGTGTGGGATCTGGAATTTTGACACAGGATGTTCTTGATCAGCTTAGAAAAGTTGATGAATCCAGTTTTATCACACCGTTACAAACTAAAATTACAATTGCTGCCAATCAGTTTAAAGCGATGGGGCAGATTGGTACATGGATGACTGATTTGGCTAATGCGGCGCGCGATCTGCAAAGTGCTTCTCTCTATACCGAGCGAAGTGCCAGCGTAACAGGCAGCGGAGTGAGCGTGACCGTCGCTGCCAATACGGATATCCAGTCGTTTTCGGTGGAAGTTGTTTCTCTTGCCAAAAAATCGATCATGGAATCGGGTTCATTTGCGAATACAACCGATCCGATTGCATCGGGACCGGGGAGTATGAATCTTAATATCGGCGGGACTAATTATACGATCAATTATGACGCGACAACGACACTAGAAAGTCTTAAAAATACGATCAATAGCGTTGCGGGCGATAAAGTCGGCGCCTCGATTGTCCAGCTTGCAACGGGAGATTTTCGCCTTTTCCTCAGCTCCAAAGAGACGGGCGTAAGCCAGACGATGGCCCTCACCGATACGACAGGGGCGCTTAGCGGGACTCAGTTGACAGCCGGGATGAGTACGATCCAAAATGGAACGGATGCAATCTTCAAATTTAACGGTCAGACGGCGACACGATCGAGCAATGTTATTTCTGATCTGGTGACAGGAGCTACCATTACGCTTCAAACGGAAGGGGGGGTAGGCAATATCAACATCACTCAAAACCGTGATGTGATTCTCGAAAAGATCAATACGTTTGTTGAAAAATACAATGCGGCAGCCGGCGGTATTGCCAAAATGACCCATAACAGTCAGGACGTAAGCGAAAGAGGTGTGTTGAATGCAGACAGTGCAGTCAAGAGTATGCTCAAAGATCTGAAGAATATGATGATTGGCACTGCGGGAAGTTCCATTATCAATTACGGTCTTACCATGGATAAAGGAGGCGTCCTTTCGCTGGATAAAGCGGTACTCAATACTCAGCTGGATACCAGTGCTTCCAATGTTCAGGCATTTTTTGCGGGCGGAACCTATCTCAATCCCGATGCGACGACGACAACCCTTACCGGTTTTTTCACCGGATTTCAAAATGGGGTCGAGACTTATTCGAAATTCAACGGTCTAGTGGATACCTATGAAGCGGCACTTCAACAGAGAAAAACCCGATTGGAATCGGATAAAGAAAAGGCAATAGAGCGTTTAGATAAGCGCTATCAGACAATGGCAAAACAGTTTGCCGCGTACGATTCTATCATCAACAGAGTGAAGCAGCAAAGTTCGTTTTTATCGCAAATGATCAACAGTGCTAATGCTACAAGTTGATAGGCTAAAATAAGGGATTAGCAGGCTTCTTGCATTTGTTGTGAGTGTTGGGTATAATTCGCCAACTCTTCTAGACCTGTGCAAGGGTGCGTAAAGGCATCGTGTCAGGGTAGGAATACAGCAGCACACCTATGCGTGCTTTGTGCCGCAGGTATCTGGGAGAGCCTTTCTCCTTTTTAACAAAAATCAAATATTATTTATTTTCTTCTTCTCGGTATTGTCCTGCTTTGCATCCGTTTGGACTGCTTGGAGGATTGTCTCTTAAATAACAAATATCTTCATAGGCTTGTTTGAGTACTTTGCTCTCCCTCAGCAACGGAAGCATCTTCTCGTCTTTTTCACTCAATGAAATCGATTGATTGTACAGCAGAGCTTTGACTTCGGAATCGACTGCGGCCAATGCCGCTTCGAGATGGGTCAATGAAATCATGGTTATTCCCCTGTATTTTTGAGAGATTATAGCTATAATTTGGTCTATGAAGAGTAATAAT
>DASUNE010000183.1:0-7383 GCA_036277315.1 Sulfuricurvum sp.
TCCCGTAATCGGTGTCGAGATCAAAAAAGAGAGTGTTGCCCCTTTTGATGCACCGTTACTCCGTAGCGACGCGGCAAAAGGGATCACACTGCAAGTACATAGGGGCAAAGGTGTCCCAAATAGGGCCGCTTTGTAAACAGATCCATGGGTATTGGGGCCTAAATGGCGCCGGATCCATGCTTCAGGAACCAGCTGATGCAAGACTCCTGCCGCCAATAGTCCGAAAAGGATATAAATCCCCATATCGACACTCAGTTCCCAAAATGCACCCCATAATGTCTCCATTGGCCCCACCTTATTATAAAAAGACAATTTTTATCGGATTATCCCCTTTTCTCCTTAAATCATACCGTCGAAAAACAACTCTTATTTTACGGCGAGGGTATTATCAAAGAAAAGTTCCCGATTATTATCAAAATTCGTCACCAGTGTCGTAAAACAAGCCGCCATCTCCCGAATCGTTTCGATATTGGGTTCAATGTAAACTTTATTCCCTTTTTTTTCCAGCGTAATGATTTTGGCCTCTTTGAGCTCTTTGATATGGGCCGAAATCGTCGGAAGGGAAAAATTGAAATGTTCCGCAACGGTGCTGACGCACGTAGCAATCGGATTAACTTCGACACCGGGCTGTTTTTTGTCCACGGAACAGGTATATCCTCCGGTAAAGACATTTTTGAAAATCAAAAAACGGGTCTCATTGCTGAGCGCTTTGAAAATTTTGAGTTTCTGTTCCATATCGAGCATAGAGGTCCTTGACAAATTATTTGGATTATTATACCATACAAATAACTTAGCTATTTAGCTAATAACATTAGTTCCGCCCTGGAGGTTGGATATGAAATTCAAAGAGATACTTTTAATTGCGAGTTTACTCACATGACAACCATTATCCTCAATCATCAACCGTACGACGGTTCGGATGTGACGTGGAATGCGCTTCGTTTGGCCAAAACACTCCACAAAAGCGGTGAAAAGGTCAATATCTTTTTGATGAATGATGCCGTTGATCTCGCCCGTGATATAACTCACAAACCCGAAAGCTACGATCACGATTTAGTCGATATGCTCAGAAAGCTTTATCAAGAGGGAGTGGCCCTCCAGGCATGCGGTACGTGCAATGCCCGTTGTGGACTTTTCAAAAATCAGCCCTATTTCGATGAAAGCATATCGTCAACAATGCAGATTTTGGCTGACTGGGTCATAGCAAGTAATAACGTTTTAACATTTTAAAAGAGGATCAATAAGCCACATGAAATATTTTCTATTTTTTCTATTATTTTTTAATACTCTGATATTTGCAGAACCTAAATTTTTAATGCCCGAAGAGGCGTTCAAAGCCTCGGCAACGGTAACTGACAAAGGAACTATTCAGGCAAAGATTGATCTTGGAGAAGGGATCTACCTCTATAAATCCAAATTACAGATAAAGCTTGCCGATCAAAACACTGGTCTAGCCATTGTAAATATTCGGATGCCTGATGGAATCGATCATGATGGAGAGATCGTTTTTACCCAATCCCCGCATCTATCGGTTACCCTCAAACCAACGCGTCCCCTCACAGGAAGCGTCCCGATTGCACTTCAGATGAATTTTCAAGGATGTTCCGAACAAGGTCTGTGTTATGAGCCAATAGAAACTACCATTCCCCTAACAATTGATTCCAAGACACTCGTTTTTGATGCAAAAAAGAATGCCGCTTCCCTTCAACAAGAGCCGATAACCTCAGCTCCACAAAATGAGCTCAATATATCGCATCCAAAACTAAATAAAACTCCTATCACCATCTCGGAAACCGACCTCATCACCCAAACCTTTATCGAGGGAAATATACCGCTGATTCTGCTGACCTTTTTTACCTTCGGTCTGCTCCTCTCTCTAACGCCATGCATTTTTCCGATGATCCCGATCCTCTCCTCAATCATCGTTGCCCAGGGAAAAGATATGAACGCAAGACGCGGCTTTCTCCTCTCGCTTGTTTATGTTCTCGCTATGTCAGTTGCGTATACGATTGCGGGAGTACTCGCAGGGCTTTTTGGCGGAAATCTTCAAATCGCGATGCAAAACCCGTGGGTCATCTCGACCTTTGCTCTTCTTTTTGTCGGGTTAGCGATATCGATGTTCGGATTCTTTAAAATCGGGCTTCCATATTCATGGCAAACCAAACTCTCTAAATCTTCCGAAGAGGCAAGCTCCAAAGGGGGCTATGTCGGTGTCGCGATTATGGGATTCTTGTCAGCGCTCATCGTAGGGCCTTGTGTTGCTCCTCCGCTCGCAGGTGCGCTCGTTTATATCGGTCAAAGCGGTGATGCCTTCCTTGGCGGCACAGCACTTTTTGTTCTAAGTATCGGAATGGGGATGCCTTTGCTGCTAATCGGAACGGGTGCGGGCAAATACATGCCTCGCCCCGGCGGATGGATGGATACCGTCTCGCACATTTTCGGTGTCGTGATGCTCGCTATTGCGATCTGGATGCTTAGCCGCATTATAGATCCCTCTATCACCATGATTTTATGGGCGACATTGCTGATTATCATCTCTATTTATCTTGGAGCGTTGGAACCGTTACACGGAAGGGGAATCAAAGCTTTTTCTAAAGGGGTGGGAGTTATTCTTCTCGTGTACGGTCTGATGCTATTTTATGGCGGGATTAAAGGGGAAGAGAATTTTCTTGAACCATTGGGAAATAATGAAAGAGAGACAGCCCCTGCAGCACCGATTGCCACCGCCTTGGAGTTTCAAACGATCCATTCCCAAACAGAGCTCGATGCGATTTTGGCTCAAAATAAAGGGAAAAAAATAATGCTCGATTTCTACGCCGACTGGTGTACCTCGTGTAAAGAACTCGATTCAATCACATTTAAAGACCCAAAAGTCATTGAAGCCCTCCAAGGATATGTTTTAGTACGTGCCGATGTGACCGCGGACAGTAATACAGAAAAAGCACTGACCAAACGATTCGGTCTGTTCGGCCCTCCGGCCATGATCTTTTTTGATGAAAATGGCGTTATTATTGACGGTGCTGATCTCATCGGATATAAAGATACAAAAGCATTCATCACTCATATTAATACATTGGAGCAACCATGAAAAAAATTCTCTTCGTCGCCTTATTTTTAACCAGTTCTCTCTTTGCAGAACTTGAGTGGGCGCCATCCTATGAGCAGGGGTTATCCCAAGCCAAAAAAGAGCATAAAATCGTTATGCTGATGTTTTCGACCAAAACCTGCAAGATGTGCGACTATATGAAAAGCACCGTGCATGAAAACGACGACGTTGCCGAGTACATCAAAAGCTTTTTTGTCCCCGTAGAGGTTGATATTCAGACCCATCGCGATAAATATGGTTATTCCGTTTTTGGAACGCCGACCTATTATTTTCTCGACTCCAACGGTCAACAGATCGGACGGATGATGGTAGGCGGTGCATCACCTGAGGGATTTTTACAGAAACTCAAAGACGTCAAGCAGGGCAAATAGCCTCATGCTCAATCGATCCCTCCTCTTCATAACTCTTTTTGCTTGTACCCCGTTGTTAAGCAATGCCCAAAGCCTTGATGAAGTGTTTCAAAACGGCAAAGCAAGCGGCCAGCTCAGAGCTTTTTGGTACGACGGTAACCGTGAGCTTCGAATCGACCGCACCGCCCTCACCCTGGGAGGGATTCTAAGCTATCAAACTGCCGATTGGGAGGGTCTTAGCGGAGGCGTATCCTTTTTTTCGAGTAACGGAGTCACCTCTTTGACCGAAATGCCCGAATCGGGACAGACCCATAACCTCAATCCTGATGGCACTTCGATCAACACCCTAGGAGAAGCGTATCTCCAATACGCAGGTCATGATACACTCATCAAATACGGACGTCAGCGTCTTGATCTACCGCTGGCAAACGATTACTACAACCGAATGCTTCCTAATAGTTTTGAAGCGTTCTATGCCGAAAATAGATCGTTAGCGGATATAACCCTCAAAGCCGCCTACGTCACCTCCTGGAAGTATAAAGGGGATGACACGTTCCGCTCTCCCACCTACGCACTCGAAATAGATCGCAACATCGCGGTATTAGGAGCCGTTTATCTCTCAACAGAAGCGATTAAAATCGATTTTTACGACACCTATGTACGCGATGTAATGAACGTTCCTTATCTTCAGCTGACCCATAGTGCTTTATGGCACTTTTCCAACGGTTCGGTCCTATCAGGAGGAATTGAATATCTCAATGAACACGCTGTTGGGTCAAAAGCAGCCGGAGAGATAGATACCTATCTGCTGGGACTGAAAGCGAGCCTCGCACAAGGCGAATGGAGTTTCACGGCTCTCTATACCGAAATCGGCGATCAGGCCTTGTTGGGTACGGGTGGACGCTATGAGAGGATGGGGTGGGGAGGATTCATCACCTATACCGACTTGCAAATTGATGGCGAAACGGAGAATGCCGGTGCTAAAGCATATGGAGGAGTGATCCTGTATCGTCCCTATTCCAGCTTCGAAATCTCGACAAAATACATGCGTATCGACCAGAGTGATTCGGCACAAAGCGATCCGAGTTCTCTGACACCCAATCCCCGTCCCGATTCAGACGAATACGATATCGATGCTACCTATCAGCCGCGTAAAGAGTTTCGGCTGCGTACCCGTTTAGCCCGCATCGACTACGACAGTACAGGACTTTACAGAAACAATGCCTTCGACGAAACAAACGTCCGTATCATCGCCGATTATTTATTTTAATTTCCGCCACCGATAATCAGCGACAATTTTATCTGTACTCATACTCCAATTTGCAACATTCCTAAAACATAAATATTCATTAGTACAATTGTACCAAAGCAAGATAAAGAAGTCTGAAATAAATCACCCTACTTGAGTGTTTGGTAGAGGTAGTCAAAAATTTCATCACTTTTCTTCAGTATATCAATATCATCCACTCCATTACTGCGAATGGCACTTAAAATAAGCTTTATCCCGTCTGCTTCTGGAGTTAGGTATTTTTCATCATTGAGATCAAGATTATGGATGATTTTTGCCATATAGTGTACTTTAGTATCTTCAATCGAAAATACTTGCACTAATACTTCAAAAGTGCACAGATCACCAATATGGGTAAATGTCGCACGATCCATGTCGTAAGTTATAACATTCTTTTTTGTTTCGTCTATCATGGGAGCAAAAACAAATTGTGCTTCGGGATCGATAAACGTACGAATAAGCCACGCTGATGCCATTCGATCCACGAATGGTTTAGGTCGTGTTTGCCATATTTTTTTTTGAAAATCGGCACGATTACATTGTGAAACAAGAGATTTTTTGATAATGGTCTCAAACGATGATTGAATCGCCTGAATCGATTGTTTAAGCCTTTCTCCTTTGAAAGAATGGAAAAAGTCAATGGTATATAAAGATTCAAAATCACGAATGATTTTTTTGAATATTGAACGTGATTCATGCTCTTTGTCTTTATCAAGAGAAAAAAGGGCGATCCTTTCTTCTATTTGTGCATACGAATTTTCTGCTTGCTTTTTAAAAAGGGCAACAATGTCACTGTTTTCCAATCCCTCGATTTTTTCTATAGTAACAAAGTGCATCTCCCCATCAAGCGTCTTAATCTCTTGAGCAAGCCATTGAAATAGCTCATACCGATCGTCACTGTAAGGGAGAAGATGAACACCGTCCTTAAGGGAGAGTGTTCCCTCTTTTTGAAGTCTTCGATAAATCCGTAAACGGTTCCGCTCGGGCTTTGATGGCATCGAATAAAACATTAAAATCCATGTTGGATTCATTTTTCCCCTATTTTGTCCACTGACTCATACCCCATTTGGCGAGGGATTGATCTGCCCAGTCGACACTTTTGTCTTTGTGACAGTTGTTACACGCATTGGGGACATTATACTTTTTTGTCTCTTTTGGTGTAATGAAACCAAAAATATGGGTACGTACCGTCAAGGGTGACTCTTTGAGATGTTTACCTGTTTTTGGCATATGACACTCGATACAGCTTGTCCCTTTTGAACCTGCTTTGTGGTGGGTGTGTTCCTCTAGGGTGCTTTGGTGCGGTCCGATCGGTGAACCCAGAGTATGGCATTTCATACATGCTGCGTCTCCAACGGGCTTTGTTGTTGTATTACTAAGTGCATGCGGGTCATGACAGTTGGTACACGTAATGCCGTGTTTGTACATCATCGATTTGACATACTCGTTTCCTTGAGTTCGGTTCTTTTTGCCTACGCCGTTTCCGTAGAACTCATCCGTTTCATTGCCATCAAAGGGAGCTTGGGTTTTGTAGGCGTGTAACGGTTTTCCCGGCTCATACCCTTTTGGATAATCACGCACATCCCCAAAAATCGACGCCATATCGGTATGCTCTAAACGTTTATCACGATTACGCATATGGCACTGCAAACACGTTTCGGTTGAGCGTTTCGGGTCTGCATTACTCGCTTTATAAATCGGATTTTTCTCAGGATCGAGTACGTGGTTGCTTCCTGGACCATGGCACGCTTCGCATGAAATTGCCGGTTCAATTCGTTTCTCTTTACTCATGTATCCTGTGAAATGACAGCCGTCGCACGTTTTGGAGGTGCCTACTTTGCTGTTGTTTTGCTCAAATGCATCGCCATACCAGTCTTTATACGATTTATACGGGAGCCATTGTTTGGTTTGGGTGTTCCACTGGAAATTACCAACCACATAATCCATCGTCCCATTGATCTCTTTTCTCATCATGTAGCGCTGTTTAAATTTTCCGCCGATGGTGTAAACAATATCCTCTTTTTTGAAGTTGGCTTTAGCTGGAAGAGTTGAAAAATCGGCCACAATCGATTGAGGGTCTTTTTTGATATCCTGAATCATTTTAGAGTGATATGAATCTTTCCATGCACTAAATTGATCCTCGTGACATTTTTTGCATTTATCGGATCCTACATGAGAAGCAGTTTTTTGAGAGCGTGGCTGAATATCAGCATTATCTGGAACGTGATTTTTACTCAGTTGCTCGACAAAGGGGATAATCTTGCCGTGTTCTTGGTACATGTTGTATCCAAAAGCAGCAAGAGCTATTAATATAGAGATTAATGCACCCCAAACAATTTTTTTACGCATGATTTTTCCTTATTTAAAAAGTAATTGTAGCCCTACAAAAAAGAGCACCGGTTTTAGATTGGAGGATGTGACCACCTCTTGTCCCATTGAAAATAATCCACTGACATTCGGATTAAAGGTATAAGTTACCCCACCATTAAGCGTTATGGATTCATCGTTACCCTTGGCTGTTGCACTACGATACACTTCAGCCAATATCTCCACTCTGTCCATGGGACGATAGCCTATCAAGAAGCCAGAATTCAGATAATTATTATCGTGAGCAATCCCCAAGTAGCCAAGTTCCACCG
>DASUNE010000184.1:0-5050 GCA_036277315.1 Sulfuricurvum sp.
ATCACCAAAGGAAAACTGATCGTTGAGCTCGAAGATCCCAGTCCAAACATTACGTTGCTTGGAAAGCTTTTTTCGCGTATGGAGCACCTCATTGGACAAATGGCACACATTGAAAAAATGCATGCCTTTGCGTTAAAACTACAAAAGAAAAAGCTCTCAACCCTTATCACAACAGCGATGGATAATTTATTGCTGGATCAAGACAATATACGCATCGAGGGAGGGGAAGAAGTGATTACCGCAGATCCAGCCCTCCTCACCAGTGCACTGCAAAATTTGATCGATAATGCCTATCGCCATGCAACGACGTTTCCCATAACCATTACGTGTACGAAAGAGAGACTATGTGTGCAAAACAGCGGTGATCCGCTCAAGCGCCCGGTAGAAGAGGCTCTACAAGCTTTTGTTACCGAAAGAGGAGAAGGGGGATTGGGCTTAGGTCTTTACATCGCCCAATCCGTATGTGAGTTGCATAATTTTCATCTAAACTATACGTATGAGGGTGGAAATCACACTTTTTGTATCGAATTTTGAGACCGAACAACGATCCATATAACGGCTGAGACTCCAGCCATTCCAAGACTCAGCGCCATCCCCAGTGTCATCCACTCTCCCACGATGTAACCGATCTGGGCATCGGGAGCACGATAAAATTCGACAAATGCACGCCCCAATCCGTACGCCACACCATACAGCAAAATCAATTCACCCTCAAATGCTTTGCGTTTACGGTAGAGATAAATAATGAAAAATACGATTATTCCCTCAACAAATGCCTCATACAGCTGCGATGGGTGACGAAGGGTATCATACACGTAAATCCCCCACGGCACATCGGTAGCGCGTCCAATGAGTTCTTGATTGAGAAAGTTGCCGATACGTCCAAACACATACGCCAACGGAACTGAAAGGGCAACCACATCCATCAATCGACCAAACGGAACACCGTGCCGGCGATAAAAGAGATACGAGCCGATCAAAAAGCCCACAATCGCTCCATGAAAACTCATCCCCCGTATACCGACAAACTGACCGTCGATAAAGGGATTGAAAATTTGCCACGGCTGAGTCAGATAGTATATCGTATGAGTATCGTAAAAAAGGACATAGCCCAAACGCGCTCCGAGGATCACCCCAATCTCGGCATAGATAAAATAATCATCCAGCTGCTCTTTGGTAATGGCCATGTTGTCTTTTTTGACGATCCATTTGGCGATGACAAGTGCACTTAAAAGCGCAAGGACATACATTAATCCATACCAATGAACGGGGATAGAGAAGATGTTGAATGCTACAGGATCAAACTGCTCGTAGATGTGGTTCCAAAATTCCATCATTGTCCCTTCAACGCTTCAGCGATCAACTCAATCGGATTTTTAAAGACCACATCCACATTGGCTTCATACATCGAGTTGTTGATCTGCATGCGGCAGGCGCTGCACTCCGCGCTGACGATTTGGGCCCCGCTTTGGGCAATCATGGCAGCTTTGGGTTTTCCGGCAGCTTGCGCAAAATAGAATTTCTCCGTTTGCATCGTCACTCCACCAAATCCGCAACAGACGTTGGGATCGCTCATCTCTTTAATCGCATAATTTTGCTCGATCAAACGACGCGGTTCTTGATGGATCCCCTGCATTTTACGCGCATGACACGGATCATGATAGGTAACACTTAGATCACTGCGTTTTTTAGACGCCAAGAGTGTTGAAAGTTCGGTATTTTGCTCCAACCATTCGGTTGCCATAAAGATTTTATCTTTGAGTTTATTGGCCCGTTCTCTCCACTGAGGCTGATCGTGAAAATAGTGGTCGTAGTCAATTTTTATCATCGCACTGCAGGTCGCTTCCGGGATAATGATCGCCTCGACCTCATCAATGAAACTCTCAAAATAAACGATGTTCTTTTTGGCATTGTGATCAACCGTCGCAAAGTCTCCCGTAAAATACGCCGGTGCCCCGCAACAGAGCTGTTTTTTGGGGATAAAAACATCAATTTCGAGCGATTCGAGTATCTCTACCAATCCATCACCGATTTGCGTATAGTTGTAGTTCCCCAAACACCCGATAAAGATAGCGACACGCCGTTTTCCGCCATGAGAAATATTTTCAGGATAGGAGTTCAAAAAAGAGGTTTTCCCCATCGAAGGCAAAAGACGGTCTTTTTTGATGATCGGAAGGGTAAAGCGCGGTTCCATCGAGTTGATTTCGGCTTTGATCTTAAAGCCGCATGTCTGGAAAACATATCCCATCTTAAACAAGACATCCATCGTGAAACGGTGACGGAGAAGATAGAAAAAGGCTCGTTTAAACCACGCAATCCCAAACTTATCGGCGATATCGGCACGCACTTGTTCGATCACCATATCTGTAGCCAATGATTTAGGACAGACATCGGTACAATTGGTACACAAAAAACAGCTCTCAAATATCTCTTTGGCATTAAAGTCCAGTTCGAGTTGCCCGCGCTGATATGCCCCTAATAAATCGATAAATCCGCGAGGACTGGTCACTTCATCGGGATTGATATTGTGAATCGTACAAACAGGGATACATTTCCCGCATTTGATACAGGCATCCGATGTCTCGGTAAAATTAAAAATCTCATGGGGCTGTACAGACATCATCACACCGTCTTGCTAAAGGTTTTTGTATTGGAGGCATGACGTTTCATGTACGCATCAAAAGGGATGGCGATATTACGGATCAACAGCGTCCCCGTCGGTGAGCATTCGATAAGGGACGGGCTAATCGTAAGCAGTCCGTCCGCTTCAAAAGGTTTTAATTCTTCCAATGCGTCGGCAAAGTAGTCTGCAAATTTTACACGGTAGAGCTTTTCAAATCGTCCGATATCGAGTTTAAAATTGCTCATAAGTTCCATAATGACGTATTGGCGGATACGGTCATCCTCGCTTAAGGCTACACCGCGCTCATACGGCAATTTTCCCTCATCGATAGCTGCCTCGTAGGCTTCCATCTCTTTGAAGTTTTGGGCGTAATAGTCTACCCCCTCACCGATACTCGTCAAACCGATACCGATCAAATCAGCTCCCCCTTTGGTCGTATAACCTTGGAAGTTGCGGTGCAGTTCCCCTTTTTCGATCGCCTTGAACAGTTCATCTTCAGGCTTGGCAAAATGATCCATGCCGATCATTCGATACCCTTTTGAGGTCATATAATCAATCGTATAGCGCATAATGGCCAGTTTTTCGGCCGGATGCGGCAACGTGGTCTCATCGATTTTACGCATCGTTTTTTTAAGCCACGGCACATGGGCATAGTTGAATACAGCGAAACGGTCCGGGTCCAGAGAAATGGCCAAATCCAACGTTTTTTTGAACGTCTCCAAACTCTGATACGGCAAGCCATAAATGAGGTCGACATTGACGCTTACCATGTTGTATTTGCGTGCCAACTCCATCGCCGCTTTGGTAATATCATAGGGCTGAACACGGTGGACGGCGATTTGGACTTTCTCATCAAAATCCTGAATCCCGAAACTCACACGGTTGAACCCTGCATCACTCATCACCTTCATCTGAGCATCATCGATATGTCGGGGATCGATTTCACAACTGATCTCGGCACCCTGCGCAAAGTTTTTAAAATGATGTTTGATCAGGGCAATAATACGCCCCAGCTGATTGGCATCAAAAAACGTCGGTGTTCCCCCTCCAAAATGCAACTGTATCACCGAGCGGTTAACGTCAATATGTTGGCTTAAAATCTGAAGCTCACGGGTCAGATAGTCAATGTAACGCTCTTTTTTATCCTCTTTTGAGGTAAATACCACATTGCAGCCACAAAAATAACAGGCATTCTTGCAAAAAGGGAGATGGAAATAAAGGGATAAAGGGCGCATCGGATCTTGAGAATGAAGCTTTTCGAGATAAGAGGTGTAACCAAATGTATCACTGAATTCAAGCGCAGTCGGGTAGCTTGTATAGCGGGGTCCCGGTTTGGAATATTGGGTAAATTTATCAAAATCAAGCATTATAGGCATCCATCAAAGGTTTAGTGTCGCGATTATACTCTTTTGGATTGAAACCCCCCTAAAAATGTCATATTAGAGGCAAATTAAATCATTAATTATTCTTATCTTATTGTGAAAATTGTGATAAAATAACCAAAAAATTATTCAAGAAGAAGCATATGACAACAGCGAAGGTTCTTATTATCGAAGACGATGACGTTACTGCCCTCAATCTGAAAATGTCACTGGAAAAATTTGGGTATGCAGTTCTATCCTTGGCCAATGAAGAGCTCAGCGCTCAAAACAAAATCAAAATTTACAATCCGGATATTGTCCTCATTGATATCGGGCTGAAACGTCATGACGGAGGTATAGAGGTTGCCAAGTTTATACGAGAAAAAATGCCGCGCCCTTTTATTTTTCTCACCGCCCATTCCGATACGGAAATTCTTGCCAAAGCCAAACTGACCGAGCCTTATGGCTACATTGTCAAACCCTTTGACCCTCTCAACTTGCACACGACAATCCAAATGGCCCTGCACCGTTTTCAAGAAGAACAAAAACGTATGGTCAGTATGGATACCCTCAGAACCGATAAAGAGCATCTCGAAAAACTCCTCTATGCCAAAAAGCTTTCTACGCAGCCTATCGTAGAATTTGGCGAAAATTATCGTCATGACATCTCAATGGGAGAGACCTATTACCAAGACAAAAAAATCAAACTAACCAAAAAAGAGAATGCTTTTATTTGTCTGCTGGTAGCACAGCTGGGAAGTGTGGTTGATTTTGCCCAAGCAACCGATTATGTCTGGGGAGAAGAGGGAGCAAGCGATAACAGCGTTCGGACACTCGTATGGCGATTGCGCAATAAGCTCCCGACCGATGTGATTAAAAATGCTTCAGGAATCGGTTATTATCTCGAAGAATAAAGCTCTTTGGGGTGAGGCAAACGTCGATATTCCTCTTCCAACGTTTTGTAAGCCTCTTTAAAATCAAACTCCACCGAACGCTTCGTTGCAGAGGATTCCAGTAACGCAGCAAATGTTGAAAACTCTCCAAATCTAAAATTGGCGCTGGAGCC
>DASUNE010000185.1:0-6717 GCA_036277315.1 Sulfuricurvum sp.
AGATGCAAAGCATCCTCCGCTCTCAGACTCCACTCCCCCATCTCATAATACGATACGTTCGGAAGATAGGCGATTCCGCGCGGTTTTTGAGATGCATAATACTCACCGTACTGACGTGTCTCGATCGATTCATCCGCCAACACCGCCTCCACAAAATTCTCCAGCCATTTTTTTTCATAGACCCATTCGTACGTTCCGGGCCACATCCCAAACTTCTCGGCGTCATCAAAAATGATCGCAGCCGAATCGTTTTCGCGGTTGTACGATTTGATGGCACGAATGGCACTTTCTGGCGTTAAAAACGGGATGGCATAGCGCAGCTTTTGGCTGATGGGAAACAGACCCATTTCCACCCCGCCCTCTTCGCTCATGTAAAATCCGTCCAATACCTCACTGTCAAATCCGGCGCACTGAAAATGGTAATCGTCCATTACCGTGTAGCGGACTCCCGCACGGCTCAAATCAGGTATCAATGCCGATTCCCACACCCGCTCAGTGAGCCAAAGACCCTTCGGAGTTTGTCCAAAACGTTCTTTGATCGAATCGTTCAATCGCTGAATCTGCCCGACACGATCGATAGCGGGGATAACACTCAAAATCGGTTCATAATATCCCGCACTGAAAAACTCGATGCTCCCCTGTTGTGCCAATAAGGTAATTCGCGCATACAAGGACGGATACAGCTCTTCGATACGCTCCATCAACCATCCGCTGCAATGGACACTAAACTGAAAATCCGGATAACGGCTCATCACCTCGAAAAAAGGTTCATAGCACGTCTTGATCGCCAATTCGATGACCCATTCGAAATTGTCCACCGGTTGATGCATATGAATTCCAAACAGCAGTGATGTCTTCATGGGTTCTCCTAAATATACCAGTTGGTTTGATGATCTAAATCGAGAGCCAGCGGTCCAAATCCCGGTAAGAATTGAATATTTTTATTCTCATCTTTGAGAATGATCCGAAGATGGACGACTCTGTGCGTACCGAAATTCTCCCGCGAAAGTGAAAATTCCAACCGCCCATCGAGATGTACCGGTTCGAGATCAATACGTGTTCCGGTCTCTTCAATCTCGACTAAAATTTTCTGTGAGGAAGAGACATCCCCCTCCAGTGCCACATATAGCAACTCGTCATCAAATCCATAGTAGATAATATCAATAGGTCCGCGCACTTTGTCCATCGTTGAAAACATTTTTTCCTCATCGATTATCCCGCATCCCATCCATTCAAAAAAAGAGCTTTTTTTCCCGTCAATATGCGGTGAAATAGCATTGGACGGTTTGATCCAAAACGGTTTTTTAGGTACATCCGAGAGTATCGGGTCTAAAAGAGTCAGCGGAATGGGATCACCCATAAGGGCATAAACACGGATCAAATGCTCTCTAAAAAGTACGTCGAATTCGTGGGCAAAATCGGTATTATGATCATCCCCGTACCACCAAAACCAATCACTGCATTCAGAGGCTAAAAGATGGTAACGTATCTCCTCTTTGACCTCATCGCGTAACTCTCCTTTGTGCTGCATCACCTCTTTTTGCGTCTGAAAGATCAGCTCCCATGCACGGTTTTTTTCACTGTTTCCTACCCAGGTATCAAACGTTCCGTGTATCCAGCTTCCGGGTGAGATATGCTCCAGCAACCGATGATTTTTGAATGCGGAAACCTCATCCATCGTAACGGTTTTGCACCACAAAGAGGCAGAGAGTCCCGTATACATAGAGGTAAAAAAGTCCAGTCCGTTGTTCTCATAAAACTCCCATGCATTTTCCCCGTCAACAATAATAAAAACTGTTTGATCCGCTTCTTGGTTGGCAATATCCTGAAGCTGACTCATAAAATTTTCACTTGCATTATGAGCGCTTTGGTAGCGATATTCAAATCCAATCCTGTCACTCAAACGGTGATCGCGAAAAGCGATGCTCACCCCCTCAAAAGTATACGGTTTATAGCATAGCGACGGGTCATTGTTTTGCAGCGATTGGTGCAAGATAGATTCATCGGTCGCAATCCACTTAATGGCATGATCTTTATAGATTTTCACACTTTGTTCGTCTACCGCCCCCTCTGCAGGCCAAATCCCATTCGGATAAACACCGAAGGTCTCTTTGTACAAAGAAATGGAACGGATAACATGTTCATGAGCATCCTCTTTTAACGAAAAAGCCCCCTCAGGCAAAACGGTCGTCGGATGGGCTCGCTTCCCATTTTCCATATCTAGAAGCAGTGGCAAGATCGGGTGAAAATAAGGGGTCGTCGAAACCGAAATAATTTCCTCTTTTTGTAGCTTGGCGTAAAAAGGGAGAATCTCTTGAACAAAACGGCTGAGAGATTCCAACAACGCTGTTTTATCCTCTTGGCCGTATCCCTGCTGTTTTTTCAACAACGTTTTGACCACATCATTATGAAGACGTAAATAATTTCCGCACCACGCCAGTAAAAAGAGCACTTCTAAATCGAGGAACTCATCATCCGTAAAAACATTCTGGTAATAAAGCTCGCCATAACGCTTCAAAGGACGGACCATGGTCTCATATTGCATTGCCGTAAAAAGTTTAATCAGCCACTCTTTTTGTGATTCCTCAAGTTTTGCGGGATCTTGTTCCCAAAGAGACAAAAAATAATCGTATTTGAGCGGTTGGCGATACAAATTGAGCTGTTCGATCAACGAGGCACTGAGATTAAACGTCGCTTTAAGACCGGGGTATTCGCTTAATAACCACGGCATCTCATAATAATCTTTGATGGCATGCAAAAATACCCATGGCATCTTCATTATCCCGTCACTTCCCCTATAATCAGGCTGGTGCATGTGCCAAAAAAAGCAGAGATTGAGACTATTCATCACGCCTGTGACCACTCCGCTATTTTGTTGATGTACTTTTGGGCGTATCCCTCGCCATCGCTCTTCTTTTGTGCTTGAATCGTGAGATTGAGATGATCATTGTATTGATCCGGAAGCATCAGTATCCAATCATCTTCATTAAACCAAATCTTAACGCCATCGAGTGTTGAGGATTTTTTACCCTTCGATTCTTCAAGGAATCGGCGCATCATCTTCCCCTTTAGTGCCTGGGTGCATGGAATATGATAGGTATGATGAAAAAAGTTTGGGAGTCCTGAAATTATCGCGGAGAGCTTAATGTTATGATTGACCACCATCTCCAAAATTTTCAGTGTCGCATACATCGAATCACGATGGGTCGCAAACTCGGTAAAGGTAAAGTTCCCTTCACCCGTAGCGATCAAATCGTATTTTTTCATCTGTGACGATTTAAAATTTGAATATTGTCCCCGTTCTATTTCAAGCTGGTCAAAATGACCGATATCGGCAGCCCACGTCGGTAAGAACACCCTCTTTTTCGCGCCCGCAGCTCTTGCTTCAAGATTCAAAAGGGTCAAGACGACATACAAAGCGGTTTGTTTGGATAACAGCACTCCCTCATCACACATAATATCCAAACGTTGTCCATGAGGATAGAGAATAAATCCGGCGTCCAATTTTAGTGCTGTGATCACAGCACCCATATCTTCGTTGGAGCGTTTCGCCAATGCTTGAATATTCCCCAGACGCTGCTCATCCGCATAGGCATTGAACATGATATTATCAACCCCAAGCTCATTTAAAATGTCCGGAAATACCTCGGATGCCATCCCATGCATCATATCAACCGCTATTCGGCAATCGAGACATTTGAATTTATGAGACTCCAATACTTCTTCAATCCCTTTTTTGTATTGGAAAAATTCATGCTTGTGATCAAGCGGATAAATCTGCCCGATGCGGGAGTGATCGACCCGTCTAAACGTATCTTTGAAAAAAGATTTTTCAATTTTTTTAGCCACATCGTTGTTAATCCGCAAGCCTTCGCTATTGTAAAACGTAATGACGCTGCTTGTCGGATCATCAATCTTTTGATGAAAATGGACCCCGGCAATATAATGATCATGGGACGACAGACTGCAACGCATGACGGCTGAGGGGATAGCATTGTAATCGACTACATCCACTCCGCTTGCCAGCAAACCGCCCAAAAATGCCCTTTTGAGCATCCGAGAACTTTTATCATAATGGCGGGAAACCAAAACGGTAGAACCAACGGGCAACTGTGCCCCAAATGCTTCGGCAAGTTTGGTTGCCATCTCACAGGAAAGCTCAACATTGGATTTTCCGATAACCATCCCATCTTCGAAAATGGAGTTTTTATATCGACTCCCCAAAATAACGCTACGGCTGACAATAGAGGCATCCTCAATGACCTTATCCGGCCAAATAGTGACATCTTTTTCGACCGTTACCAACTCCCCTATCGCACATCCTTGCGCCAAAATCAATCCCGATTTTGCTGTGACATTTTTCCCTATATGGTTGTTGTTACAAATGACACATCCGTCCATTCTGGCATTTTTACCGATCTCAACATCATTCCAAATAACCGTATTGCTGATTTTCGAGGAACTGCCGATACTGACATTATCCCCGATAACCACATTATTGAGTTTCGATCCGCGTTTGACCATCACATTTTTGCCGATAACAACAATTCCCACGACTTCAACATTGTCATCAAGGGTATTATCCTCTTCACAGATCAAAACACCATCGGGGTATTTGACGGCTTCACCGCCGAGTTTAAATTTTATTTTACCCGCCAAAATGTCTTCGTAAACATCACGGTAGCTCTCAGGATTTCCGACATCACGCCAGTACCCGTCCGCATAACCCGCCATCAGCTCTATCCCCTGACGCATCAAAAGGGGAAACAGGTCTTTGGCAAAATCAAAATTTTCATTTTTAGGGATGTAGTCCAATATTTCAGGCTCGATGACATAAATACCGGTATTGATCGTGTCGCTGAACACTTCACCCCAGCTTGGTTTTTCGAGAAACTTCTCGATTTTTCCCTCTTCATTGGCAATAACGACCCCAAATTCGAGTGGATTTTCCACCGAAGTGAGGGTTATGGTCAATTTGGATTCTTTTTCTTTGTGATAGTCAAAAATCTTCTGAAAATCAAAATCGGTTACCAAATCACCGCTGATGATGATGAAATTTTCATTGCCGATCATCTCTTGCGCTTTTTTGACCGCCCCTGCGGTTCCGTAATCATCATCCGGTACGACGTAGGTGATATGAATCCCCCATGGACTTCCGTCTTTAAAATAATCTTTGATCACATCCGGCTTGAAGTACAATAAAACAATAAACTCTTTAATCCCCGCATCACGTAAACTGACAATCGTGTGTTCCATCATCGGACGATTCATTATCGGGAGCATAGGTTTTGGGACAGAGTGAGTGAGCGGCTGTATCCGTGTACCAAATCCACCTGCCATAACTACAGCTTTCATTGAGTTCCTTTATGATAAAAGTTAACTTTTTTAGTATTACTATATCTTAACATACGTTCCATACTATTCGTTTCATAATGGTTAAATTTTCACCATTATAGTGTGACTTTATCTCGGTTTCATTACTTTTTTACAGTCTATCCTGGGCAAAATGGGCAGCACCCAACAATGCCGTTTCAGCATTTAACGAAACTTTCACGGACATTCCCCGCAGCATCGGTTCAAAACGACCTTTACGTACAAATGCGTTCATAAAAGCAGCGTTCGAGCTCATTGCAGACAAAATCTTAGGGGCAATTCCGCCACCGATGTAAACGCCCCCTAACGACATCGTTTTCAATGCAAGATTTCCCGCTTCCGCTCCATAGATTTCCACAAACAGCCGTAACGTTTCCATGCATAAAGGGTCTTTTTGCATCAATGCACCTTCGCTTATTAACGCACTACGATCGCTTCCTTCTTTGGCTTGAATGATGAAATCAGGCTCGGGGGCATATTTGCTTTCGGACAAAAATTCATAGAGCGTTGTCATTCCCGGACCTGATACTATACGCTCAAAACTGACATGTTCACCGTAGCGATAACGTAACCATGATAGCAAACGATCTTGCTGTGGCGTGGACGGTGCAAAATCGCTATGCCCCCCTTCGGTGCCAATAGCATGATAGTTATTTCCATCCCAAAACAGCATCGCCTCTCCCAATCCCGTACCCGCAGCAATAACAGCACGATTACCCTTCACCGCTTGCCCTCTGGAATTAAGATCAATAAACTCATCCTCTCCTAAAGTCAACATCCCATACGCCGTCGCTTCCAAATCATTGAGCAAACGAACCTTGTCACAATCCAAATATTCTTGCAACGTTGATGTTCCAATCTCCCACGGCAGATTCGTCGTGCGACAACCTCCATCGATAATAGGACCTGCGATGCCGAAGCATGCCGCATCGATTCGAGTCATGGAAATACGCTCTTTAAAATCGGTTAGAATATCAGTAAAACTTGAAAATTCCCGACTGATATACTGATGCTGACCCTGAAGTACCAATGAGTTCTCCACGACGTCAAACAAGGCCAAATTCGTTTTCGTACCGCCGATATCCCCTGCCAGTATTTTATTCATCGTGAGACTCCTCAGATGTTTGTAAACAGATAAACACTATCTACCTATCCCCATAAAAAAAATCTTTTATCGTCTTCACATGATGCTCAATCCCGATGAAACTGTGATTTCCACCCTCTTCTACGATCGTTGACGCATCGGGGAGCTTTGCAAGCGCTTCTGTGTAATCGAGCACCTCATCCCCTTTTTGCAAAAGTAAAAGATAGTGATCCGGATTTGGATGGTGGACTTCGAACTTT
>DASUNE010000186.1:0-4877 GCA_036277315.1 Sulfuricurvum sp.
ATTAACAGTCACCTACTCTACCGCTGAGCTAATCCGGAATGTTTAAGAGGTCGTAATTATAGTGAGCTTTGTCTTAATTGTCAAGATTTTTGTGCAGTTTTTGGCCGTTTTCGCTCTTTGTTTTGTGTTGGGAGGTAAAAAGTGATATTTGAACGCTCGATCGTGGTGATTTTCCCCGCATTGAGGAGATTTTGAAACTGTTTTTTGGATTTTTCATCGAAAAGAGCGTTGATGTCATCCGAAGTCAAGGGACGTTTATCGAGAGTGGTGAGTATCTCATCGTTATTATACGTTGAGGGGTATGCTGTTGCATGGGTGCGTGAGACAATATGAATGGGCAAGGTTGGATCAAAATGGTGTGATAGCTCAAAGAGTTCACTAAAACTAAGACCCTCTACCGGATAAGCGGGAGGTCGATCGATGGTGCCGATATCGATGCGTTCGCAGTGGATGCCCAATAATGCATGATTGAGGGCGGTTACTTCGGATAGGGTATCGTTCACTCCTCGGACAAAAAGAATCTCGATGAAGAGCTTGCCGGAGTAGATTTTCGAAAAGCGCTGTATTGCCTCGATAATGGCAGAAATCTCAATACCAGGGGCAGGGCGATCGATTTTGCGAAAGACAGTCTCCGTTGCGGCATCGAGAGAGAGTTTGACCTGATCGAGCTTTAACAGGGCATTTGCTATTTTTTCATCGCACAAGCCGGCACTGTTGGAGAGGATGAGGGTTTGGATGTTTCCTTTGATACGGTTAATCGCATCGATCAGCTCATCCAAATGGGGATACATCGTCGGTTCACCGTTGGCCGTGAGGGTAATGACATCGATGTTTGGATGCTGAGTCAGTGCCTGCGTTAAATCGGTAAGAATCGTTTCTACTGGGGTGATGTCATGTTGATGAGTGATGGCTTGCATGGGGGAAAGCTCACAATAGAGACAATCAAAATTGCATTGTTTCGTGGAGGCAGAGAGGTCGATCCCTAACGATACGCCAAAGCGACGTGAGTGGACGGGACCGAAGATGGTACTCATGTTATTTTTTACTTACTCTTTGGCATTCAGAGACAAAATGGCGAGCGTGTTCAACGGGAACATCGGGGAGGATTCCGTGCCCTAGGTTGAAGATATGGCGTTTGCCACCCATGATCTCGTGGATTGCTTCTACGGATGCGGTTGTCTCTTCTTTGGAATACAAACGGCACGGTTCCATGTTTCCTTGAAGGACGTAGCGATCCCCAAGCTTCTCTTTAGCCAAAGCCATAGGGGTAGACCAATCGACACCGAATACATCGAAGTTTCCATACACATGATCCAAAAATGCCGGAATACCTTTGGGGAACATAATGACGGGGATGTGCGGATATTTTTCTTTTAAATACTCGGCAATCTCGACCATATAGCTCCATGAAAACTCATCGTATTTAGAAGGCTCGATGGCTGCTGCCCAGCTGTCAAAGATCTGGACGACATCGATACCCGATTGGATCTGTTTTTCCATATAGAGTTTGACGACTTCGGTCACTTTTTTGAGGATTTTATGCAAAAGTTCCGGATTGGAATACATCATTTTTTTACAAACGTTGTAGGTTTTGGTTCCGTGTCCTTCGATCATGTAGGTCGCCAGTGTCCACGGTGCGCCTGTAAAACCGATAAGGGCTTTTTCATCATTGCGTGCATCGAGCTGTGAGCGTAGAATCTTGATCGTTTCATACACGTAGGTGAGTTTTGAAGCGGCTTCATCTCCGCCTATTAGGTCGTTTAAATCCTCTTCGGTTTCAATGGGTTTTTCAAAAACCGGGCCTTCGCCATTGACGAAATCGAGTTTCATCCCCATCTCATTGGGGACGACCAAAATATCGCTAAATAAAATCGCAGCATCAACACCGACGATATCCAAGGGCTGAATGGTCACTTCAGCTGCCATATCCGGAGCATGGCAAAGATTTAAAAAGTTTCCGGCACGACGGCGTACTGCCATGTACTCAGGGAGATATCGCCCCGCTTGGCGCATCATCCACACAGGGATATAAGGAGTCTCTTTTCCAAAACATGCATCGACAAAAATTTTACTCATGATGACCTACTTTGCTTAAAAAATACAGACCTACGGCAACCGCTGTGATCGAGAGGGCGAGATACAGAAGCTCTAATGCTCCCGTAAATACGGTGTGTCCCACTTTTTGGAAAAATCCGACAACGAGCACCATCACGATGACTTTGGAGATTTTGTCTTTTAGCTGGTCAAGTGAATGGACAGCCAAGAGCTGATTTTCTTTCCCGTGTTCATCTTTTGCGGGATCGATATCGGAGATAAACAGCTCGTACAGACCAAAGGAAAAGATGATCATAACGACACCAATGAGGTAGAGGTCAACTGCACCGATGATACCGCCGACTACTTCTTCGTGGAAGTGTTCCGGATGCATGCCATTGGTATAGACGCTAACCACGTACAGCATAGTATGGTAGATATCAAAACTGGCAATAGCAAAGAGTAAAACAGCGCCAAGCAGACCAAAAACGACGGCTAAGATAATGATGAATCGTGTACTCCATAGCCCTTTTTCGAACAATGTTTCGAGGAAGTTCATCTTATTCTCCTTGCATTTCTACCCATTTTTGGGCAATACGTACGGCATTGGTAGCCGCACCGACACGAAGGTTATCGGCAACAACCCACAGATGAAGAACGTTTTCACGGTAAAGGTCACTGCGAATACGCCCTACGAAGGTTTCGTTTTGATCCATGCACAACGAGGGCATCGGATAAAGGCCCTCGGAAGGTTCATCGAGAACGATGATGTTTGGAGCGTTGCGCAAGAGCTCCCGCGCTTCGTCGGCATTGACCGCACCGTCAAAGGTGAGGGTAAGGGTTTCGGCATGACCGCGAAGGGTTGGGATGCGGACACACGTAGCGCTTACTTCGATATCTTTGTGCATGATTTTTTGAGTCTCATTGACCATTTTGAGCTCTTCTTTGGTGTAGCCCGTATCGGTAAAGGAATCGATTTGGGGAATGGCATTGAGAGCGATGCGATGAGGGAATTTTTTGGGCTCTACATCGTCAAGTTTGAATGCAAAGAATGCCTGCATCTGCTCAACAAGCTCTTCCATCGCGGATTTTCCGGCACCGGAAGTCGCTTGATAGGTACTGACATCAATGCGCTGCAGGTCGTACGCATCATCGAGAGGCTTAAGCGCTTGAACCATCTGGATGGTGGAGCAGTTCGGATTCGCGATGATTCCGCGGTTGCGCCATTGTGCGATGTCTTCGGGATTGACTTCGGGAACGACGAGAGGGACATCTTCAAACATACGAAAATGGCTGGTATTGTCAATGACAACGGCGCCGGCTGCTGCTGCATACGGTGCAAACTCTGCTGAAATATTGCCGCCGGCACTAAAGAGAGCGATTTCAATCTTCTCTTCATCAAAAATGGTCTTTGTCAATTCCTGAATAGGCAATTCTTGATCATTGAAAGTGACGGTTTTCCCAACACTTCGTGCACTGGCCAAAGGAACAATTTTTGCGAAAGGAAAATCAATCTCCTCAAATACACGTAAGATTTCTTCACCGACGGCACCGCTGGCGCCTACAATTGCGACGTTATAACGTTTCATGGACATGTTCCTAAAAGTGGATAATAATTTTGCGATTATAGCGTCTTGGGGCTTGAAAAAAACTGTGTCATCATTCCTGAGTAGGAGGGAATGACGGGTGGTTACACCCTTCCAAATCCTCGTGCTTCTAAAAAGAGGTCATCTACCCCGATAGAATGGCCATCACTGAGTATTACGGCACGCTCAACAACGGAGATGAGTTCGCGGATGTTTCCCGGCCATGTGTAGAGCTGCAAAGCGGCTTTTGCGTCGTCGTCAAATGATTTAGTACCAAAGTTATATTGGAGGCAGTTTTGTTCTAAGACGGAATTGGCGATGGTGAGTATCTCTTCACGTCGCTCACGCAAAGGGGGAATATGCAGCGGTATGGTGTTAAGCCGGTAGTAGAGGTCTTCCCGGAATTTTCCTTCTTGGATGTTTTGCTGTAAGTTGGCATTGGTGGCGGTGATGATACGAACATCGATTTTAATGCTTTTGGAGGAACCAAGGCGTCTGATTTCCCGCTCTTGCAAGACCCGTAACAGTTTGGCTTGGAGAGGGTAGGGCATCTCTGCGATTTCATCGAGAAACAGGGTTCCTCCTTGGGCGAGTTCAAACTGACCTATTTTCATTTCTACGGCGTCGGTAAAAGATCCCTTTTCAAATCCGAACAGTTCGCTCTCAATCAGATTTTCAGGGATAGCTGCCATATTGATGGCGATAAAAGGTTTGTCAAAACGCTGTGATTTCTCATGGATATGACACGCAAAAACCTCTTTTCCCACACCGCTCTCGCCAAGCAGCATAATGCTGGCATCGGTGCGTGCTGCTTTGTCGATATAGGCTAAGAGTTTTTCCAGGGCAGGGGAGGTGCCTTGGAGTGTCCCTGATTTAAGCGTGCATTTTGAGGCGGATTTTTTGCTCTTTTTTTGGACGGTGGCGCTTCTCTCAATTGCGGCGATAAGGGTTTCGATTTCGAACGGTTTGAGCAAGAAATCTTTGACGCCCAGTTGGATGGATTCAATCGCTTTGGAAAGGGTGGCATTGCCGGTAATAAAAATAATCTCAAATTTCCCCTCTAGGGTTTTGGCAAACTCGATCCCGTCCATTCCGGGCATGTTGATATCACTGATGATAAGATCAAAGGAGTCATCGAGTTTTTTTAGAGCATCTTTGGGATTTTTGAAGGTATGAACTTCGTACAAAGGATAATCGGCCATCGCAATTTCGAGCGATTTACGCATATTGATATCGTCTTCAACGATTGCGATTTTC
>DASUNE010000187.1:0-3377 GCA_036277315.1 Sulfuricurvum sp.
GTATTCGGAAGATCTGTATTGATGGCTACTACCGCTTCAAAAGTATTGTAAGCAATATTCCATTTCTCTGTAAAGAGCAACGGGGTATCCAACTCCATACGTCCCGCTTTAAGCGTCGTTTTCCCTAATGTTGTCGCTAGCCAAAGCTGACTGATGTTGGAAGCATCTTGAGTTCTATCATCAAACGTACTTGTTCCATTAGGATATGCTGCACTTGCAGTTCCATCAGTAAAGCCTGTTTGTCCATGAGGTGCATTAACCATATTGTCATTGAAAATATTATTCTCTAAGCCAAGTGTTGTATACATCTGAACTTCCGCACCCGCACTAACAGCTTTAAGCAAATCCGCAGTCACACCAATACGTCCGCTAATACCGCCGGCAGATGCACCGTTGTATGGAGACACACCTAATGGAACTTGATTACCGTTCTCAAACATTCCTGTATCAGCGGTCTGACCAGTATTTACGCCACTCGTAACAACATCATTTGCACGTGTTTCAACATCCGATGTTTGATAGATCACTTTTACATCACCACTTACTTTTACATTATCAATCGCAAATGCGCTTGTCCCCAAAGCCATTACAGCCACTAAACTTAATTTCCCTAATTTCATTCTTTCTCCTTAATACAACCGTCCAAATAAGTTAAACTTATAGGATCATTCGAGTAGTTTACCATTCGTTTCTTAAGAAAGTCTTTATACAGTATAGTTTTTTATACTAACATAAAGATTTTAATATCTTATAAGATAAAAATGTGATAAAGAAGAATACATTATTTAAGAAGCAGAAATGAGAGAAATATATACTGGATTCCCAATCGTATTGGGAAGAGCCAAATTTACCAATTACGAATACGAATATGACACGATGTGCATTGTTTTAGAAGTTGATTGTAATCTTCCAATGCATCATCCATATGTCCTGCATCAATAGACGCAATCATATCATTCGAATACAAACGAAGCATACTTGCTGTTTTTTGAGAAAACTGATAGGCGTATTTCTGCTCTTTAGGCAGAATCCATTTTACCTCTTCACTCTCGAGAGATTTTAGTGTCCCTTGGAGTTTTTTGACTCCCGCTTTCATATCCTCAGAGGAGCTGTACAGTCCGCCTCGTTGTATCTGTTCCATCGCATCCAGCATCGTGCGCATGTCTTTCATCAGCATCGACCGGTGATCGGTGCCCTTAGCGTTCTCAGCAGCATTAGCAGAAAGTGCCAACACTGCTGATAGTGCAAGTGTCGTGAGTAATTTTTTCATTATCATCCCCTTTTAGTATTGGATCAATTCTTTTGAGAATTCGGTGAGTTTAACGGTTTTTGCCGAAATGGATACCAATTTTTTCGCTTCTGCCGGTCCATTGTAAAACTGTTTGAGTTCGGGTTTGAATGCTTTAAAATAATCTTGGAATTTATCCGAACCCAAAATCCCTACAGCCCAAAGCGTGTCATCCGCTGCGTGCTCTAAAACAACGGCAGAAAGAGGCTGTGTTGCAGCACCACCGAGGACTTTTCCGCCGGCATGAACATCAAACGCGGAGAGGTGTGAAGAACACACGATGATACCACTTTTATCATACGCCATCGTTTTGGTTTTTTCAGGAACATACATGATAAAACTGTCACTTGGTGTCGGGTGAGTAAGCTGATGCGTGCAGATCGCGACGTACGCGACGATCGTACGATTTTTACCTACACCGCTTTTCCACATGTATTTCTCACCCGCTTCGGATGTCAACTCGACATCGGTTGCCGTAGGCTTTGGTAGATTTACCAAGATACACGGAGTTGAAGCATAAGGGTAGTTAAAGATATAGTTTACTTCTTTCTCGAGCTTGGAGGCTAAAATCGGCTTTCCATCTGCACCGATAAGCTGGATTTTTTCATACGCCCGATAAAGCGTGCCATCCGCTGCGTATAAGTTTCCACGTATGAGGGATGGACTAACAGCCACAACTGTTGCACTGGCAGCAACTACTTTTAAAAAATTTCTTCTGTCCATGATGTTTTCCGTGTTTTATGATTTTAAGGGATTAGTGTAGCAGATTTTTTTGAAGAATTCACCCAAAAAGGGTGAAATTGCATTGATTTAACTAAATAGGTCTCGCATTGCGCCTTTGTACCAATCGCGAGTCGCTTTTCCTAATCCGGTTGAACGGAATTTGTCATTTACGGTATCCCCTTTTGGAACACTTCCTTTGCTTCCGATAACCGGACCTGCAACCATAAACTCATGATTAACCATGATCGCTTCTTCTGGATTGCCATTTACCATAGAGTAACAAACGTTTGCACTTTTGTATGGAAGCGCTGATGCAACACTGTATGATTTACCGTGTAAAACGTGAGCGATTTCTTTTGCACACTCTTTACCTGACCAGATTGCTGATTGTCCGCTTGGAGGGATAGCGTGACCGACAACGTCACCTACTGCATACACATTTTTATCTGTCGCTGTTTGAAAAGAAACCGGTTTTTCAGCACTGGTTGCCATTTTAACTTTTTTGAATCCGTCTGGAGTTGTTGCAACACCTGACATCTCGATTACCGGGTTAGACATATTGTGTGGAATAAAATTGAAAATACCGTATTTTAATGTTTTAGTCGTTTTTACACCCACGGTATCTTCTTTATTTGCATAAACAGTTTGAACGTAGGTAATCTCTTTTTTCTCGAAATCAACATCCGAGATTTTGCAGTTATCGTTATGTTCTACGACACCCGGATTCACTTCTTTCCAAGTCTCTTTGAATGCTGCCCCTTTTGCGATTTCAGCGGTTTCATTCAAGATAATAACCTTACCTTTGATTCCCTCTTTTTTCATGAAGTTTGCAATCATACTGGCACGCTCAAACGGTGCCGGAGGACATCGGTATTTACCTGCTGGAACCGTGATGACCACATCGCCGTCTTCCATATTTTTAACCATACGATCCAACGCAATGTGCTCACCACCCGGAACCAATGCAGCCGGTGCTAAACGTTTTGCTTTTGCAATTTTTGCCGCATCCCATGTTGGAAACTGCCCTTTGTAGTTATAATCGATACCCGGAGCCATAACCAAAATATCATATCCTACAGAACCTTTAGAGGTGTGAACCACTTTTGCGGCACGATCGATTCCTGTAACGACTGCTGTCAACATTCCGTATCCGTTTGCTTCAACCGCTTGAGAATAGTCATGGGTCAATGTTCCGAGATTTACCCCTTCGATTCCTCCAAGGTTGCAGTTTGAGAATGGGCAAGACATAAAGCTGTCGTTTTTTTCAATAATCGCTACATCAAATTTTGAATCAATTTTCTTAAGCTCTTTGGCAACAGTCAAACCGCCAAAACCTCCACCAATAATAACGACTTGATGTTTACCC
>DASUNE010000188.1:0-2492 GCA_036277315.1 Sulfuricurvum sp.
TTTATGACCATCGTTCTAATCCCTAGTTGTTCAAGTTTTTGTGCAAAATGGGCATTGTTTTCCTGCATAATGACGATGGTAGGATTGAGGGCGAGTATTTTTTCCAGAGAGGGGGAAAAATAACCCCCGACTTTTGGTCTATTTTTAGCTTGGGGAGGGTAATTGCAATATTCGGTATTAGCAATGACCTGATCCCCCGCACCCAACGCAAAAAGGGTTTCATTGATGGAGGGAGAGAGGGCAATAATCCGCTGGGCAGCAAAGAGATTGCTCCACAGAAGCATAAGGAGTAAAACTCTTAATAGCACGCTTCCACCTTATAGACCCATAGCATATGCTTGGCATCTTTTAATACATAATTCTGTGCCGTCGTAGGGACTGATGCCCCGTCAATGAGATAAAACCATCCGAATTTTCCGATTTGGGATTTCACACCGTCGATGGAACGGACAAAAAGGAATTTCCCTGTTTTGCTCGTTTGGACGCTGCTCACTTTTTTGAGCACCTCAAGGGCGCTCATCCCGGGCGTATAGGTTGTCTGAATGGCTTTATCGGGCTTGCCGTTGCCGTAAAGGATGGTGACTTCGATATCGTTCGCAAAAACGGATACCCCCAAAAGTAGCAGTGCGCCAATATATTTCATTAGAAGGATGCCTTCAATCCTGCATACCATGCACGCGGAGATGTCGCATATCCATCGACCGTCTGATAGTATTTATCGGTGATATTGTCGATTTTACCATAGAGTTGAATCGAATCGGTAAGATCGTAATTGATGACCATATTAGCAATGGTGTAACGCCCGGTTTGTTTTGTTTTGGCTGTATCATTGTACCGTTCACCCACATATTCGCCATACAGGCCTAAATGAATTTTAGCGATCCCATAGTAATCTGTCCCGAATTTTAAATTTTCTTTAGCCCTTTTCACCAAATCATTGTCATTGCTGTCTTTCGCACTGAGTCTCGTATAGTTTAGCGATAGAAGGGTGTCGGCAAAAATTTCATTTTTGTAATCCATTTCAACTCCTTTAAATCGCGATGTACCGTTTATGTTAGTATATTTCCAGGTAGTCATATCAAATTCGATCATATTATCGGTTGTATTATAAAAATAGGTGAGTGTCAATGATTTATATCCCAAAGAAACATCATAGCTTTTGGTAGATTCAGGCGTCAAACTGCTATTGCCATACGTAGGAATAAAAAGTTGAAAAGCAGAGGGGACATTATATCCTGTCCCATAGTTTGTAGAAACATAAAGTTCTTTGTTGAAATTATGTTTCAGTCCGATTTTTCCGGTCGTTTTATTATTAAAAGCGTCATAGTTATCGGTTCTTAGTGATTCTGTTAGAATCGTCTGATCGTTGAAGGTATTGTTATTGGTAATGGACAACGATTTGTCAGTATATTTTTTATTGAGAGCATTTAAGTGTTCAAAGCTTTTATAATCAGCTCCGATAAGGAGAAAATCTTTTTGGTTACCGTAGGGGATGCGCGATGTTAGTCCATATTCTTTTACGATACCGTCATATTCTTTTGTCCATAAGTCTTGAGGATAGTCTCGTTCAAACGTGGAAGACTTGGCGTAGATGTTAAGTTCATTGAAGCTGTCGATGTGATTAAAATTAATCGACGAAAGCTCATCATGCACGGTACTGTTGTAAATACCATTTGGCGTACTACTGCTAGGATCTCCTTCATTTTTGGCATCGATAACCGTATGCGAAATATCTATCTTGTTGGTTTCGTTGATGTTGAATCCCAATTTTAGGGATGTTGTCGTATTTTTGTAGCCATCATCTTCGAGGGTGTCAATATCGGCACCTTTGGGTGCGACAGCCGTAAATCCGTTGGTATCCACTACATTTGAGTTTACTTTGAAATAATAGGTGTCCGTTGCGTAGGAGGCAGCTGCACCATATTTTTTGGTATTAAAGCTTCCGTATTCGCCATTAAGCGTTCCATGCAGCCCTTTTTGTGCCCTTTTGGTGATGATGTTGATGACCCCGGCACTTGCTTCACTTCCCCAGATGCCGCTTTGTGCCCCTTTTATGAGCTCGATTTGTTCAATATCATTCACCATTAAATGCTCGAAAGCAGCACCGTAGATACTGTTTGCGGGATCATTATATCGGATCCCATCGATGAGGACTAACACTCGGCTGGTGTCAAAGCCTCTGATAAATACGGAAGTCGATTTTCCAAGTCCGCCGTTGCTGACCGTACTAATACCGGAAACTAAATTCAAAGCATCCGAAACCGTTGTGATGTGTTTTTCTTCTAATTCTGCCGATGTAATAACCGTGGCATTGGAGGTAATATTGCTTAGAGGTTGTTCTGTTTTAGTCGCACTGACCACGATAGGGTCAATGGCAAGGGTATCAGCCCCTAATGAGGCAACAAGGGTTGCAGACGCAACGAGTGAAAAGGTGTGTTTAAACATGAGTGTCCTTGAATAATAGTCATAATGGGTGAGCTAAGGAGACTCTT
>DASUNE010000189.1:0-27804 GCA_036277315.1 Sulfuricurvum sp.
ACTACTGAGGATGTAGATGAAAAAGCTATTCAAGTTGGTAATGTTGATAAGGTTATTAACCTAATTAAAGATGGTATGGACGAAGAGGAAGCTTGTTTAACAATAAGCAAGACTTTCAGAAAAGACTTTAGGGAGTGGACAGGGCAACCACCGCTGAGCGAGAGTAAGCTAAATAACATGTCTCAAACTATTGACTCTATGCAGTTTAAGGCACCTGATTTACCAGAAATATTATCTACTCTTAAAAAAGAGTACGAAAACTTCCCTGATGTACTCTCAGCTATAACTGTACTTGAAGCAATACTAAGAGCCAATAAGGATGCAAAAGAGAAAGAACTTAAAGATTTAAATGTTGCAAAAGATGAGAAAGATGCTGATGAGATTAAATCAGCTTTAGAAAAACTTTCACCAGAAGCAAGAAAAAATTTATTGGCTGAGTTGTCTCAAGAATAAAAAAAGTCATAAACGACTACATTATTAATTATGAATAGTTATATAGCAAGTATCCTATATGTCGTTTTACAAGAAGAATTAGCAAAGAAATAATGGATCAATCTGTATAAAAAAAATGAACAAATTATGTCCAAATTATGACCAAATACAGCTAATAAAGAGAGAAAATAAGGGTTTGACAGATTCGCAGAAAGTCCGATTCTATAGGCATTTGTGGTTATTTATAAGCGGAATAAGGCTATCCCCCCGTCCGCACCAACTCTCTTTACTCCTTTATCCTTTTTCTTTTAAGATTTTAAGCTACAATATAAGCTATTATTTTACTATTGGAGAATTTCTTGATTAATATCGCCACTATTCGAGGGAAGCTTATTGCCCTTATCATACTCAGTTTTACCATATTCGCCATTTTGGGGTATTTGTCTTATTCAAATAATAAAGATGCTAAAAAAACCGCCGAAAGAATGCTTTTATTGGGTGAGATTAAGAGTTATACGAATGGATCAATGATGGAGCTTCGTGGCTATCAGCTTTTGTATTCTGAAGAGTTCTTGGAGCGTTATCATGAAAACAACAAAAAACTCAATCAAGCTATTGAGGCTCTTTCTTCAATAACACGGTCTGAAGAAAATAAAAAACGACTTTCTGAAATTGCTGTTCATCATCAAGAATGGATCAAGCTGAATGAACCTCGTATTAAAATTATCAGTGAAAATGAAAATGAGATACACAGTTTTGAATTTGGATCAACTCCAGAGGGAAAAATACTTGGGCAAAGCACTAAAGATGCAGCAAAAAGTTATCTGGAATTACTAGACAAAGAACAATCGTTGCTATCGTCAATGAAAGATAAAAATATTAAGACACTCGATTCCAATGCGACAACGATGGGAATTATTATTTTGATCAGTGCTTCGATTATGATTGGTATTTTTTCTCTTATTGTTAGGAATATTTCTCATTCCATTGTCCGTCTTGAAAATACGATTAAATCGATTGCCCATAACAGAGATTTTACACAAGACAGTGTGGTTGAGGGGAATGATGAACTTTCTGAAATGGGAAGAAAGCTCAATGAACTTGTGGGGATGCTGCGTCAATCGTTCAGTGCGATTCTCTCTGCCTCCAATAATAATCTTGCTGTTTCTGCTGAATTGTCAGCCGCTACGCTGTCGATTGGAAAAGCGGCGGAAGAAGAGGCGCGTATTGTTTCGGAAACGACGCGTGAATCCGATCAAATGAAAGCAGCGATGCAAGCTTCATCACGTGAAGCACAGGGTGTTCGTGAACAAGCAATCGGAGCACGCAATAATCTTCAAGAAGCACAAAAAGCACTTCACGATACGATCACCCAGCTCTCGATCACGGTTGAGATGGAAGGGGAGATCAATGGACGGCTTAATTCACTCTCTCAAGAAGCGTCACAAGTAAAACAGGTTTTGACTGTCATCGCTGATATTGCCGATCAAACCAATCTTCTTGCCCTGAATGCTGCCATCGAAGCAGCTCGTGCAGGAGAACATGGACGCGGATTTGCCGTTGTTGCTGATGAAGTTCGTAAACTTGCCGAACGGACGCAAAAAAGTTTGGTTGAAACCAATGCTACGGTCAATGTCATTGTTCAATCCATCAACGATATCACCGAACAGATGAATCACAACACGAGTCGCATCGAACAGCTCGTGGATGCGTCGGCAGAGGTAGACAGCCATACCGAGACAGCCGTCAAGGCACTTGAAGAGACGGTGGGCTCAATCGAAAAACTAGCATCGGATACAACCGCAAATGCCCAAACAACGGATGCTATTATCATTAAAATATCCAAAATACATGAGCTATCTGCCTCGAATGCACGAAGCGTTGAGGGGATTGCATCAGCGGCGGAACATTTACATCAAATGACTGAACAACTGACCGAGCAGGTTTCGGTTTATCGTACTTAGCACTCTTATGGGGGTGTTAGGGAGAGTGTGCTAAAATTCACTGATGATGCAAACAATATCGACAGAAACTTTTCTCTCCTCTTTTCACGAGTATGACCTTATTATCGACGCACGAAGTCCATCAGAATTTAATGAGTCTCATGTCCCAGGTTCTGTCAACCTTTATGCCCTTAGCGATGACGAACACGCACAAGTCGGGACTATCTACAAGCAAATATCCCCATTTGAAGCGCGGTTAAAAGGGGCATCCTTTGTCTGTCTCAATGCAGCCGATCATATTCAAAAACTTTATCCGGCGTACAATCCAGGATCAAAGATCGCTATTTATTGTGCTCGCGGCGGGATGCGTTCCTCTTCTCTCGGGATCATATTTTCCAGTATCGGTTATCCCATCGAACGGATTATCGGCGGGTATAAATCGTACCGTACCTTTGTCACGGACTATCTCGATAATCTTCCAAAAATAAACTTTATAACCTTGATGGGACATACGGGATGCGGGAAAAGTGACCTTTTGCAGGATTTAACCAACGTGATCGATCTGGAAAAAATGGCAAATCATTATGGTTCGGTATTTGGGGATGTTAATGGTGCTCAGCCGACCCAAAAAGAGTTTCAAAATCGTTTGATGCATTCTATTATGGAGCTGGAGCCCAACAAAGGTGCTTTTATTGAGGCTGAAAGCAAACGAATTGGAAAGATTATGCTGCCAAATCTGCTTTACAAGCGTATGGATTCAGGGTTTCGAATCGAAATTACGGCACCCATCGAGCAGAGAGTTGTCCGAATTATGCGAATGTATGATCAGATGGAAGAGAGCTTTTTTAGAGCACGAATGGAGCGGATTTCTCCTTACATCAGCCGTGACGATAAAGCTTCGAGCATTGCCGCATTTGAAAATGGCGATCTTTTCAAAGTCTCTGAAATATTATTAACGCAGTATTACGATAAAGTCTACAAGGTCACTACGAAGCCTGATATGACACTTTGCAACGATGACCACGCCAAAACGATTGAAATACTCAAAGGCATTCAAGATGAACAATGAAGCCAGGCTTACGAAATTTGTTCGTGCATCAGGATGTGCTGCAAAACTTTCTCCCGGATCATTGGAAAATGTCACGTGCCATCTGAAATCATTTCACAAAGATTTATTGGTTGGATTTGAGGGGAATGAAGATGCCGGGGTCTATCGAATCAATGATCATCTAGCGATGGTACAGACGGTGGATTTCATCACCCCTGTGGTGGATGATCCGTTTGTCTATGGTCAGATCGCTGCGGCCAATTCTCTGAGCGATGTCTTTGCAATGGGGGGGGATGCGAAAACCGCTCTCAACCTGGTAGGCTTTGATGGGAAAAATCATCGTACGGAAATATTAACGGAAATCTTGCGCGGCGGGATGGATAAGGCTTGCGAGTGCGGTGCCACCATCGTAGGGGGACACACGATCGAAACCCCTGAGATGATTTACGGCCTTTCGTGCACGGGATTTGTCCATCCCGATAAAATCTTGCGCAACAATACGATTCAAGACGGGGATGTGATCCTC
This sequence comes from Sulfuricurvum sp., assembly GCA_036277315.1. Taxonomy (GTDB): domain Bacteria; phylum Campylobacterota; class Campylobacteria; order Campylobacterales; family Sulfurimonadaceae; genus Sulfuricurvum. The sequence continues at coordinate 3,950 of DASUNE010000189.1, forward strand.
CTCACCAAACCGCTGGGATTGGGAATCCTCACAACCGCGATCAAAGCCGATTTGCTTGATGAATCAAGCGTGATGAAAGTGGCGGATACGATGCGTACTCTCAACTATAAAGCCTCTCTTATCGCACGGGAATTTGATGCTAATGCGTGTACGGATGTGACGGGTTTTGGTTTTTTGGGGCATTTGCGGGAGATGAGTGCCGGGGTCAAAACCATTGAGGTGGATGCCCGTTCTGTCCCTTTTATACCGGAAGCACTTGGGATGGCCGCGATGGGGATTATCCCTGCGGGTTCTTATGCTAATCGGGAGTATTTGGAATCCAAAGTCCATTTCAAGCGCGACATCGGAGCAGATCTGGAGATGATTCTTTTTGATGCGCAAACCTCAGGGGGACTTTTGATCTCTGCAACGCCTCAAAATGCTCAAAAGATGGTGGAACGTTGTTTAAATGAAGGGATACCTGCCGTTATCGTCGCGCATGTTGTAACGAAAACTGACTCGGATATTATCGTAGGATAAGACGAGGAGTTCACTTTTGGAATGAAAAAATTCTTCTCCCCAAAAGGGGAATAAGAAAAAGGTTAATCCCTTTTGTTGCCAAAAAGGAGTATCAAACTACCAAAGGCTATGGCTCCGGCACCTGCCCAACCTGGAATATTGAAGGTTTCTTTTTCTTTTACCGATATATTGAGGGGTCCAATATCGGAATTATGGGTCTCTTTTGTATAGGTAAAACCTCCGTATACTAATCCAAGGACACCGACTATAATCAGCAAAATTGCTGGGATCCTAAGTGCGTTCATACTCTCTCCCTTTATTTAAATATTAAAAACATGTGATCTTTAGTTTCTATTACAGAAACAAATTTTGGATCATAACACCCGACGACCTTGAATAATTCTTATTAAAATTACCACGATTGCGATGACTAAAAGAATATGGATAAATCCTCCAACCGTATACGAAGTAACCAAGCCAAGCATCCAAAGGATAATAAGTATTAAGGCGATTGATTCAAGCATTTTTCACCCTTTTTTTGAGAATTTAATTTCAATAGTGTATTTAAATACAAAATTTAATTATATAAAACTAGAATACATCGGTAAACCTTTGAAGTATATTAAAAATAACTTAAAATAATGGAGTGAGGTGTATGAAGTTTGTTTGTGTGTTAGGATGTGCCGCAGATAAATATTTATTTATTGGCTTTTTCGCTTATGGCGATACATTGCGTTATCGGCTATTTTAATCACCTCTTCGTACCACGTCTCTTTTTCGAATGAAGCCATCCCATAGGAGAAGCCGATTTTGAATTCTTGTTCATCACTCTTAAAGATTCTTTTTGTATAGTAGTGCAGTAAACGGGAGAGTTTTTCATCAATTTGTTTTTCGGAATAGTCCGCAGAAAAAAGAAGAACAAACTCATCGCCTCCATAGCGTATTACCTCTTCGGCCAAATCTTGGAGTTTCTTTGCAATGTGTTTAAGGACTTTATCGCCGACAAGATGTCCGTAGGTATCATTGATGGTCTTGAAATAATTCAAATCGGCAACAACCAATGTACCACTTTTAGAAAATTTATCTTTCGAGGCATTCAAATAGGTATCTTCAAACCATTTGCGATTGTAGGTTTTGGTTAAAGAGTCTTCATAAACAATCTGCTGAAGATGCTGCATCTCTGTATGAAGTTTTTTCGTCTCTTCAATAACCTCTTTGAGCTTTAGGGCATTATTCGCTTCCATTGCGTCAATAGCACGATTTCCATATTCGCATAAGGAAATAACATGACGCACCATTTTCTCATCGAGCATCTCTGCATATACTAATTCTTCAGGATTGAGTTCAACATGATGCATTTGGGCAATTTCTGAATAGAGTTGACCGTATTGGGCGGGAAATACAACGTGATACTCTTTGATCGTATTTTTGACTTGTTGGGTGATGTTTATGTGTTTTTGATGTAGATTTTTCATAGGAGCCTTGATTCATCACTCATGTATTTTGTGACATTTTATAGTATTAATCCTTAAGTGGTATAGTTAAGGAGAGGGTCGAAAATAAAAGATCAATAAAGTAAAAGAGGGTGTGGAAGTTTCGAAAAAGAGAAGCAAATTTATCTCAAAAGAAGCAAATTTTATGTGGAGAAGAGGCTGAGCTACCGAAGAGAGTCAATCTCTTCGGTGCAATACTTATAGCTCGTCTGCGTGAGCCGCAAGATATTCAGCAACACCGGCAGTGCTTGCTTTCATACCCGCATCGCCTTTTACCCAGCCGGCAGGACAAACTTCGCCGTGCTCATCGGTAAATTGCATCGTATCAACCATACGGATCATCTCATCGATGTTACGGCCAAGAGGAAGATCATTGATCACCGCGTGACGGATAATCCCTTTTGCATCGATCAAGAATGAACCGCGAAGAGCTACGGACTCACCGAAAAGGACATCATAGTCTTTTGAGATTTGTTTGTTCAAATCGGCAACAAGAGGGAATTTAACGCGACCGATCCCCCCCCTTTCTACCGGAGTTTCTCTCCATGCGAAGTGAGAAAATTGGCTATCAACCGATACGCCGATAACGTTTACACCACGGCTCTCAAATTCTTCAATTCTGTGAGAGAATGCGATAATTTCGGATGGGCATACGAAGGTAAAATCGAGAGGATAGAAGAACAAAACTGTCCCTTTTTTCCCAAAATTTTCGGATAATTTGAATCCATCAACGATGGTTCCATCTGCTAAAACGGTAGTTGCTGTAAAATCTGGAGCGGGTTTAGTAACGAGCATGAGGTTTCCTTTGTGGTTTTAGTAAAGTTGAGCAATTGTAACACAGGAAGTTTAATCATAATTATACTTCGTGAGTTAGTATAGCGACATAAAGGATTTTTTTTGAACCATAATTGCATTATAATCGCACCATGATTACCTTTAAAAACCTCTTTACGATGATGTTGCGTTACAAGCGCGAACTGGTGTGGGGAAATCTCATTGCCATAGTCGCGACCTTGATCTCTATTCCCATCCCCTTGCTTATCCCTCTGATGGTCGATGAGGTGCTCCTTAAAAAAGGGGGAGTTATTACTGAGGCCATTGATAGGTTTACTCCTCTTCATGAGCCATTGCTGTACATCGGGATTGTCCTTACGGTCACAATTGGATTGCGATTTGTCTTTTTTCTTTTAAGCGTTGTATCGCAGAAATTTTTTATCACCCTCTCTCAGGAGCTGAGCTTTGCGATTCGTGTCCAAGCGCTGGAGCATCTGAAATATGTTTCAATGAGTGCCTACGAACGATTGGGAAGCGGGAAAGTGATTACGCATCTCATCACCGATATTGATACCATCGAGCATTTTTTAGGCAATGCCCTCTCCAAGCTCGTGGTATCCGTAACAACTCTCATCGGGGTCGCGGTGGTGCTTATTTGGATCAACCCTTTGTTTGGTATCCTCATCCTTATTTTTCAGCCTATGATCATGATCGTAACCCGTAAGATTTCCACTGCGGTAGGAAAACTCAAAAAAGAGCAAAACCGTACGATTGGTGAGCTTTCCGATTCCCTCACGCAGATGTGTGATTTGTTTGGACAAATCCGTGCGAGTAACAAAGAAGGGCGTTTTGTATCAAACGCTATTGATCAATCCAAACATCTCAAGCAAAGTGCTGCTGCGTATGGGATCAAAGCATTGTTTGGGGAAAAATATTCGTACACTCTTTTTCTAAGCGGATTTGAGATCTTTCGCGCAATGGGTCTGGTGATGGTCCTTTATTCCGATCTCTCCATTGGATTGATGTTTGGAATTTTCGGCTATTTGTGGTTTATGATGACCCCTGTCCAAGAGTTGCTTTCGCTTCAATACGCATACGCCAATGCCAAAAATGCCCTCTCACGGCTGAACGAACTTCTTTCTCTTCCCTGTGAACCTAAAAATCCGGCAGAGCCTTTTCTCATTTCTTCGTCGTCTTCTCTCTCAATCGAAACCAAAGATTTACAGTTTGGGTACGATGAAAACGAACCGGTGCTCAAAGGGGTCAATCTGTCGATACAAGCCGGAGCAAAGGTTGCTATTATCGGTGCGAGCGGAAGCGGTAAAAGTACCCTTTCTCAGCTTTTGGTGGGCTTTTATCCTCCTACGACAGGGACTATTAGGTATAACGGCATTGATGTCCGTGAGATTGGATTTGCGTCCATTCGTAATGTTGTGTTTGTTGTTCTTCAGCAGCCGCTGCTGTTTAATGAGACGTTGCGTTTTAATCTGACGATGGGAGATGATATTAGCGATGATACCATTTACGAAGCCCTTCGTATCGCACAGCTTGAAGATTTTGTTGCCAATTTACCCTTGGGACTCGAGACACAAGTCGGGAAGTTTGGTATTCGCCTCTCGGGAGGTCAGCGTCAGCGTCTTTCGATCGCACGGATGGTGTTGGCCAATCCCAAAGTCGTTATTTTCGATGAATCTACCTCGGCACTGGATGTGCACACGGAAAGCGCATTGTTTGAAGCACTCCAAGCCTTTTTAAAAGAGAAAACGGTCATCATCATCGCCCACCGTCTCAGTACGGTGACACAAGCCGATTATATTTATGTTCTTGAAAATGGAACGATCTTGGAGGAAGGGACACGTGAAAAGCTCGAATTGCTTGATGGAAGTTTTCGCCATTTCGTCCATCATCAAGTGATAAAGCTCCCTTAATAGGAGGTAAATACGGTTTGTCGAATCTTTTGTAATGTTTTTAACCATAATCCGCTGACGGTCAGAATGAAAAAAGCCGCAAAAAAAGACGGAAACGTGATGGGTGCAAACCTCAGCATTTCGCGTAAAAACGGGATAAACAGCACCGCTAAAAGAATCAGACCTACTCCTGCGAACATGGCCAGTATCCACGGATTGCTTTTAGACGTAAATCCTGAATCACGATTGGCCAGGACCAAAAGAAACAGTGTAGGGATCAGTGCGGTAAAGATAGTGAGTCGAAGATCTTCTTCGCTCCAGCCATGATGCCTCAATAATGCATATCCGGTGAGCAGTATAAGGGCTATGCCCGTTCCTTGCAGCACAGCATAACTGATATTGTTGACTGAGAAAGGAGTTGATAAAGCACTGCGCGGCGGACGATTCATCACATTGTGTGCTGCGGCTTCGGCTTCAAAGACGATGGCACAGGCAGGGTCGATCAAAAGCTGAAGCAAAACGATGTGAACGGGCTGTAAGATGTCCGGCCACTGCATCAATGCCGGAACGAGTGTCAAAGCAATAATAGGGATGTGAACCGCGAATACAAAGCGTGTGGCTTTGGTGATGTTGTCGTAGATACGCCGCCCTTGCGAAATAGCGGCGACAATGCTTTTAAAGCTGTCATCCAAAAGGACCAAAGCCGCCGATTCTCTGGCCACATCCGTCCCGCGCTCCCCCATGGCGATACCGATATTCGCCGCTTTGAGGGCTGGTGCATCATTGACCCCATCGCCTGTCATGGCCACAACATCGCCCCCCTCTTGCAGCACACGGACAAGACGCAGTTTTTGCTCAGGTCTCATCCGTGCACAGACATCGGTTTTTTCAAGACGACGAAGCAGGTCTGCATTATTGAGGGTGTCCATCTCATCCCCCATGAGTACGTCCGCATTTTCCGACAGACCGACTTGTTTGGCGATTGAACGCGCCGTCTGGGGGTGATCACCCGTAATCATCAGGAGTCGAATACCGGCATTGCGGCATTGGGTAATCGCTTTTGAAACATCCAGTCGCGGCGGGTCTATAAATCCCACGAGTCCAAGAAAGGTGAAATCGAAATCATGCTGGCATGCAGGCCAGGCAGAATCGTTTTGGGGGGCTTGCCAGATCCCTTTTGCGACACCCAGTACCCGTAGTCCGCGCTTGGCCATCTGTTCTACTTGGATCTCGATGGCGTGAAGCTGTTTCTCACTCAGATGGCACAAATCGGCAACGGCTTCAGGCGCCCCCTTGGTCGCCAGCAGATACAACGATGGGCTTTTATCACTATACACATGGGTCATCGCCAAAATATCGGGTGAAAGGTCATACAAAAACTCTGGAGTACGGTCATCGTGTACGTGTTCGGTACCGCTTAAATGAGAATGACCAAAGAGATGGATGGCTTTTTCCATGGGATCAAAAGGGTCAAGCGGTGTTGCGAGCATGGCAAATTCGACCAGAGAATGAAACGTCTCGGGTAAAGGACTCTTTTGGCCTACGATGAAAGAGAGATTATGGGCAAAAAGTTCCGATACGACCATACGATTTTGGGTCAATGTCCCTGTTTTATCCACGGCCAATACCGTAATAGCACCCAGTGCCTCTACGGCCGTCACATTGCGCGTCAGTACGTTTATTTTACTGATTCTCCATGCCCCCAGTGCCAAAAAAACCGTGAGAATAACCGGAATTTCTTCGGGTAAAATGGCCATAGAGAGTGCAATCCCAGAGAGGATGCTTTCCAAAAAGAGATGATTATTCCATAGCCAGTTAATCGCTACAAGCAGTAATGCCAGACTAAACGCCAAAAAGGTCAAGCTTCGAATGAAGCTTCGGGAGGAGTGCTGAAGCCTTGAAGGAATTTCATTGGTCAGGGCCAATGCTTGTCCGATATGCCCTATGGCCGTTGCCGCTCCCGTCGTTTGAACGATCGCAAGTCCAACCCCTTTGGTCACGACAGTGCTTGCGAACAGCGACGAGGCATCTTTGGAACCGGATGTTTTGTCCACACTGACCGATTCGCCGGTGAGCAATGATTCGTCTACCGACAGCTGCCCCTGTACAAGAGAGGCATCGGCTGCAATACGATCCCCCTCATGCAGGACCATCACGTCACCGGGAACGACCTCTTGGCTGGATATACGGATCTCTTTTCCATTTCGTATTACCAATGCTCTGGGAGCGGAAAGATCACGCAATGACTCTAATGCCCGTTGTGTCTTGTGCTCTTGTATCAATGTGATGCCCATAACGACAAAAACGAAGGTGAGCAAGAATGCCGCTTCGGCACGATCGCCAAGAGTCAAATAGACGAGGCCTGCTATGAGCAGCATCAAAAACATCGGTTCACGTACGACTTTGATAATCAGGGATATAAGAGTTTTTGGTTCACTTCCCGGCAGGGCATTGCGGCCGTAGTGAATGAGTCTTTCTTGTACTTGAGAAGTTTTTAATCCGCTGATATCAAAATTTTTGGGCATGGTTTAATCGAGTAACGGACCGTCCGTCAAATCATCACGAAGTTTTGAGAGTTCTTTGCGGTAGCGTTCGCCATCTCCATAGGGTATAAATTTAGAGTAATGGCCATGATGAAAACGTAGTTTTCGAGAATGCCGAATCGGACACCAAAACTGTTCTGTTCGTCCTATTATTTCTGTTGTATAGCCCAAAAGACCGCTAAAATAAGAACAATAGAAGCAATTTATTTTTTCAATCATATTCAAAAATTTTAAATCGGCACGATCAAAGGCAAAATAGTCTTTACGAAGAACGGGGGCTATTTTATAAATCCGAAAATTAACCATTTGATAGATGAACAAGAAAAATTCCAAGATAAATGCAGGAATGATACCGGCATAGATAATAGGTGCTGTTAGAATATGCAAGAATGGGGTGTGGGAAAAGTAAAGGATGAGATTTTCTTTGAATTTTTTTTGGGCAGCGAGGAAATCAGCGGAAAGCTTCTCTTCTTCTTTGTCGATCTCGTTTATCAGGTTCTCTTCAAGAATGCGAATCGCTTCAAAGAGTTCGTCTATTTTTGAGTTCATGGAGTATCTTTGTATATTAGGATACATAATACTATCAGGCGAACCTTCAAAGATTTATGTTTTTTACATTATGAGCGATTTTTGGATAACAATTAATGGATCAAGATCTTTTTAGCCGTCTTTTTTCCTGTTTTGGGAATGGTAATCATCACAACACCATTTTTATGGGTCGCCTCTATTTTATGGATATTGGCATTTTCAGGCAAGACAATACTTTGACGATAAAAACTGTAAGAGCGTTGTGTCTTATGGGCTGTTTTGTCTTTTGTTTCTTCTGTCTCTTGACGTTGGGCGGCGATGACCAATACATTGTTTACAAGGGTAATGGAGATGTATTTTTTCTCAATCCCCGGGAGATTGACATTAATCGTATAGGATTTATTGTTTTCTTTGAAATTAACGGAAGAGCTGTAATGCAGTGTCGGAGAAACAACGACAGAGCGGCTGAATATCTCATCAAAGCTGGGGAACCACCACCCTTGACAGCCCCATTCGCATTCATTTGGCACCGATTCTTTTTCTGCGGCGGCAGACGATGTGGTCAATACGGCTAAGAGCAGCCCTGAGAGAAACCCATTGGTTATTTTTGAATAGCTAAACATCTCCATACTCCTTTTATGAGAAACTTCTACATGTCTTTGTAAAAAATAATTTTATAGGATAGAAATGAGATTTTAATGATTCAGTTTGATGGGCTAAATGGGAGTGATGAGAGGGACAAAACGAAATCCGGGAAGTTCGTCTCCATGCACCTCTCCATTCTCATCTTTGCGGATACGCCAAACGCTATTGACAATGGGTATGACCAATATCCCTCCCGGCTTAAGTTGCTCGAGTAAGGGCATGGGCATTTCGTTTGCACTGGCAGAAACGAGAATGCGGTCATAAAGATGGCCGGGTTTCCCCAGAACGGATGAATCTGCCAGATCTATCGTAGCATTGGCTATGCCTGCTTTGTGCAAACTTCTTCTGCCGTATTCTACAAGGGCAGGAAGCCGTTCGACCCCTTCTACCCATCCATTTTTTCCGACAACTGAGGCCAACAGTGCCGTCGTCCATCCCGAACCTGAACCAATGTCTAAAACTTTGTCTCCCACCTTCGGATGCAAAAGCTCCAGCATGATCGCAACGGTGGAGGGCTGGGAAATCGTTTGTCCCATGCCGATGGAAAGCGGGTAGTCGCCGTAGGTATCGTAATTGAGTTCATTAGGGACAAACAGCATCCGATCACATCGGACAAAGGCTTCGATCAAAGCAGGAGAATGAAGAGCACCGGATGCGATCATGTGAGCAATAAGTTCTTGGTTACTGTTTAGCATAAGAACTCCACTCGCGAAAGCGGTTACGCATCGGCGATGGTTCGTGTCGATGGATTGGCCAACAATCGGTCAATCGGTATTTTATGTCCTGTTTTTTCACAGATACCGTATACACCGGCTTTGATACGTTCTAATGCCGCATTGATCTCTGTTCGTTCGGCTTCAAGCCGATGAAGAAGGGCCTGATCGGTCGTATTATCGATCTGGAGTTCGGCCATATCTTCTAAATCGTCGATCTCATCTTCACTGCCAAGGGCATTGAGCTCTTCTTTGAGAGCGTCAATATTTTTGGAGATTTTCTCTTTTTCTTTTGTGAGGACTTTTTCAAAATCATTGAGATTTAAATCATGTCGTGCGTGCATTGTATATCCTTTTTTTGTGGGTTACTGCCAAATTCCATGAAGCTTATAGCCGCATGAAGGGCAATGAGATTTATGGGTTAAATGGTTGGTCACGTATTGACCGATATGCCCATGACGATCGATGGCCAAGCTCCCGCATTCGGGGCAGTAGGTTGATTCACGAGCCTCATCATCGATGTTTCCGACATAGACATACTTTAGCCCAACGTCTTTGCCAATATCATAAGCGCGGCGGAGGGTTTCATGCGGTGTGCGAGGAACGTCCATCATTTTATACATCGGGTGAAAAGCACTGATATGCCAGGGCATATCAGGGTCAAGATCGGCTTGAAATTGGGCAATCGCACGGATCTCTTCGTCCGAATCATTATGTCCCGGGATGAGGAGTGTTGTGGTCTCAATCCATATCCCTTTTTTATGGGCATATTCTATGGTATCCAATACCGGTTTTAGCGCTGCCCCGCAAATATCTTTGTAAAAGGATGGACTGTACCCTTTGATATCAATATTCATTCCGTCTAGATAGGGGGCAATCGTATCAATGGCTTTGTGTGTTTCATAACCGCTGGTGACGTAGATATTTTTCAATCCTGCCTCATGGGCAAGTTTTGCCGTATCGTAGGTGTATTCAAAAAAGACAACAGGTTCATTGTAGGTATAGGCGATGCTTTGACAACCATACTCAAGGGCTTTACTCACGGCTCTTTGAGGTGAAAGAGGGTGGCCGATGATCTCATGATGATGCTCTTTTGGGTATTGAGAGATATCGGCATTTTGACAAAATTTGCACGAAAAATTGCATCCGACGGTCCCAAAGGAAAAGACACTGGAACCGGGTAAAAAATGAAACATCGGTTTTTTTTCTATGGGATCGACATTGACCGCTGCCGCAAGTCCATAGGTTAACAGCTGTAATTCACCGTTTTCGACTTTTCGGATACCGCAGATGCCATACTCACCTTCTGAGAGCTTGCAGTGCTGATTGCATGCTTCACAGGCAATTCTGCCATCATCGAGTTTTTTGGACAGCCATGCATGAGAGGACATTCGGACTCCTTGGTAAAGTTGTATCCGGTTATTTTTTAAAATGCTCTAACAATTGATCATCGGGGATTTTGGTCAAATCCGCATGCACATTGACCGTCATCGTTGCTTTAACCGCGGGATGAAGCAATTCAATGATTTGATTATTGATCGCTTTTGGAGCTGAAAAATACCAAGAAGCTTCCCCATGCCGTTGAACGGTTTTGTTGATTTGCTGTGCTATCTCTTTGATACGGCGGCGCTCCTCTTCCAAACCGATATTATGGTCCTCGCCCGAACCGCTGGCACCTACGCCTTGAAAATTTCCTTGTTGATCGGACACTTTTTCCCGTAATCTTTGATGAATGTCCAGACTTTCACTGCCTTCGAGCATCTCAACAGCTTTTCTTCCCAATGGATCGATTTTGGACGTAAAAAGTTTGAAACGCTGCAAATCAGTAACGATGATAAGGTTGGATGGCATAATAGCTCCTTTGTTGATTCAGATGATTTATCGTAACAAAAGAAAATGAGTTAAAAATGATTTTATACTATTATACCTCTAAAAAGAGAACCTTTTTGCAATAATTTGCTAAGCTTCTCCCTAAACAATTTTCTCAACGTTGGGACGCAAAAATGAAACAGATGATGCAGATCTACCGAGCTAATCGAGAGGCGGTAGAGGGATTTTTATTAACAACGATCAGTGACAATCCTCACCAGGATCTTGATGACGTACAGGTACGGAACTTTTTCAAACGGCTCCCTTGTCTAAGCGATATGTATATGATGGATGCAAAAGGGGAACAGATCACCCCGACATGGCGTCGAAGCGGGCATGATATGACGATGAAGGGGACCGATCGCGGCTATTTCATCAACCGTATCCAGTTTGACGAAAACGGCAACTACGTCTCCAGCCCCTACATCTGTGCCAACAGCGGTCAGCCGAAAGTCTCGATTGCCCGTAAATATCCGGATGGCAAAATAGCTGTTTTTGATCTCGATCTGGTTTCCATACTCACCAAAATGCACCTGATCGACAGCAATCGCCTCATCTCTAAGCTCTCCGTTTCGGTTTATGTTTTGCTGGGAAGCGGGCTCGTATTGCTGGCCCTTTTCCTTGGTATTTACGGACTGATCGGGTTTGTGAAAGCGGTGATCTATTTCGGCGATGAGACGCTCCATTATGTCTTCAAATCGATCATCGGAATTACCCTGGCCATCGCGATCTACGATTTGGCGAAAACCATTTTGGAGCAGGAGGTATTTTACCGCTCATTGACGCTCGAAGAGGGGACTGAGTACAAGACACTCACCAAATTTCTCACCTCCATCATCATCGCCCTCTCCATCGAATCGCTGATGGTGGTGTTCAAAGTGGCCATCGACGATATCCGCAATATGAATTATGCTTTTTACCTCATCAGCGGTGTCGGTATTTTGATCGTCTCCATGGCAATATTGAACTATGTCAGCCGTAAAAAACGGGAAGGTCACGAGTAATTGCTCGAAATATCCAATACCGTCTCCATTCCCGACTCTGAAATTGAGATTACTGCCATCCGCTCTCAGGGAGCAGGAGGTCAGAACGTCAATAAAGTTTCGACAGCGATCCATCTTCGCTTCGATATCAACGCCTCCTCTCTCTCAGACTTGTACAAAGAGCGGCTTTTAGAACTCACCGACCACCGAATCACAAAAGACGGCATTATCAACATCAAATCCCAAGAGTCTCGCTCCCAAGAAGAGAATAAAGAATCCGCATTGGAGCGTCTCAAAGAGCTTATCAAAAGTGTCATGGTAACGCAAAAAAAACGGCAAGCGACCAAACCCACATGGAATTCACAGAAAAGACGGATGGACAGCAAGACGAAGCACGGGAAGATTAAAAAGATGCGGGGAAAGGTGAACGGCGGGGAGAGGTAACGGTCCCGATGCCGAACGATTATGGATGAACGCTTCTAATGAAAAAGGGCACTCATATACCCCACAACACGGGAGGTGTCTCCGCTGGCATCGGCGCTTGTCCGATAATCGAGGATAGTACTCTCCAGCCCTTTTTTCTTTGCGGCATTTAACATTGCTTTTACCCCAATCATTCCGCACGCTTCACACCCTTGATTTAACGTAGCCGTATCTTCTTCTCGGATGGCTTCCAGACAGATCGAATCGAGCTGTTGCGCCTCTTTGAGCGAATAATAATGGCTCAGATCGGTGCTGATGACGACGGCGGTATCTTTTAGGGTCAAAGCATAGGCAATGATCGGTTCAAGGAGGGATGGTTCCGCAAATCCATAGACCAGTTCAACGACTTGGGCATCGGGAAGATAGTATTTGATAAACGGCATCTGCACTTCGGTGCTGTGCTCATGATGCGCTTGGGAAAACGAAGGGATTGAGAAACGGTGTTGTAACTCTTCTACGAGCTTATGGTCTATGGCTAGATCTCCCAAAGGCGTTTGATAAGAGTGTCCATTTGCAATGCTGACCCCCTCAAACCCCACGCGGTGAGAGGGTCCGATCACCACGATCGTTTTTGGATTGCTTTTTGCCAGGACTCGAAAAGCGATGTTTGCCGTAAATCCCGAATAAACCCACCCCGCATGGGGGACAATAACGGCATCTCCGTACAGTGCGTCAAAACGTTTTACGGTATCAGGGTGAGAGTCTAGAATCGAATTGAAATGATCGATCATACTGTTGATCTCATATGCCTGTGCCGGATAAAAGCTTCCCGCTACGCTCATGGTTCGTTGGTTCATTGTCTCCTCCTTTGGTTTTTAATGAGAAACTCGTTTTAGAAAATAGTCGGTCATATGTTCGAGAGTATCCACTTGTGAGTAATCGGCTTCGGGAACTTCGACCCCCAGAACTTCATTCAAAGCGGTCAGTATTTTGAGAAAGTCGAACGAGTCGATCTCCAGTGAGCGCTGGATATTTTTATCCGGGATGATGTTATTTTCGTCAATATCGGGGGCAATTTCCAGTATCTGATCGATGATGGTGCGTTGGATCTGTTCTTTGGTCATAGTAGCTCCTGGGGTTTTTGCAAAATTTGGTTCAGTTTATCCAAAAAGAGTGCTCCGGTTCGTCCGTCAGTTGCGCGGTGATCCCCTGCCAGCGTTGCCTGCATCACTTTGCGTACACTTAGAGTGTCTCCTTCGGCCCATGGGGCATCCATAATACGTCCCAATCCTACTATGGCAACCTGGGGCGGGTAGATAACGCCAAAAACGCTTTCTATTCCCAAATCGCCAAGATTAGTAATGGTAATCGTTTGTTGGGTCATCTCGGTATTGCGAAGTTTGCCCGAGCGTGTGCGGGAAATAAGATCACCCAGAGAATGCATGGTCTCATCCAGTCCCATCTCCTGTGCATTGATAAGTGCCGGAGTTATCAATCCCCCTTTACGCAATGCGATTGCGATACCGGGATGAATGGCTTCGCTTATACGGTGTTCGTTCTCTTGCCAAAAGCCGTTGAGCTCAGGGACCTCTTTTAGCGCCAAGATAACCGCACGTATAAGCAAGGCTGCGGGAAGGATCCGTTCTTGAATCGTACGTGAAGCATTAAACGTTTCGAGCCATTTAAGGGCAGGGGTCATGTTGATGGATGCGGAGAGATAATAATGGGGGATTTCGGCATTGGAACGGCTCATCGCTTTTGCAATGGCTTGACGCATACCATCGGCGGCAGAGATCTTTGGAGCGGTTTTGCTGAGGGCTTCAACTTGTCCCAGATGGACTTCTCCTGTGGATGCTGCCAGCGTGGAGAGTTCTATCCCCATCTCGTGTGCTTTTCGTCGAGCTGCCGGAGAGACTTTGACCCGTTCTTCACTGGGTGAAACAACGCCCGATGAGCTTTCATCCTCGGTACGGATAATGGCCAAGGGTGTGCCAACGGCACATTCGGTCTCCTCTTTTACCAAGATTTTATCGACGATACCGTCTTCAAAAATCTCGATCTCTATGACCCCTTTGCTCGTTTCAACCTCCGCGACGACGTCTCCTTTGGTGACACGATCCCCTTCTTTGACATGCCACTGCATTAACACTGCCGATTCCATATCCGCGCCCAGACTGGGCATTACAAAGTTGCTCATGATTTCTCCATTAGGCGACGTGCCATTTCGACGATTTTTTCCGGTTGGGGGAGAGCCGCTTGTTCGAGATGGCTCGCGTAAGGGATGGGGACCTCGACCGTACAAACTCTGCCCATCGGGGCATCCAGTTCAAAAAAAGCTTGTTCGTTGATCCGTGCCATGATCTCCGCTGAGATGCTTCCCGATTTCCACCCTTCATCGACGATCATGACCCGGTGTGTCTTAGCCACTGATTTCATGATGGTTTCATCATCCAGCGGACGCAGTGACCGTAAATCGATCACTTCCGCATTGATTCCCTCTGCCGATAGAATTTTTGCCGCTTCAAGTGCTTTGAAGAGATTGATCCCGTAGGTTATGATGGTTAAATCCGATCCTGCTTTTTGTATTCGTGCTTTTCCAATAGGTAACACAGCTGCCTGAGGGTCTAATACCCCTTTGGTATTATAAAGCATCGCATTTTCGAAAATCAATACCGGATCGGGATCGGCCAGTGCGAGACCCAGCATCGCGTAAGCATCCTGTACGGTAGAGGGGGTTAGTACTTTGAGCCCTGGGATATGGGCGTACCATCCCTCCAGTGAGTGAGAGTGTTGTGCCGCAAGCTGTTTTCCTCCTCCGGTAACCATCCGAATCACGAGCGGGACATTGAACTGTCCTCCCGACATGTGCAGTAACGTTGCGGCGTTGTTCATGATCTGATCGAGTGCCAGGAGACTGAAATTGACCGTCATGATCTCCACAACGGGGCGCATCCCGCCCAGTGCCGCTCCGATTCCAGCGCCGGTAAACGCCGATTCGGATAAGGGGGTATCGATGATCCGTTCACTGCCGAATTGTTCCAATAGCCCCATGCTGACCGCATAACCGCCACCGTAATGGCCGACATCTTCTCCCATCAAAAAGACCCGTTCGTCTTTTTCCATCGCTTCACGCAGTGCCTGCCGTACGGCTTCTCGATAGGTCAGGATTGAGTTCATGATACCGCCTCGCTCGTGTACACAAATTTTTCAAGGTCGTCGATGGATTCCAACGTGCCCTTTTCAGCAAAAGCTACGGCCTCATCAATGATCTTTGCCACCTCCGTTTCGTAGCGTTCCGTATCAATGTCTGGCCAGTTCTGATGCAAAAGCAGCAGAGGATCTTTTTTCTTCCATTCGTCGACCTCCGATTTTTCGCGATACAGTTCGGCATCAAACATGGAGTGGGCACGGAAACGGTAGGTGAGGCATTCAAGAAAGACGGGGCCGTTGCCCGAATGGATCTGCGAGACTGCTTGTTCGGCTGCCTCGGCTACGGCTATGACGTCCATCCCATCTATTTGTCGGGAGCTGATGCGATACGAGGCTGCCTTGAGAGAAATATTGGTTTCCGATTCCGTAAATTGCAAAGCAGTTCCCATCGCATAAAGATTGTTTTCACACACAAAGAGGACCGGAAGATGCCATAAAGCAGCGAGGTTTAACGATTCGTGGAACTCCCCTTCGGCTACGGCACCATCACCGAAAAAACAGACGGTCACTCGGTTGCGTTTCATCATCTTATCTGAAAGCGCCATACCTACGGCCAGAGGCAAGGAGCCTGCAACGATAGCACTGCCTCCGTAAAAGCGGGTCTCTTTATCAAACAGATGCATGGACCCTCCGCGTCCGTGCGAACATCCTTCCATTTTTCCGTACATCTCTGCTAGGATACGGTTGGGGCTGATTCCTCTTGCGAGGGCTTGCCCGTGTTCGCGATACGTAGCAAAAACAGCATCTTCGGGACTCAATGCATGCATGATCCCAACGCCAATGGCCTCTTCTCCGATGTAAAGATGCAAAAAGCCTCGTATTTTTTCATGACTGTACAATTCGATACACTTCTCTTCAAATCGGCGGATTAATAGCATCTGTCGGTAAAATTTATGGGCTAAATCCAAATCCATTCTCATCTCCTTTTAGTCTTCCAAGGTCGAAATATCGCCCTCCGGCAATCCCATCTCCCGTGCTTTGAGCAAACGTCGCATTATCTTTCCGCTTCTTGTTTTGGGAAGGTTTTGTGTAAACTCCAGTTCTTTAGGTGCTACGGCAGTTCCCAGTCGCTTGCGTCCAAAGCCGATCAATTCACGTCGGAGCTCTTCGGTAGGTACATATCCCGTTTTTAACGAGATAAATGCTTTGACCAGCTGACCGATCATCTCATCAGGCTTACCGATCACTCCGGCTTCTGCAACAGCCGGATGTTCCATCAGAGTGCTTTCGACTTCAAATGGCCCCACCATATGACCGGACGTTTTGATGATGTCATCCGCGCGCCCGACAAACCAAAAATAGCCGTTCTTGTCCTTGTAGGCGAGGTCGCCGGAAAGATACCATCCTCCGGCAAAAGATTTTTTATAGCGTTCATCATCATGAAGATAGTTGCGAAACATGGAGGGCCATCCGGGACGCAGGGCGAGTTCGCCTTCTTTGAGAACTTCGGTGACTACCGTAACGGTACCGTCATCGTTGTGATGGACGATCTCAGCCTCAATCCCCGGAAGTGGGCGTCCCATTGAACCGGGGCGTATTTGTTGTGAGAGGAAATTTGCAATCATGATCCCCCCTGTTTCTGTTTGCCACCAGTTATCATGGATCGGCAGTTTGAGTTTTTCGACTCCCCAAAGGACGGCTTCGGGATTGAGCGGTTCACCGACGCTTTGAATGAGGCGCAAATGGGAGAGATCATATTCTAGTGTGGGTTCATTATTCAGTCTCATCAGCCGTCTTATTGCCGTTGGGGCTGTATACCACACACTGATTTTCTCATTTTGTAAGATCGTGTACCAGCGCACCGCATCAAACTCTGCTTCATCCACGACATTGGTAATACCATGAAGCCATGGGGTGATGATTCCGTACGATGTTCCCGTGACCCAGCCTGGATCGGCGGTACACCAGTAGATGTCATTGGGATAAAAATCAAGAACGTATTTCCCGCTCATCCAGTGGGTATAGATGGCTTTGTGGACATGGACTACCCCCTTTGGCATCCCGGTCGTACCGCTGGTAAAATGCAAGATTGACATATCTTCAGGGTCGGTGGGAAGAATCTCATAGGTATCGGAAGCCTTTTCCATCAATTTCGGAAGGGAACGAATCTGATCATTTTCATCTTCTGTGGCATCGATTAACAAAATCGACTGAAGTTCCGGCAGCTCTTTTAGCATGGGGCGTATTTTTTTATCAAAGAGAGCTTGCGTCGTCAGGAGCGCTTTTGCATTCCCGCGCTGCAGACGCTGGAATAACGGTTCGGGACCAAATTGGGAGAAAAGGGGACAGAGAACGCTTCGGTTTTTGAGAATCCCTATTGCGGCGATATAGAGTTCGGGAAGGCGCGAGGAGAGGGTGAAGATCCGGTCCCCTTTGGAAAAGCCAAGAGATGTGAGAACATTGGCAAATTTTGAAGTTTGTATTTTTAAATCACCAAAGGTGTAGTTTTTTCGCTCGCCGTTTGCTCCCAGCCATATCAAAGCAGTTTTATGGGAAAGGTAGCCATTGGCATGGCGGTCGATCGCTTCATGGGCAATATTGAGTCCGCCTGAGGGCAATCCCTCAAATTGTTCCGCTACCGTTTCCCAGGTGAAATTCTCTCTCACTTTTTTATAATCGATCAAAGAGGGTTGTATGGGCATCGCATTGAGCTCTTTTGAAATCCATTTTTTTTGCATTTTCTATGTCTCCTCATTTAAAACTTCGTTCTTTAAGGTACAATCAATCACAATTAATAATGCACACAGTATAGTCAAGATTTCTGATAAAAAAATGAGTTATAAAGAGTTGTTTATGATGATGGGTCCTGCGTGGCGTCTTATCGATACGAAAATCGGGTCAGCCTACTGGAATATGGCGATTGATGAAGCGTTGCTGAACGGATTTAAAAAAGGCGATTTACCGATTCTTCGACTTTATGGATGGAAGGATGCTGTGAGTGCAGGGAGATTTTCCGACCTTGGCACATCTTTGGATAAAAAACAATGTGAACATCAAAAAATTCCCATTGTCCGTCGCATGAGCGGTGGCGGAGTACTGGTACATGGCGGTGATCTTTCCTATACGATCATACTGCCGCGGGAATGGCTAAAGAAGAGCGGAGTAAAAGAGAATTATCATTATTTATGCCGTTTTCTGATCCAACTGTATGCGAAGCTTGGCCACCATGCCGATTTTGCCTGCAATCAGCAATGGGGTATTGAAAGATCGGATATCTGTCTGGCGGGTATTGAAGCGTATGATGTTATGATCCAAGGGAAAAAAATGGGGGGCAATGCACAACGGTATACGCGTCATGCTTTATTTCAGCACGGCAGTATTCCTATGAGGCTGGATGAATCGCTTTTGAAACCTCTTTTCAAAAGCGAATCGGGATTGGAACATGCGGCATCTTTGGAACGCTTAGGGACTCACATGACATATGGATCCCTTTCGTTATTGGTACGGGAAGCGTTTTGTGAGACGTTTACGGTAGAATTGATACCTCAGGCGCTTCGTTCATCCGAAAAAGAGGAAGCAGCAGCATTGCTTGGGAACAAATACACGCAGGAGAGGTGGAATTTTCATGCCAAACCCATTCACCCCTAAACCCCAATGGCTCCGTAAAAAGATTACGTTAAGCGTCCAACAGCCGATGGAGATCCGCTTGTCACAAGGACGTGTCCATACCATTTGTGAGGAGGCGATGTGTCCCAATATCAGTGAATGTTTTAGCCAAAACATTGCAACTTTTATGATTTTGGGAACCGTTTGTACCCGCGGCTGCACCTTTTGCGCTGTCAGCAGAGGTATTCCTCTGGGATTAAATCCTTATGAACCTCAAAATGTGGCCAATACAGTACAACACCTAGGACTGCGCCATGTGGTGATTACCAGTTCTACCCGTGATGATCTGCGTGACGGAGGAGCGGACCATTTTTGTCAAACGGTTCGTGCGATTAAAGAATTGGATGATTCGATTACGGTAGAATTACTGATTCCCGATATGCAAGAAAATCGTTCAGCCCTTGAACAGCTAGCGCACAGCGGTGCCGAGATTATCGGACACAATCTCGAGACGGTGCCTCGGTTGTATCATGTGCGCAAAGGGTCAGACTATAACCGGTCGCTTCGGGTATTAGAGAAGCTCCGTGTCTTGAATCCAAAAATCGCCACTAAAAGTGGGATAATGCTGGGCTTTGGCGAGCGTGATGATGAGGTTCTAAGCCTCATGGAGGATGTACGAGCGGTAGGGTGTCAATATCTCAGTATCGGGCAGTATCTCCCCCCCTCGCACAGACATGAAAAGGTTGTGGAGTATGTGGAACCGGCACGGTTTGAATATTTTCTCCATCGGGGGATGGAGATGGGGTTTAGCTACATCAAAAGCTCTCCCTACACTCGCAGCAGTTATATGGCGCATGAATATTTGGAGGCAACATGAAACAGTACGAAGCAGTCGTGATCGGTGCAGGTCCAGGAGGGTATGAAGCAGCCGTAGAGCTGGGTAAAGCCGGAATAAAAACCTTGCTGATCGAGAAAAGAAAAGAACATATCGGCGGAACGTGTCTGAATGAAGGGTGTATTCCGACCAAAAACTATCTCCAAAGTGCTCAATATGTCTCAAAGATCCCCTATTTTACAAACTGCGGATTGGCGTTGGAATGGAAGGGATTGAATCTTATGCAGCTTGCGGATACAACGAGAGGGTTAAAAAATGAACTCCGATCGGGGATCGTCTGGCTGCTGGATCAAGCCGGGGTTGAGACGATGTACGGGACGGCAACGTTTATTGATTCGCATACCGTCGATGTTTCAGGGGAGACGATCGGTTTTGAGAAGTGTCTTATTGCCACGGGCGCCCGCGTGCGAGAAACATCCGTTCTTCCATTGGACGGGGAGAAAATACTTTCCAGCAGCGATGTATTTGAACTAAGTGCTCTCCCAAAATCGATGATTATTGTCGGAGGCGGAGCCATAGGATGTGAGTTTGCGACGTTTTTCAATGCTTTTGGAGTGGAGGTGACACTCATAGCGCGCGGTGATCAGTTGCTCTCCGGGGAAGATGAAGATGTGGCAAAAACCTTGCTGCGGGCATTTAAAAAATCAAATATTGATGTTCGATTGTCTACTGCTGTTTTGAACGCCAGTGTCAATGAGACGGATGTTGAATTGTTGATCAAGGGGGAAAGTGAAGAGTCTGTGCGGTGCGAGCTGGTCTTGTGTGCCATCGGACGTGACCCTTATACTGAGGGACTTTGCCCCGAAAATGCAGGGGTAAAACAAAATGAAAAAGGGTTTATTTCGATCAATGAGGCATTTCAAACGACGCAAGAGCATATCTATGCGGTAGGAGATTGTATCGATACACCGGCATTTGCGCATACTGCTTACGTTGAAGCACGGATTGCTGCTCATAATATGATAAGCGGTGAGGCCCATACCAATACCCGCATTAACCCATCAACGGTCTTTTCCAACCCTCAAATCGCCAGTTGCGGCCTGAGTGAGAAAGAAGCCCATGCGCAAGGGCGGGCGATTGAAATCAAAAAAGCGTTTTTTAAAGTCAATGCAAAGGCAAAAATCCTCGGCGATGATGCCGGATTTGCCAAAATGGTTGTCTGTCCCCAAAGCGGTGTGGTATTGGGGGCGACGATTATCGGTATGGAAGCAACGGAGATTATCCATGAAATGATCCTGGCTGTGGAACAAAAGCTGACCGCCAAAGAGCTTGTCGGGATGATTCACGTCCATCCCAGTGTCTCAGAGATTGTCCGGTATTTGTGAGGGGGTTTAGATGAAAATCGTATTGGGTATTTTCTTTTTATCGGTTTTGCTTTTGGCCATTACCCCCGATGCGATTATCAAAAAAGTCGAGCATAATATCCAAAGCGACAGCGGCTACTCCAAAATCACGATGACGGTCACGACGGCGCGGGGTGAGCGGACGATGAAAATGGAGAGCTGGAACCGAGGGCATGAGAAAAGCTTTATCAAAGTGCTCTATCCCAAACAAGATCGCGGGATCACGTTTTTGAAAGTCGATACGACGATGTGGCAGTATGTTCCGAAAATTGAAAAGACGATCAAAATCCCCAGTTCCATGATGATGCAAAGCTGGATGGGGAGCGATTTTACCAACGACGATATGGCCAAAGAGAGTTCCATCGTCGATGATTACCATGCCCAGATCAGTTTTGAGGATGCGCAAAAATACACCCTGACCCTTCTTCCAAAACCCGATGCCGCCGTGGTGTGGGGAAAAATCGTACTCGAAGTCGCCAAAGAGCACTATATCCCCTTGCGGGCGATTTATTATGATGAGGATGGGGCACAGCAGCGTATCCTTTATTACAGCGATGTAAAGCTCTATGGGGATCATTATCTCCCCACCGTGATGACGCTGATACCGCAGAACAAAAAGAACAACAAAACGGTCGTTACTATGGAAGAGGTCAATTTTGACGTCGTCATCGAAGATGAGCGCTTTACGAAAAATGCACTCGTGCGGTACAGTCAATGATTCTTTTTAAAATGGCGATTCGCGAACTGTTGAGCCATAAAAAACGCTCCATTGTCACGCTCTTGCTCAGTGCCTTTTCGACGGCACTTTTTATCTTTGCCAATGCCCTCAATAACGGTAGCCACAATCAGCTGATCCGTTCAAGTGTCGAAATCTATCCCGGCTACATGCAAATCACCAACCGCGCATTCGAAGACAATCCCAACTTTGACAACCTGATTTTTGATGCGGCAAATGTCACAAAAGCGTTGGAAAAAATAGATGAGATCAACGCTTCCGCTATACGGTTTGAAGCCTACGCCCTTTACTCAACCAACGAGCAGTCCATCGGAGGGATGTTCACCGCAATCGAACCCGAAAAAGAGGCACAAGTTTCGAGGCTCAAACGCTCTTTGGTTGAGGGGGAGTATTTAACGCCTAGCGATACCAATGCGATCTATTTGGGTGCAGAACTAGCCAAACGGCTCAAAGTAGGAGTAGGGGATACCCTCTCTTTTATCTCTACGGGGGCGGATTACTCCTTTGCGGCGGACAATCTGGTGGTCAAGGGATTGTTTAAAACCAAGCTCTATGAGTTCGACAACGGTTCGGGTTTTGTGAACAAGGGATATTTTGACGAAGTGATGCATAGCCGTAACATCGCTACGCATATTATTATGACGCCAACCGACGTAAAACAGATCGATACCATCACGCAAAAGGTACAAAATGCTCTGGAGGCAGATCTGGAGGTTAAAAATTATAAGACGACGCTGGAAGATTTGATTTTGGCGATGGAGATTGATACGATTTTCGGCTACATCACGTTGGGGATATTTTTCATCGTCATCTTTTTCGTTATCGGGATATTCGCATTTCTCTCGGTTTATGCCCGTATCCGTCAAATCGGAGTACTGCGGGCCATCGGAACGACACCCAAGCAGGTGATGGGGATGTTGCTGATCGAAGCACTGATTTTGGGATTTTTGAGTGTGGGTTTGGGAGGAGCGGCTGGAGCCTATGCCAGCCACCATTATGAAAAATACCCCATCGAGATCACCTCTTTGGTCGATGTGGATGCGCAAGAATACGCCAAACAGTACAACATGGTAGCGGAGGCCACCTTTCCCGCCGAATTCAATCCGCCCAGAATTATGCTAGATATGCTCATCATGATGCTGTTGAACCTTATGACGGTGTTCTATCCCATTGTCCTCATCAACCGATTCACCCCGACCGAAGCGATACGCTATGTTTAGCCACACCGAAATGCTCTACATCAAAATGGCACTGCTGCACATCGTCCGCCGCAAGGGGCGTGCCGCCTTGATCTCCATTATGATCGCCATCTCGATGATCGGGTTACTGTTGATGGAGGGGATGTACGAGGGGATGATGGTGCAAATCACCCAAAATTCGATCAAAACCGGCAGCGGTACCGTCTCGATCCAGCACAAAATGTTTCGATCGGACAATAACATAAAATACACGATTGAAAATCCCCAGAAAATCACCGCACTGCTGGACACACAAACAGAGGTACAAAGTTACGTCACGCGCATCAATCAACGCGGATTAATTGCAACGGCTGGATATTCGCAGGGGGTCAATGTTACAGGAGTTGATTTAAGCCTGGAATCATCGCATGCGAAGCTGGAAAACTTCATTATCAAAGGGAACTACACCTTTGATAAAAACGGCAGGGGAGCACTCATCGGCTACCGTTTGGCAAAAAAACTCAAAGTAGACATCGGCAAAAAAGTCATTGTAACGATGCAAGATATGAAC
>DASUNE010000190.1:0-23956 GCA_036277315.1 Sulfuricurvum sp.
CTCTGCCATGATGGATCGTGTGGGTCTTGGGGTGTTACTTAATCGACAGCTTTGCACCATTGATCTGGCGGAACGAACCTTTGAGTCGGAGCGTTATGGATTGGCTTACTTAAACGATCTCTATGATCTTCATACCGATGCGGTACATCACAGAGCCCTTTCGGATGCGATTACGACCACAAAACTTTTGGATCAAGTGCTTCCAATGGTTCCCGAAAATATTCATACAACGGAAGAACTGATCGCATTCTCAAAAGAAGCAACACGAATGAAGCGATTAAAGCCGACGAAAGAAGTGAAAAAAGAAAAAAGCGAAGAGGGATCCCCGCTGCAAGCGAGCTAAGTGGATAAAAAGAGCAGATAAAATCTTCTCTTATTCGCTATAGCGCCCAACACCGACAAGGCGGTTATAGCGTTTTTCAAGACGTTCCTCGTCGCTGAGTTTGCGCAATTCTTTGACTTGCGTTAAAAAATACGTTTTTAGTACATCCGCAGCACCCGCTTTATCGCGATGGGCTCCGATCAACGGTTCATCGATCACATCGTCGATCAAATCCAGCGCTTTGAGATCTTCACTGGTGATTTTGAGTGCTTTCGTCGCTGCTTCAACCTTAGAAGGATCGTTCCATAAAATGGCCGAACACCCTTCCGGAGAGATAACACTAAAGACCGAATAACGCATCATAGCAAGCCGATCAGCAACACCTATTGCCAGTGCACCGCCGCTTCCCCCCTCACCAATAACGATAGAAACCGTAATGGTATTAAGATTGGAAAGTTCTAAAAGATTACGGGCTATCGCTTCACTTTGATTACGCTCTTCTGCACCTAAACCGGGATAAGCGCCGGGGGTGTCGATGAGCATCAAAACAGGGATATGAAACTTTTCTGCCATCTTGGCCATACGCAATGCTTTACGATACCCTTCAGGATTAGGCATACCAAAATTTCGCTTGAGCTTATTTTTGGTTCCACGCCCTTTTTGTTCACCGATGATCATTACCCGTTCATCGCCAATGGTGCCAAGGTAGCAGACAATAGAGAGGTCATCCCGAAAATGGCGATCACCGTGAAGCTCATATTTTTTGTCAAAAAGAAGATTGATGTAATCAATCGCATAAGGACGATCTGCATGGCGAGCGAGCTGAAGCTCTTGATAGGGAGAGAGATTGGCGTATGTCTGTCCGACCTCTTTCTCTAAATCTTGCTTGAGAATTGCAACCGCATGGTGATCATAGCGAACTTCTGCGGCAATAATATCTTCTTGTATTTGGTAAATTTTTTGTTCAAAATCAAGATAAGTAGCCAAGAAAAAGCCTTAGATTTTTTTGAAGATAACAACACCGTTCGTGCCGCCAAATCCAAATGAGTTACTCATAACCACGTTTAATTGGGCTTTTCGAGCGACGTTAGGGACAATATCCAAATCACAATCAGGATCCGGTGTATCGTAGTTGATGGTAGGAGGGATAATGCCATCACGCATCGCCATGATACTGACAACCGCTTCGATACCGCCCGCAGCACCCAAACAATGTCCTGTTTGACCTTTGGTCGAACTGATCGGTGGACAGTTTTCTGCTCCGCCAAACGTCTCTTTGGTCGCCATCGTCTCATACCAGTCATTGTATTTTGTACTGGTCCCGTGCGCATTGATGTAATCGATTTTTGGATTACCCGCCATCTTCATTGCCGCTTTCATGGCACGTGCTGCACCCTCACCGCCCGGAGCCGGAGTCGTAATGTGATTGGCATCGCCGCTCTCACCAAATCCGATAAGTTCTGCATAAATGCGCGCTCCGCGTGCTACTGCACTTTCATATTCTTCAAGCACCAAAGCTGCTGCACCCTCACCCATAACAAATCCTGAACGATCTGCATCAAACGGACGAGATGATTTTTTAGGTTCGTCGTTACGCGTTGAGAGGGCTTTCATCGATGCAAACCCCCCGATTCCGACACCGCAAATCGCGGATTCTGCCGCGACAACCAACATTTGATCCGCACCGCCGATCATGATCGTTTTTGCAGCTTCGCTGATACCGTGAGTTCCTGCCGCACATGCGGTAACGGAAGAGAGGTTTGGCCCTTTAAGCCCATGCTCGATCGATACGAATCCGCCGAGCATATTCACCAACGCTGAGGGGATAAAAAATGGGGAAATACGGCGAGGACCTTTGGTCTCCAAGATGATCGAATTGGTTTCAATCGCTTGCAATCCTCCAATACCGGCTGCTGCGCTGATACCGAAACGGTCTTTATCCATCTCTGGATTCAAACCGGCATCTGCCATCGCTTCTTGCGCTGCTTTGAGACCAAAATGGATAAAGCGATCCGCTTTTTTAACCTCTTTTGGATGCATAACGGTTTCAGGATCAAACCCTTTTACTTCTCCGGCAATTTGTACCGTGTGCTGTGATGCATCGAAAATAGTAATCATATCGATTCCGCATTCACCTTCGCAAATCGCTTTAAATGAACTCTCTTTATCGTGACCAACTGCGTTGATCATCCCCATGCCGGTTACTACTACTCGTTTCACATTTTCTCCTGCGTATCAATGGTCTTAAACGATGGCTTAAACAAGCCAACAGTTAAAATCACTCGGATCAAGGCAAACGCCTTGAAGCATTTGTGATTACTTTTTGCCTTCGATGTAATTGATTACATCTTGAACGGTTTGGATTTTTTCCGCTTCATCATCAGGAATTTCGATATCGAATTTCTCTTCAAGAGCCATTACCAATTCAACAACATCAAGGCTATCAGCGCCAAGATCTTCTACGAATTTAGAATCCGCTTTTACTTCGTCCGGGTTAACGCTGAGTTGCTCAACCACTACTTCTTTAATGTCTTCCAAAAGTGCCATAATAGCTCCTGTTCATATGAATAAAATCGCAAAATTATAACACATTTAACTTAAGTGGGGAAGTTCCCCCTTTAAGTTTGTGTTACATGTACATTCCGCCGTTAACTTTAAGGGTTTCACCCGTAATGTAGCTTGCGTGATCACTGAGTAAAAATGCCGTGGCTTCCGCGACTTCCGCAGCGTTACCAAAACGGGCCATTGGGATCTTAGCGGTAAAGGCTGCTTTGATCTCCTCTTTGAGTTCATCGGTCATATCGGTTGCGATGAAACCCGGAGTGATACAGTTATAACGGATTCCGCTGGTGGCAGCTTCGATCGCAAAACTTTTGGTCATCGCGATCATCCCTCCCTTACTTGCCGCATAATTGGTTTGTCCCGCATTGCCTGTTTCGCCTACGATGGACGCCATATTGACAATACTTCCGAATTTTTGTTTGCGCATCGCTTTCATCGCTTCACGGCATCCGATAAATGCAGAGGTCAGATTGGCATCGATGACGCTGGTAAACTCTTCGGCTTTCATACGAAGCGCCAATTTATCGTTGGTAATCCCGGCATTGTTAACCAAATAGGAGAGTTCACCGTCTGCATCGATGATGGTTTTGATCGCATCGACAAATGCCGCTTCATCGCTCACATCAAATCCGATCACCGCTGCGTTTCCGCCCGCCGCCTCAATCTCATCTTTAATCGCATCGGCAGCACTCGCCCCGCTGCGGTAGTTAATCCATACTTTGAGACCATATCCTGCCAATACACGTGCTACTTCAGCCCCGATTCCACGACTTGAACCTGTTACTAATACATTTTTACCTGTAAATTTCATTATTATCCTTTAAATAAGTGGTGAATCCATCTCGGATGGGATTTCAAGCCCCATCAGTTTTAACACAGTGGGAGCGATATTGTTCAGTGCTCCTGCATGAACGTTCTTTACCTCATCCGCCATCACGAAACACCATACTTTGCCTACGGTATGGTTGGTCAGCGTATTTCCCGCATCATCACGCATCTCTTCACAGTTGCCATGATCCGAGGTGAGGACCATCGCATACCCCTGATTTTTTGCCGCTTCGACAATCCGTCCAAGCTGTTCATCGACGGCTTCAACCGCTTTGGTTGCTGCTTCAAAATTACCCGTATGCCCTACCATGTCCCCATTGGCGAAGTTGACCACGATAAAATCGATCCCCTCTTCTATCGCTTTTACGACGACGTTTCCGACCTCAGAGGCAGACATTTCAGGCTGCATATCGTACGTTTTTACTTGCGGGCTTGGGATGAGGACACGTGTTTCATTTTCATACGGCTCTTCGATACCGCCATTAAAGAAAAAGGTGACATGGGCATATTTTTCGGTTTCGGCCGTATGAAGCTGTCGCTTCCCTGCACGAGAAATGACTTCTGAGAGGGTATTTACCGGGGCATCTTTGGGAAACAATACCGGATAAGGAAAACTTTTATCGTATTGCGTTATCGTTGCAAGATGGATGGGGATGAATTTTCGTTCGAACCCCTTAAATTCTTCATCTCCCAAAGCTGTGACAAACTGCCGCATCCGATCACTTCGAAAATTAAGGGTCAAAACCGCATCTCCCGCCGTAAATCCGTCATATCCGTCAAATGCCGTGGGGACGATAAACTCATCCTTCTCCCCCTTGGCATACGAATTTTCGATGTAATCGGTCACGCTTTGATCGCTTTTAGGGGTTGCATTGACAATAGCGTTGTAGCCGCGCTCTACTCTCTCCCAACGATTATCCCGATCCATTGCGTAAAAACGTCCCCCCAATGAACCGATTTTAATGTTGCGACGTCCGTGCGCCTTGATCGTATTTAAAAAATTGATAACCGACGTAGGGGAGACATCACGTCCATCACTGATGAGATGCAGCCATACATCTTTACCGGCATCTGCTGCTATTTCTGAAACACCGATAATATGGTCGATATGGGAATGAACACCGCCATCGCTCAACAATGCGATTAAATGCAAACGATTGCTTGTTTTCAATAAATTACTGAAAACTTCGTTGCGCTCAAAGCTCCCATCTTCGAGAGATAAAGATATTTTGACCAGATCTTGATACAAAACACGTCCGCTTCCAAGCGACATATGTCCCACTTCCGAATTACCCATCTGACCTTCAGGCAAACCAACACTCAAACCGAAGGTATCAATAAGAGCATGAGGAACATCCGCAAACAACCGATCATACGTCGGTTTTCGTGCGGCATGAAAAGCATTAAACGTCTGTTTTGGCGAGTATCCGATCCCGTCCGTAATGACCAAAACGGTTTTTTTGCTCATTTTGCCTCCTGATTAATCAAACTTTTGTGTAATTATATTAAAATGTCACTTGCTTTACAATTTTGTCATTAAAGAGTCTCTTGCATGTTATATTGGTTTCATCAACAATTAGGTATAAATATTCTCCAATACATCACGGTACGAGCGGGACTCGCATTTTTTATCGGCTTACTCTTAACTCTTTTTATTATGCCCCGTTTTATCGCATGGGCACAACGCTCCGCCAAAGTGCAGCCCATCAATGAATACGTCAGTGCCCACCAAGGCAAAGCCAAAACACCGACGATGGGAGGGATCGTTTTTATCACCTCTACCGTTATCGCTTCCTTGCTCACCGTCAATATCATGAATCCCTTCGCGATTGGCGGTTTGCTCACCCTTGTCTTTTATGCCTATATTGGGTTTACGGACGACTGGGGAAAAATACGAGGGGCGGACAACCTCTCCGGCCTTAGTGCACGGGCAAAACTGGCATTGCAACTTCTCTTTGGTCTTATGATCGGAGCGTTTCTCATCTATTTTGCGAAACTCGAAACCGGTTTTTATGTCCCCTTTGTCAAATCCAGTCTTTTTGATATGGGCTATTTTAGTATCGGTTTTTGGGTACTGGTCATCATTGCCACCTCCAACGCCGTCAACCTCACCGATGGACTCGATGGGCTGGCAACCGTCCCCTCCGTATTTGCCCTCCTTTCTCTCAGCGTCATCGTCTATGTCGTCGGTAATGCGGCACTTTCCCATTATCTCTTGATGCCTAAAATCCCTGCGGGAGAAGTGGTCGTCATCGCTGCGGCACTTATCGGCTCTTTGGTCGGATTTTTGTGGTTCAACTGCCATCCGGCCCAAGTGTTTATGGGAGACAGCGGTTCCCTCACACTGGGTGCTTTTATCGCGTATATGGCGATCATCGGGAAAAGTGAGATCTTGCTCATCCTCATCGGATTTATTTTTGTCATCGAAACGGTGTCGGTTATCTTGCAAGTGGGAAGCTACAAGCTCCGGAAAAAAAGGGTCTTCTTGATGGCACCGATCCATCACCATTTCGAAATGAAAAAATGGGCGGAGAATAAAATCATCGTCCGTTTTTGGATCATTGCCATGCTCTCCAACATCCTCGCTCTCATCACCATGAAGATTCGCTAATGGGCACAATGAACATCGCCTGTTTCGGATACGGAAAAACAACCCGCGCCATTGCCAAAGCGATGGGCCCTTGTACTTTTTTTGACGACAAAATCACCAAACCTTTTACCGATGAAGAGGGGAATCAGCTCAAACCGGTCAGTGAATTTGACACCCGTTTTTTCACACACGAAATCCCCTCGCCTGGCTTTCCCCCCTCGCATCCCCTGATACAGCAAGCAACCCATCTCATCAGCGAATACGACTTTTTTGCCCCGAAAATGCCCTTTTCAATCTGGATCAGCGGCACCAACGGTAAAACCACGACGACCCAAATGGTAGAGTACCTCCTCTCAGACAAAGGAGCGATCAGCGGCGGAAATATCGGAACACCTCTCGCGGATATGTCTCCCGATGCTCCTATTTGGATTTTAGAGACCAGTTCGTTTAGCATGCACTATAACAAGATCGCCCGTCCCAATATTTATGCCCTCCTCCCCGTCACCCCCGATCACGTCAGCTGGCATGGCAGCATGGAGGCGTATTTCGAAGCGAAACTCAAACCTCTCTCCATGATGAAAGAGGGAGAGGCGATCATCCTCCCCAAGATGTTTGCCGACACTCCGACAAACGGCTTTAAAATACTCTATGAGAACGAAAAAGACTTGGCTGCGTATTTTGGATTTGATGCCAATAAAATCAAGTTTAAAGGGGCATTCTTGATGGATGCCATGATCGCCATGGGAATTGATAAAATTCTCTATGATCGTGTTGATTATGACCGTATTAACTCTTTTATCCTCGATCCTCACCGCCAAGAAGAGTTTCGGGATTCTAAAAACCGCCTTTGGGTCAATGATTCAAAAGCCACCAATATCGATGCCACTCTCGCAGCGTTGCGGACCTACAGTGCCTACCCGATCCATCTTGTCCTGGGCGGTGATGACAAAGGGGTAGAACTCGAAGAACTTTTTATCCCTCTCAAAAAATACGAACTCACCGTCTATGCTATCGGTGCCAATGCCAAGCGACTCGAAGCGCTGTGTGAACAATACGGTATCCCTTGTATCTTGTGCAATACTCTCGACGTTGCCGTTGAAAAAATCAAACAAAAACACAACCGCCAAAGCGTCGCCATGCTCTCTCCCGCCGCTGCAAGCTTGGATCAGTTTACCTCATATGCACAACGTGGAAACCTATTTAAAGAACTTGCGCTGAATGAAAAATAGCAATTAAGCTTATCTTTAAGCTTCCATGGCTATAATTGCAGTCCACAAAATGTGGCTAATTAGCTCAGTCGGTAGAGCAGTAGACTGAAAATCTGCGTGTCCTTGGTTCGATTCCGAGATTAGCCACCACCTTCACTTCAAAATCATCATTCATTCAATAATCGCCCATTCAAGTCTAACTCAGCCCTACAGCATCCAGCTTTTCAAATACTTTTCTATATAATCATATAAAAACACTTAATAACAATATTAATTAGATACAATGGTAAACATGTCGTTGTAGGCAAATATATTAACCACTAGGAAGCCATTATGAGTTCATACAAAGATCATTCACATTTAGAAAGAATCAAAGAGGCTATTGAGAAGTCTGAACATCTAAGCGAGGAAGATAAATCACAATCCGTAAAGCACCTCGAAGAGTGGATTTTGGAAGACAAGGCTGAGGGAATATTTTATCAAGAACTCATAGAGCTGACAAGCGGGGTTAAGCCCATACTCGCGGAGTTAGGACTTATTTAACCCTAGATGAACTATTCTGTTGCACTTCTTATTGTCGTTGGAGGGTTGGGAACACTGTTTTTCACCCTTTTTTTACTGAATGAATGGCGAAAAAAAAGATTATTGCATACATTAGAAGCTTTCCCCTTCTCTGAGCAGTATGAGGTTATATTAGCCAAAATGCCCCATTATCAGAAACTCTCTGCCGCCGATCGGATACAGCTTCAGCACTCTATACTACACTTCATCTATACGAAAGAGTTTCTCGGTATCGATTTGGAAGTGACGGATGAGATAAAGGTGATCATTGCTTTCTATGCGTGTCTGCTGTTAGTGCACAAAGGGGCACGAAATTGTTACGATAATCTTCAAACCATTGTGATCTATCCCCACTCGATTGTGAACAAGCAAGTGAAATCGTATGGCGGTATTTATACCAAAGAACAGTTTATGATCGCAGGACAATCTTCGAATGACACCGTGGTAGTTTCCTGGCATGAGGCCAAAAGAGAAGCGTATCATATGCGTCATAATAATGTCATCATCCATGAATTCGCGCATGAGATTGATTTTATGGATGGGGAGATCGATGGTGTCCCTCCGATCGAAAACTCAAAATATGGCGGATGGGTGCATATGCTCACTAAAGAGTTTAATGCGCTCCATAAAATCTCTCAAAAAAACCGTGGTTGGGGTAAATATAAACTCCTTGGCGCTTATGCCGCCAGCAATGAAGCAGAATTTTTCGCGGTCGTTACCGAACGTTTTTTTGAATCGCCGCTTTCTCTTAAACAGCATTTTCCGGAATTGTATAATGAGTTTATGAATTTTTATCAGATTGATACCGTAAAGGTATTCGGGTAGTCATTGGGCTTAACCTTTTCAAACCGCTATAATTCGGTTAGCAATTCAGGCTAAAGGGTTCTTTTGCGTATTATTTATCTCATTTCTTTTTTACTTTCCACCTCTCTTTTTGCACTGGTCAGTATCGCACCTGTGGACATCGGTTCCAAACCCGGGTTAAGCGGTAACCTTTCGGGATCTTTGAGTTCAAAGAGTGGGAATACCCAAAAAGACGACTATTCACTGGGGCTTCGAGTGCAATACGATCAAGCGGCTGATTATCTGGCATGGGGGACGTTTACCTATGACTATGGAACATCCAATGGAACGAAAAACGAAGACAAGACATACGGGCATCTGCGCTACATCCACGCCCTAGATGGGAAGGAGTGGTGCGGTGAACTTTTTGCACAGACCGAGCAAGATAAATTCAAAGACATCAACACACGATCTCTTGGCGGCGCAGGGTTACGTTGGCGTTTTTTTAATTCGGACGATTGGGGCAAAGGATACGCCGGGCTTGGTGCTTTTTCGGAAAGGATCCAGTACACGAATCCCGAACTCAATCGCAATGAAAAAAACACCCGTATCAATAGCTACATGGCGTACAGCAAAAGTTTTATGAGCACTTCTAAATTAAACTACATTGGCTATTTTCAACCCAAATTTGATCAAGTATCGGATTACATCTTGGCACAAACGCTCGAGCTTATCGTACCGATCTACGGAAAACTCAATCTGAGCCTGAGTGCACAGTACGCTTACGACAGCCACCCGCCCATTCAGATAGAGAAAAAAGATACGGCCTTGATGACAAGTCTTGTTTGGGAATTTTAATCCGATACGGCTAACGATTTAAGAGAGGCGCACAATTTCAAAAACGCTTCTCCGTATTTCTCGAACTTCACATCCCCTACTCCACCGACTTGCAACATCTCCGATTTATTTTGAGGAAGTTTAGCGGCCATGTCTTGAAGCGTTTTATCGCTGAAGACGACATAGGGCGGAACACCTGCACGTTTGGCAATGTCGGTTCGTAAAAGGCGCAATTGTTCAAATACAAGATGGTTTTCCCCTGAAACATAAGCCGGTTTCGATGATTTGGCTTGGCGTTTTTTCTCTTCCAGTCTCTCTTTTCGAATCGTAACCTGGAGGGCTTTTTTGATGATCTCCATCCCGTATTCGTCCAAGGAAAGGACTCGAAATTCCCCTTGTCTAAGAGCTTTTAATTCCAGAAGTCTGTCCCCTATCGTGAGCCATACTTGACGGCTTTTGTCTTTTCCTATGCCGTAGACGGAGAGGGTATCATGACCGTTTTGCTCTATTTTTTCGTTTGCACCGCCCAATAGAATATCAACGACGTAGTGAAGCCCGAACCGCTGCCCGCTGCGATAGATTGCCGAAAGGAGCTTGAGCGCGTCTTGGGTGATGTCTGTGCTTTCTTTATCCGGCTCCAGACAATTGTCGCATCGTGTTTTGCATACGTGCGCACTGTCATCGAAATAGTTCGCGATGAGTTGATGACGGCATACTTGGGATGAGGCAAATTTTGCCGTGGCTTCAAGTTTTTCAAATGCCAAGGTTTTATAGGCAGAATCCGCTTGCGTCTCTATCATCCGTTTTCGATCTAAAAAATCCGAGGTCGAAAACAGCAGCAGCGTCGACGCATCCAAGCCATCCCGCCCTGCCCGTCCGATCTCCTGATAGTAGTTTTCGATGGTTTTTGGCAGTGAGGTATGGACGACGAAGCGTATGTTGCTTTTGTCGATTCCCATCCCAAAGGCTACCGTTGCAACAACAACTTTAATCTCATCGTTTAAAAATGCCCGATAAGTCTCATTTTTTTGCACCGTCGGCAACCCTGCATGATACGGTTGTGCCGGTATCTTTTTGGTCGTGAGAAAGTGGGCGAGCTCCTCCGCCTCTTTACGGGTAAAGGTGTAGACGATACCGCTTTCATTGTCGTATTTGGCTAAAAAATCCATCAGCTGTTCGCGTCCGTTTCCGCTTCGGTTACGGGCCGTTATTGTGAGGTTTTCTCTCGATACACATGCTCGTATCAACACGGGCTCTTTGAGTCTAAGTTGGGAGAGGATATCGTGCTCGACCAAATGGGTCGCCGTTGCCGTAAACGCCGCTATGGGGACGCAGGGGAAAAGTTCCCGCAAACGGTACAGCTGCCGATAATCCTCTCGAAACTCATGTCCCCACTCGCTGACACAGTGCGCTTCATCGATGACAAAAAAATCGATCGGAAGCGTTCGGCACAATCGGATAAATTCCGGGCTCTTCAACCGCTCCGGCGCAACATACAAAAGTTTGAGCTTCCCGCCCATTGCGTTTTGCATCGTCTGCTCTATCTCCTGTGCCGTTTGCATCGATGACACCATCGCAGCTTCGATCCCAAAAGCGGACAATGCCGTTATCTGATCGTGCATCAGTGCCAAGAGAGGGGATATCACAACCGTGATCCCCTCCATCAACAGGGAAGGGAGCTGGTAGCACAGCGATTTTCCCGCACCCGTAGGTAAGATCATCATCACATCACGTCCTGCCACGATGGCATCGACGGCTTCCTCTTGAAACGGCCGAAACGAAGAGTGTCCAAACACGCTTTTAAGAACGGCAAGCTTTTTGTTTGAGATCATTATTGCCAACGCTCTTGCGAGATCAGCACATCCCCTTTTTCACTGTGAATGCTCAGTTCCAAATCAGAAATATTACACTGAAGCCGCATCGAGCGCTCACATAAGGCTTCAAGCCCTTGAACGTTCAAATGAATGACGCTCAGATTTTTAAACCGCTCGAATGTCGCACTGTTTTGCCTCCACCAGGCTTCGGCACTTTTGAGATTAAAGGTGTAGACGATCACTTTGCTGCTTCTGCCACAGGCCTTTCGAACCCGTTTTTCATCAATCTGACCCAGTTCAATCCACAGTTCGATCTCTCCGCCGTAGTTTTTTTCCCACAAACTGGGTTCATCTTCGGCACCGATCCCTTTTGTGAGGAGGAGTCTATCCCCTGCATTGAGAGCAAAAGCGACCAACCGCATCATGAGGCGCTCGGTGGTTTCGGATGGATGCTGTGCCAATGTCAGCTCATGCGTTTCATAGTAATTTCGGTCCATATCCGCAATGCTTAGCTGTGTTTTGTAAATAGTCGAACCTATTGCCACAATTACCCCTTTTGAGGCTGATACTATGCCATAGCCTTGCTTTGAAGAGTTTTGAAGTGGGATTGCACTACAATGTTCTTTTACCCGAAGGGAGAGCACCATGCATTTTTCTAAAACTGCCGAATACGCCATTCGTGTTTTATCCTATTTGCATCGCTACAATACAACCTCGCACTCGGTCAATGTCTTGCATCAAGAGCTTGATCTGCCCTATAAATATCTCACCAAAATGGTCACCGATCTGGTCAAAAAAGGGTTGGTCAACGCTTCGCGCGGTCGGGAGGGGGGGATTACTCTGGCTAAAAATGCGAATGACATTACTCTTTGTGACATACTACAAGCCATCGGAGAGCCATTGGATGCCCAACGGTGTATCTTGGGATTTGAAACCTGCGATGCTTCCAACCCCTGCGCTTTGCACGATCAATGGTCTAAGCCCAAAGAGATGATCGAAACGATGCTCACCACCATTACCCTAGCTTCTCTCCTTCATGACAAAGAAGCAAAACTGTAAGACCGATTCAAGTGAGCGTCTTTAGAGTACTTTAGCTTTGATTTTTTCGACACCGAAAGCAATGATCATAAGAGTGATCAGCCCGATAAAAAGCGGTTCAAGCAGGTAAAAGGTAAGATGCCCTTGCGTCACAATCAAGAAATTTGCCCCCGCAGGAGGATGAATCGTTTTGGTCCAATGCATAAGCATCATCGTTACTCCAAGACCCATACCAATCGGAAACCATCCTCCGTTTGTATAGACAAGGATTAAAATACCCAGCAAGGTTGAGATGAGATAACTGCTAAAAATATTGAGAGGTTTGGAAAAGGGGCTGTGAGGGGCACTGAAAAGTAAAACTGCCGTCGCCCCGAAGGGAGCGATGATCATCATCGTATCGGCTTTTTGTGCGATCAAACCGATCAGAGAAAGGCCTATAAAAGCCCCTACTCCGACAACAATACTTTCAATAAAATGGGACGATTTGTCGTTAGTTGTTTTGTGCATACAGTTCTTGTTCACGCTGCATTAAAATATTGGCAAGAAACGTATATGCCTCTACCCACGCGTTTTTACGCGCATCGGTAAATGCTTCACCCAAAACATCGCCCATCGCTGTGATCAACGCATCGGCAACCATAGGATAGTGAGCAGGCTTGACCTGTGTCATCACATGAGATTGCGCCATTTTTTCAACGGCAGCTCCTAATACGCCAAGATTATCAATATTAGCTGCAAATGCTGCAATCGCACCTGCGAGTTTTTTGTGCTGATCTTTATCGGCTTTCATGAAAAGAGGTTTGGTTTCCGGATATTTTGAAAACAAAATCTCGTACATACGCGTCGTTACATTTTCAGATTCTTGGTTGATCAATGGGATTGTTTCTTTGACAGCGGCGATGGTTGTTTCGGATAAACTCATAAGGGTTCCTGATTTTAAATTTGACGAATTGTACTATTACTACCTTTAAGTAGTATATTATTTATCGGTTACCCTTTTTTTTCTCATGCTTAAGCAAGGAGAAGCTATTACCCCTCAGCTGCAGAACCAATTTCAACCATTGGTTTCATCTTCACAATAATATCCCCATGTGTTGTTAAAAAATTTTCCAAGGGTTTGGTATAATTAGGAACCAAACGACTACAAGGAACTATCATGGCATACATTATGCAACTCAAACATTTAATTCAAACCGAACTTATCCCTGATGTCGAAGATCATATCGATGAATTGTTCGAAGGAATAGCATCAGCAAAAGATGCTACGCCGCAAGAACGTCTCGATCTCGAAGAGATGCAAGCCCTGCGCGATGAGTATAAAGAGCTTCTCAAAGAGCTTAACAGCGGTGACATCGACGAAGAAGAAGCCGAGCAGCTTTATACGGAACTCACTGCAATGCGCGAGGGGAGTGATGAAGACGACGACCTCGATTACGATGATGATGAGGAAGACGAAGATGAAGACGATTACGATGAGTTTGACATTGACAAAGAAGATGACCAATATTAATGGCGAAGTATATTTTGCTCGACACGGAAACGACCGGTGCTGGAGAAGATGATCGCGTTATACAATTAGGATTTATGGTCTTGGACGGGAAAAACGTTCACGTTCATAACGACTTGTGTTCCAGCCCCGTCCCTATCGGATATGGGGCGATGGAAGTTCACGGTATCACCCCTGACCAAATAGAAGGAAAGCCCTCTTGTGTTGAGACCTCAGCATACAAGGCGCTTGAACAGCTCAATACTCCCGATAACGTGATGATTATCCACAATGCCCCGTTTGATTTGGGGATGTTGGCAAAAGAAAATTTCACCTCAAAAATGCGTCTTATCGATACCCTTCGTTGCGCAAAACACCTTTTTGATGAAGAAGATGCCCACCGATTGCAATTTTTCCGTTATCGCTTAGGTCTTTACAAGCTCGAACAAGCCGAAGCGGATAGCTTGGGAATCGTGGTCAAAGCGCACGATGCCATCGGAGACGTCTTGGTTCTCAAACTTTTCCTCACCGAACTGCGCAAAAAACTGACCGAACGTTTCGGAGCGGTCAATCCCATCGACAAAATGGTGGAACTCACCCAAACCCCCGTTTTAATAACGAAACCTCTAAAATTTGGCAAACACAAGGGTAAAACCCTCACCGAAGTGGTCCAAGCGGACAAAGGGTATTTGTCATGGATGCTTTCCAATATGGAAAATCTCGATGAAGACATGAAATACAGTATTGCCAAGGCTCTCGAGAGTTAGTGTAATACGTAGCTCAACGGAACGCTGATCCGAACCGATTTCGAAGGTTTGGGAAAGCGCCCTGCCATTTTTTCAATAAGTTCACGTGCGTCTTCATCCAATATCTCAAATCCTGAACTCTCAACCACTTTGATATTCTCCACGCTTCCATCACTGTTCAATGAAAAAGCGATACGGACATCTCCTTGCATTCGCAACTTTTGTGCCATTTTCGGATACTTCAAATTTTGCAGCAGCAATGCTCTGATCTCTCCCAAATGAGCGTTTAAAAACTCTTTTTCGACATTGACAGGCGGTAATTGAGGCGGGATCGGTTGAGCTGCGACAGGCTTTGGAGCTTCTACGGGAGTTGGAGCATATATCGGTTGAGGAACCGCTTGCGCTGCGGGCATTGGCAAAGTCGGGCGCGAGACAAGCGGAGAGGGTTTAATGACAGGACGAACAACGGGTGGCATCGGTATATTTTTCGGAACGATTGGGGTGGGTGGTTTCGGAGGCGAAACACTTTGGGGTGCAGGTAGGATAAAGGAAGCCATATGAATCTTTAGAGGCTCATCGGCTTTTTTTGGTTTATCGCTTAAAAGCCAAAAAAGAAAAAGCCCAAGGGCAAATGCATGAATCAAAAGAGAGATAACGAGGGGACGGTAGTGGTAAGTCATGTGCGAATTATATCACTTACTGCTTCTGGATTACTTGAGAGTGCCCCATTAAGATGTTCTTCATATTGTGTTGAATCGCGTAATTGAGCAAATAAAAAAGCTCATCCATCATCAGAGAAACATTCTCATAATTGCTCGCCGTCACAATCGAGGTGAAAAGCGGCGTAGAAAAAAAAGTCCCTTCAAAACGGGTCAACATGTTATTGGCCGCTTTAGTACCGGCTTCGTCATTGGCACAATCAAAGATCACAACACACGTATTATGGTTCAAAACGATAAAACGATCGGTCTCCCGAATATGCTGGGAAAGAGGACTCATGTCAATATTTTCGGGTGAATGACCCATAGCCATAGAGTAATTGACGTCGTAACGTTTAAAACGATACGAAAAATCCTTAATCGCCTGCGTCAGTTTCCCTCTCATTAATGAATGTTGTTCGTTTGAAAAAATAGACATCCATATACAGCCTAGTATAAATTTGACTTTATTGTATCACATTAATAAAAAAATGAGTTTAAAATGTTGTTTTGGTTGAGGTGGAGATTTCGCTTAGGCGATAAGCCGCACCGACATGCCCGCTGCGCATCGCTTTTTTCCACCATCCCATAGAGGCTTCAATGTTTTTTTCAACCCCTTCGCCATAAAAAAACATCATCCCAAGGTAATATTGTGCTTCATCATTACGTTCATAGGCTCCCAGCGGGTAAAGAAGCAAATACGCTTTCTCATAGTCTTGTGCATTGTATGCAGCAATTCCGTCGGATAATGGGTCTGTCATTGATAATCCTTTAAAGTGTGACGTTATTATAGCAATGCCCCCTATTTTTTACTCTGATGGATTATAATACGCGGATGAACTATGAAGCGTATGCAGGAAAGTCGGTGTTATTGTTGGGTAAAACCCGCTCGCTTAACGGTGGTGAATTCGAGACACTGTTGAAGCTTCACGATATTAACGTAACCAAAAGCTTTGATGAGACGGTAGGACTGGTCATCGAAGGAAAGATGATGAATCCGCTGGAGATCCAAGAGAGCGAACGTCTGTATGAACTGCAAAGTGTTCCGCTCGTGGATATCACCCAAATCGAGAAGTGGCTGTGCCATTCGATTGAACCCAATCGTCTTTTGATGAGTCTCAAGCTCTCAAGGGACAACGAACGGCTGGTCGATTTTATCAAAAATCCGTACATCACCGATGAACTCTTTTTTAAACTCCTAAAACTCTATGACTACGGGGATGAAGGGCTGTTTGACAATGATTCCAACCGTGACGTGACGGCTGCCATCATCGGACGATTTTACGAAGATTTGGAACGCAATCACAATGTCCAATACGCCATGAGCGGTTTAGCCCATTTGATCGAAAAATATGGAAACCGTGAACTCATCACCGCCATTTCGCAGCTCTCCCCCATTGCGCGTGAGCTTAAAAATCCAAGAGAACCCTCTCTTCGCGGTGTGTTGGATGCGATGGCACTGCACAGCGAGACTCCCGATGAAATCTTAAAAAAACTTCTTCAAGGGGATGCGCATTTAATCGCGCACCGTGAGCCATTGACCCTTGAAAAAGAACTCTTAGCGCTTGAAAATGAAGAGGTCAATGCCGTGTTGGCGCGTAATGTTACGTTATCCCCGGACGGTGCCAGCCGTTTGGAAGAACACTACCCCGAAATGATTGCCCAATTTTATCCTTTGGATGACGAACGCTTTGAACGGCTTAGGAGCAAATACAGCCCATCATTGGCCTCCAACATGACACTAAGCCCCTCCATGCAAACGGCTTTGATGGAGATGAACAACGACGCTGTTTTCTCGAAACTTGCTCAAAATACGGCACTTTCAGCCCAGCACATAGACACTCTTTTTGCGTTGAACGGCTACGATGAACCGTTGGCGTCCAATACGTCGCTTTCGGCCCAACAGCTTGAGACGCTGTATCAAAAAGGTCACACGGAGATCTTAAAACAATTAGCCTCGAATACCGCGACCCCTATTGAGATTCTCTATCAACTCTCTCTCGATCAACGCACCGAGCGAAGCGTCAAAACCAATCCGACTTTTGGAAAACACATACAAACCTACAACATAGGATGGAGCTGATGCGCGTCAACGAAACCATAACGACGATGAGCTCTCTCATCGAATCCAAAATCCCCACGTTTTTATGGGGAGCACCGGGGATTGGAAAGTCTTCCATCATCAAACAAATCGCCCGCGATGCCGGGATTGAATGCATTGATCTGCGGCTCTCTCTGATGGACCCGACCGATCTAAAAGGGATACCGTTTTACGACAAAGAGACGCACAGGGCCTTATGGGCACCGCCGTCCTTTTTACCTCGTACCGGAACGGGGATACTCTTTCTCGATGAGCTTAATTCCGCAGCGCCCGCCGTACAGGCCTCAGCCTATCAGCTGATTTTGGACCGTAAAGTGGGTGAATATACCCTTCCCGATGGATGGGCGATTGTCGCGGCGGGAAATCGTGAGGGAGATCGCGGGGTCGTGTATCGTCTCCCCTCTCCTCTTGCGAACCGTTTTGTCCACATCGAGATGGAAGTCAATGTCGAGGATTGGCGAAACTGGGCGATGACACGTGCAGTGGATGCACGAATCGTTGCCTATATCGGATTTAAAAACGATGCCCTCTTTACCTTTAATCCCACCCTCAATGAGCGAAGTTTTGCAACCCCTAGAAGCTGGGAAGCGGTCCATCATATCCTCAAAAGCACGATGCCAAACTCGTTGCTGCTTGAAGCGATTTCGGGTGCTGTGGGAAAAAACAATGGCGTTGATTTCTTGGGATTTTGCAAGGTGATGGGCATTTTGCCCGATATGGATGCGATTTTGAGCGGTGAATGTACCGAGTACCCAAGCGACATATCCGCACTTTATGCACTTTCAAGCGCTTTGGTCGGACGGATTTTGAGTGATCCCGATGAACAAAAGATCGATCATCTCCTGCGCTATACCCTAAAACTGCAAAGCGAATTTGCCGTAATGATCG
The DNA here is from genome assembly GCA_036277315.1 of Sulfuricurvum sp. GTDB lineage: Bacteria > Campylobacterota > Campylobacteria > Campylobacterales > Sulfurimonadaceae > Sulfuricurvum. Next base: position 18,463 of record DASUNE010000190.1, read on the forward strand.
TCCAAGACCTCCAGCGTCAAGGGGTAAAAATGGATCATCTCAGCGCCTATGGTGACTGGGTCAATGCGTACGCCTATTTGCTATGTTAGATTTCTCCCGCGTTAAATCCAAGCTCCTCGTCGAGCACCCCTATTTTGGAACGCTCTCCAGCGGTTTGGAAATCGTGGTCAATGACAACATAGAGAGTTTCACCCTGCACGGTAACCGTTTTGAGTACCGAGAAGAGTATTTCAATACCCTCAGCGACGAGCAGGTGGCGTTTTCCCTCTCCAATGCCGCACTCCATACCGTTCTCTCCCACCCCTCTCGTATCGGCAACCGCTCTCCGTGGCTTTGGTATACCGCGTGTGAACATGCGATCAATAATATGCTCATCGACAATGATTTTACCCCTCCCGCCAAAATCACCTATGACCCGCGCTTTCGCGGTCAATATGCCGAAGAGATCTATGAAGATCTGCTCGATACGATTACCCGTGAAGATCTCAACGACCAAGACAACGACGCCAGACGCACAGATGAAACGCCTCAAGACAAACTCGAAATAGCTCAGCAGGAGATACGCGCACAAAACGCTCTTGATAAAGCGCAATCCATGGAAAGTTTGCCCGATGGGCTGGAGCTTCTTGTCCCCATACTTGGCAAAGCCGTGATTGATTGGCGCAGCATTTTGCGTGATTGCATCGGCGGATACTACATCAGCGATTATACAATGATGCCCCCTTCCAAAAAACTCCTTTACGCCGGTATCTATCTCCCAAGCGCTTATTCACGCCATTTGGAACTTACCATTGCCATCGACAGCTCGGGTTCTGTTAATGAGATACTGTTAGCGCGGTTTATCGCCGAGATCGAATCGATCACCGAACTGTTTGGTTCGTACACGATTGAGCTATTGGTGTGCGATGACAAAGTTCGAAGCCATCAGACCTTTACCAATGGCGAGTCTGTAACGTATACGTTAGAAGGGGGCGGGGGAACCGATTTTACCCCCGTATTCGAGAGAATCGAGACACAAATGACTCCGCCCAAACTGCTGTTGTATTTTACCGATCTGGACGGCAAATTTCCCGCCTATGAACCCCATTATGACGTGATATGGATTGCACAAACCATGGGGGAAGTACCGTTTGGACGGGTGATTGTGATGAAGGATGAGAATGATTGAAGCCGCAGTAAAAACTTTAGAAACCTCCAACCTCTTTATCACCGGCGGTGCCGGTTCGGGTAAAACGACTTTGACGCGTGCCCTCATCGAAAATGCTCAAACAAAAGGGCAAAAAGTGGCGTGTTTGGCATCCACAGGGATGGCGGCAACGCTCATCGGCGGTCAGACGCTGCACAGTTTTTTTGATCTGGGGATTGCCAATTCTCAAGAAGAGCTGGAGTTGCGCGGGAAATTGGAATGTTCCAAAAAAGTACACACATTAATTCACTCTATGAGCCTCATCGTTATCGATGAGATCTCGATGGTGAGTGCGCCCTTGCTGGACATGATACGGCTTCGTCTCCTGCAAGCCGAATTTAAAGGCCGTCTCATTGTTGTGGGAGATTTCTTACAGCTCCCTCCGGTGGTACGGGGAAATGAGCCGATCTATTTTGCCTTTGAATCCCCCAGTTGGGAGCGATTTGATTTTGAAACGCTTCATCTGGAAGGGTCGTATCGAACCTGCGAAGAGGAGTTTTTGACGTTGCTGGAATCGGTGCGCCATGCCCAAATCGATGAGAATTCCGTGAGTGCCTTGGATGCGCTGGTCAAACCGTTGAGTGACGACAAAAGCACCATCACCCTGCTCTACGGCAAAAATATCAGCGCTCAAAATCACAACCGTGCCCAGCTCGAACATCTAAACGGTGAGTCCATTAGTCTAGTACCCTATGTCACACTTCATGACAAAAAAATGCAAGAGCGTGATGTGGAGCGGTTTATGAATGAGAGCCGCATCGAGCCCTCCATGATGCTCAAGATCACCGCTCCCATTCTCTTTACTCGTAACTCCTGGAACTATTACAACGGAGAACGGGGACGAATCCTCTCCATCGAAGAGGATTGTGTTTGGGTCAAAAAAGCCGATGGTAAAAGCGTTAAAGTGGAGCGGGTAGAGACGACAAAAACACGCTGGAGTGAAAAGGGAAAAGTGATGAAGGAAGAAAAGCTCATCACCATCAGCCAATTTCCAATCACCCTCGCCTTTGCGATCACGATTCATAAATCGCAAGGGATGAGTCTGGCGGATTACGTCATCGAGACCAATGAGATCTTTGCCCCGTCGCAGTTTTACGTCGCCCTCTCCCGCTCCGTATCGGCGCATCGGGTGACGCTTACCAAACCCAATCGCTCATGGGAAAAACTGTGCTTTGTTCACCCCAAAGCGATGGGATTTCATGACTCGAAATAATTACCGCATATCAAAAAGCAATGCACCGGAGACATCACGCACTTCCCACTTTTCGCCGTTGCGTTTGTGTGTTGCCGCTTTTGGGAGGGCCGCGATGAATTGCTCCTCTTGTTCCATCAATGCGGGTGAGCACATTTTCCGGGTGGTTGCAGGGAAACCGATCGTGATTTGATCCTCTTTGATCGTATAGGCCGTCGTGTATTGATTGCATCCGGTGTTTCCGCTCATTTTTCCCTCCGCTGAAATTTGCAGAGTGATGGGGGTTTTGAGGGTAACAACGGCTTGTTTGCCGTTATTGAGATGAAGGAGCGTATAACCTCTCTCTTCCAAAGTTTTTGAGAGGGCATTCAGCTCCAGCAACGGCTCCCCTTTGCCTCCCATCAACAGTAGTTTTTTCCCATCATTTTCGTATACTTTTGCGCGCATTAAAGCATTTTTGAATGCCGTGGTATTTTCCATGGCGGGACATGCCATCATGGTCGACATCATCTTATCCGATACGCTGAGTGTGTTTTCGTCCGCCGTGTAGCTTCCTACAAACTGGTTGCATCCATCATTGCCGCTGATCTTTCCCTTCTCAAAACAAACCGTTGCATTCGAAGCTGTGGACTTCCAATGACCGTCCAAAGAGGTTAGAGGAACGTGCATGGTATGCTCAGGCGTTGCGCATCCGCTTAGGTATAGCATAATTATTAGGATGGAGAAAAACGGTACTTTCATCGAAATCCTTTTTTTGTTCATTTCGTTGTATGATTTTATCATAACGTAGCCAATGAGGTGGTACTTAAGAAATGTTGGTTATCATATGTTAAACTATAATGTTTTCGGAGTGTACAATGAACGGTGAATGGATGACTATTTTCGTAGGTGTGATTGCCATGTGTATGGTTGTTATAACGATGGTTATTGTTTTAATGGGACTTGAAGCGCTTAAGACGATGAAACGGGTAGAGGAATTTATCAAACTTGCCCAAAACGAGATTAGTTTTCTCTCAACCAAAGTGGCACTGACACTGCATGAGACCAATGAGTTGATTTCTCTTCTCAAAGTCGAGACCCGATCATTAAGTCAAAAATTGTTCTTAGCGTTGCATGAAGCACACGACATGATCGATTATTTGCACGCACAAACCAAATCTTTGGCCGCGAAAGCCTCTAATGGTATTGCGAAAGTGACTATCGGCTCACTTGTTATCGGAGCATTATCTCAATTGCTCAAAAAGAAATCAAACTAACCCTAAGGAGTGCACTATGAATCAAAACAATACCCTTCCCCTTTTACTAGGAGCCGTGCTTGGAGGCGTTGCAACGTATTATGCCCTCAAGCATCAAGACGATATTATCGATAAAATTCATGAGCTTGAAGACAATCTCAATATCGATCATAACCAATTGATCAATAATGCTAAAGAAAAATTAGATCAATTGACCACCAGCTTGCAATCAACCATTGGACGCTACACCCAAGGTGGCAATGAGAGTGAAAAAGAGCATGAGATTACTGCTATTACCGAAGAACTAAACCGTCTTCGTGATGAAGTTCAAACACTAAAGGCATAAAGCAGTTCGTTGCTCTGAACCCAGCAAGAGGGGAAATACCCTATTTTGCCACATGATTACGCCGTAACATTCGCAGTAAAGTTACGGCGAATGCCACAATCGCAGGTCCCAAAATAAATCCCCAAAACCCGAACGTGGCCAAACCCGCTATCAATGCAAAGAATATCAAAAAATCATTTATCTCTTTACGCCCTTGACTCATCAGATGATTGAGTTGCTGCAAGATAATCAGACGTACAATATTATCAATAAAAAATGAGAGCATCGCCCATGAGTAGAAAAATATAATCAATGCATTGGCACTGTGCCCGTTAAAAAACTCATTGAGTGCGATAGGTATCCATATCAAGGCTGTCCCGACAATCGGAATAACCGACGTTACGGCAATCATCAGTCCCAAAAGAAGCGGATCGTATCCGTCGAAAAAACTGATAAAAATCCCAAAGGCCAATCCTTGTGCAATCCCAACACCGATAAGGGTATAAAATCCTGTTGAAGTCGTTGCAATCATATCCAATACAAATTCCAAACGAACCGAGCGCTTTATGGGGATAATAGGGGTAATGGCGAGCGTAAGATCTCGTCGATACCACGAGAGAAAAAAGAAGAAAATGACGATCATCACCATATTTCCCAATGCCCCCATAAATCCAAGAAGTCCATCCCCTAAATTCGCAACCGCGGTTGAAATGATTTTTTCTTGATTTTCAACTACCTTTTCACTGAGGAGGGCCAGAGGCTTTTTGAGCCAGCTTATAGAATCAGGGGCGAGAGAGAGGACTCGGATGCCTTGTCTGTAAAAAGTCTCTCCTATCGTATAAAGCTCTGAGGGATGGGCAATAATGTAATAGATAAAAAAGAGAATAGGGACGAACAAAATGGTGATTAAGAAAAGTGTCATGGTACTGGCGGTGAGAAGGGAAGCTAACGGACAAATTTTTGGATATTTTTTGAGTTTATTCTCTAACAGCAAATGGACTGGGGTAAAAGCAGTTACAAGCAATAACGCAACAAAAAAACTTTTTAAAAAAGGGAAAAAAAGCCAAAAAAACAGCCCTATCGCAATAAAAATCATTGTTTTTACAAAACTATTTAGCTCCACGCTTATGTCCTTTTTTATCTATCTAGTGAGCAATGATACGCTTTTTACTCTATTTATCTTGTTAAAAGGATCCATCACGTTAAAACGTTATTTTTAAATTCACATAATAGGTTTGACCGAGGTTTCCAAATTCGCTGCCGCTTTTTCCGCCATAAAGCATACTGCCAAGAGCTACACTAAGATCATCCCCTAATGAATAGGATACTATCGGTCCAACGTAAAAGCTTCCATCATCCATACTGACGATACTGGAGAGTGTTCCATAAAGCAATGGGGTAAACTGATAATTCATCCCAAGCCCCATATAATCCTGGGAACCGACGAGATTATTCAATGCTCCCGAAGGGATGTGAAACTGCATCTCGTGCTCAAATGTTTTTGAGGTGTGCAGCCACTCGCCAATCACTATCAATGAATTCTCAAAGGCATAATC
>DASUNE010000191.1:0-9316 GCA_036277315.1 Sulfuricurvum sp.
TGTCTTCAATATTTTTAGGATCATAGTGAGTAGCGGACATAAGCAAGCCTTGCGTAGGAAAATATGGGCGAATTATACCAAAATTCAAACACGCATTGAGTATAATGTCGCTAATATCAAGGAGCCTCTTGCCACTTTCTCGCCTCAATGAACAGCAATACACCGCCGCAACTGCACCGTACGGCCATAATCTCATTATCGCCTCGGCAGGTACGGGTAAAACCTCTACGATTGTGGGGCGTATTGCGTATTTAATCTCACAAAATGTCAAACCCGAAGAAATTTTATTGCTTACGTTTACCAACAAAGCAGCCCAAGAGATGGTGGAGCGTGTGGCAATGTTTTTTGGGCGCGAGATTGCTTCGAAAGTAGATGCGGGGACATTTCATGCGGTGAGCTATCGATGGTTGAAGCGTAAAGAGGGAAAAGTAGTCCTGAAGCAGCCGCGCGAACTCAAGACCCTTTTTCGCAGTGTCTATGAAAAACGAACTTTTTCCCATCTGGATAATGCTACACCTGCGTATGGTGCCAATTATCTTTACGATGTCTATTCCTTCTATCAAAATACCGAGATCAATACGAATTTTGAAGAGTGGATATTGACGCGTCAAGATGAGCATGCCGTGTATGCCATGATATATGCGGATATTGTCGATGAGTTTGAAGCACTAAAAAAAGAGTATGGCTTTGTCAACTTTAATGATTTGTTACTTCAAATGCGTCATCTGGCTTCACAGAATGATTTGGGTTACAAAGAGGTATTGATCGATGAATATCAAGATACCAATGCCCTTCAAGGGACACTTATCAATGCAATACGTCCTCCGTCTCTATTTTGTGTCGGAGATTACGATCAGAGTATTTATGCGTTTAACGGGGCAGATATTTCGATTATCGGATCCTTTAGCACCAATTTTCCCGACGCAAAGGTGTATACGCTCAACAAAAACTATCGCTCAACCGTACCGATTCTCTCTCTCGCCAATACCGTCATCGCCCACAATGAGCGTATCTATCCCAAAGCATTGGAAGTAACACGAACCGGGGAAGCGCAAGCTCCAGCATTACTTATTTACGAAGAGCTGTTTGAACAATACCACGGCATTGCGCAAGCAATCGGGGATTCGCCTACTGAGAAAGAAGAAATAGCCGTCATCTTTCGTAACAATGCTTCTGCGGACGGAATGGAAGCAACCCTTCGTGAGATGGGAATCCCCTGTCGCCGTCGCGGGGGAACAAGCTTTTTTGATTCGAAAGAGATCAAAGCACTCTTGGATATTTACACCCTATTAGTGAATGAATCGGACATGATGGCGTTTATCCATCTATTTGATTACGCTAAAGGGGTAGGCAGTGCAGCTGCCAAGGAATTATTTGTCGGTCTTCAAAAGCTGGGAAAAGGGTCCTTTTTACGAGGACTTTATACCCCCGATACCTCTATTTCGAATCCGTTTGAAAAACGCAAGCTCAATCACCAACTGGGGTTGTTTGATGATTATGCGGAGCTTGGGAGTGCAGGGCGGTTTGCAAAATTGGGACTGGACCCTAACTTTATGGGAAATCCTATTTTAAAGCATGCAAAGCTCACCAAAGAATCTGCCACGTTTTTGCACGATTTGTTTATGTTGTTTCGCAAACTGCGAGAGGTCAAAAGCCCCAAAGAGGCGGTACAAAAAATCGCGCTCTCAAGCCTTTATGGACATGTGATCGAGTATCTGTCGCATAAGCGTGCCATGACAGAAAACGGCTCTATTGATGAGCGTGTTAAACAAGAGTCCCAAGAAAAGATACGCCGAAAATGCAGTGTCTTGTTTGAGTTATCTCGCCCCTATAAAGAACACGAACGTTTTTTAAATGCGATGGTGTTAGGTTCACAGGATTTGACGCAAGGCGAGGGGGTCCATTTACTCAGTATCCATGCGTCTAAGGGATTGGAATACAAAGAGGTGTATGTGATTGACTTGATGGACGGGCGTTTTCCCAATCGTAAACTGATGAGTCGAAGCGGGAGTATTGAAGAAGAACGCCGTCTTTTTTATGTGGCGGTGACACGGGCCAAAGATCGGCTTTATTTGAGTTATGCCAAGTACGATAAGATTAAAAAAGCCAATTTCGTCCCCTCTCAGTTTTTGTATGAGACGGGTTTGATACCTAAAGATGAAGCGTATAGCGCATTGGTTAAAAAAGAAGAGGCCGAATAAACCTTTTCTTTTATTAGTGCCGTCCTTGAACGGCATCCCCCATTGACCACATTGGCAAGAAAATACCCAAAGCCAGCAAGATAACCATCCCTGCGATCATAAAGAGCATAATCGGTTCAATTGCTTCAGCAAGACCATCGATAATGGCATCAAAACGCATTTTGTAATATTCCATGACTTTTTGCAGCATGGCATCAAGCTGCCCACTGGATTCACCCGCTGAAATCATCTGAATGATCATGTTCTCAAATAGATTGGTCTCTTTCAATCCCGAATGAAGAGAGCCCCCCTTTTCAACGGCTGAGCGAACGATAAGGAGACGTTCTTGCAGAGGAAGGCTGTCAATCATGGCAGTAGATGTCTCAAGTGCTTCAGCTACCGGAATTCCTGCTCGTACCAACTCTGAGAAGACGAGGGTGAAGCGGCTAAGGGTTGAGTACATAATGATATTTTTAATCAAATAGACTTTGAGTAAAAACTGGTGCCATTTGTATCTAAAATCTCTGTTGTGATCAAGCGTATAGCGGAAAGCAAAAATAAAGAGGACTATTCCTGCTAAAACATACAATCCATAGGTGTTGAAAAGATGTTCTAAAAAGAGAAGAATTTTGGTGGGAACAGGAAGCTCTGCTCCAAGCTGTTCAAAAATCGTCTTAAATTGGGGAACGACATAGGAGATGAGGATGGTAAAAGCAACGGCCATAGCAATCATAACATTGCGAGGATAGGCCATTGCTTTTTTAAATTTAATGACATTGCGTCGGATTTCTTCGAGCATATCGGCGAGTTTATGTAGTGCCTCAGCCATATTACCGGTTTTTTCTCCCAATTCAATCATGGCAAGACTGAGGGTTCCCAGCTGATAGCTAAATTTTGCGGCAGATTTAGAGAGACTGTGACCGGCATTGATGTCTTCCGCCATAGTATTAAGGATCTCTTTGAGTGTTTTATCCGTAGTAGCATCGGAAATTTCATGAAGTGAATCATGGATAGAAATACCGGCATTGGCCATGACCGCAAGCTGACGAATGGCAGCAATAAGCATGTCTTGTTTAAGTTTGCTTTTTTTAAGATTCGCAAAAAGCGTTTCTTTAAATTTTCGAAATTGATCTTCTAAGGGGGGAGAGGCTTCGACCGCTTTTAAGATCATACCGGAATATTTTATTTTAGCCAGATACTGAGCCTCTTTTTTGTGTTCGGCGTATAGACCATAGTCCTCTTTTTTCCCTTTACTGAGAATCGTTACAATAAAATACTTCATACTTTTGCCACCCTTAATATTTCATCTATGGTTGTTACCCCTGATACTGCTTTGGCCATTCCATTTTCAAACATACCTACAAACCCTTCTTCTTTGGCAAGTTTGTAAATTTCATCTTTTGAGCCACTTCTGGCAATCAAGCTTGAGAGCCCCTCAGATATCGGCAAGACTTCACAGATCATTTCGCGTCCCATGTATCCGGATCCATTGCATTCCTTGCATCCAGAACCTACGTAAAAAATGGTGCCATGCGGGATCAGCCCACTGTATTGTTCTCGTAATACCATGGGTATGTCCGCTTCTTTTTTACAATGTTTACAGATTTTACGTATTAACCGCTGAGCTTGTATCGCCACGAGTGCCCCGCTGATAAGGTAAGGTTCAATTCCCATATCGGACATACGAGGAATGGCGCTAATGGCATCATTGGTATGAAGGGTGGATATGACTAAGTGACCGGTAAGGGCCGCTTTAATGGCGATCTCAAGTGTTTCATGATCGCGAATCTCCCCAATCATGATTTTATCCGGATCTTGCCGCAAGATTGATCGCAGGGCATCCGCAAAGGATAGACCTACTTTTGCATTGACTTGGACTTGTTGGATTAAGTTCATACGATATTCGACAGGATCTTCAACGGTAATGACTTTGTCTTCAACATTTCGAAGTTCATTAAGTGCGCCATACAGTGTTGTGGTTTTACCGCTTCCTGTAGGACCGGTGACGAGAATAATGCCAAAGGGTGATCCCAAGGCTTTAATAAGTTTTTTGTAGCTATCAGAATCCATACCGGATTCTTCGAGCCGTACAAGCGCTTTTGTTTTATCCAAAATACGCATAACGATGGATTCACCATAGAGGATAGGAAGGGTTGAAATACGAAAGTCAAATTCTGCATCCATAACCATGGCAGAAAAGCGTCCGTCTTGTGGTTTACGTCTCTCAGCAATATCAAGATTAGCCAACAGCTTCATACGTGAAGCCAGCGGCGGATAAATATCACGATCAAAGATAAATACCTCGGTTAATTTTCCATCGATACGGCCACGGACAACGCAGTTTTTTTCAGTCGGTTCAATATGAATATCGCTTGCGCGTCCCTTGATACATGCTTTGAGGATAACATCAATGAGCTGCAAAATAGAAGAAGCTTCCTGCTGTTCTTCAATCGTCCCTATATTACGAAGTTCATTTCGGATATTGGTAACGAGTTCCTTAACACTGTCTTTAAGCTCAATTTTGAACAGATACGCTTGAATCTGTTTTTCGGTAGCAGCAGCAACTTTAAGTGATTTACGCGCGAAAAGACGCTGTAAAGATTCTTGTGCTTCAATGTTTAACGGATCGGCAAAGGCTACGACAACATACATGTCATCTTGAGATATAGGAAGAGCATTATAACGTTTGAGTTGGGCAGTTGGAATTTTTTCAACCAAACGGTAATCCATATCAATAGAGTCAAGGTCGATGAATGGGATTTCAAGGACTTCTGCCAGATAGCTTAGTATGGAAGCTTCATCTAAAAAATGATAATTTTTAATGATAGAGAGCTCATAAACCCCCAGCCGTATTTGTTCAACGACAAACCGTTTTACTGCATTAAGGGAAACAACGCCTAGTTTTGTCAGGGTTTCGAGAATGGTTTCATTTTGAACCCCTTTAGCGAGTAGACGGTCAATTTGTACTTGCGAGATATGGCGTTTTTCGAGTAAATCATGTGTAATTCTATCCATACCAATCCCCTTAATATACGTGGTGTAATGTTAATATTTTATCATAGTATTCATCAATAGCAAGCGTATGATGTCCATTTAATGCTGTTGTGTATAATTTGTATGAAATTCTTGGATTAGAAGAATCGACATACTCTTTGATCGTTGTTGAGCTTTGCGGATCGTTAAGATAAAAGGTAAAAATTTTTGAGAGCAGATGTGAACTTGTTGGAAATTTGAGCGATTTTAATGAAGTATTGTCGTATAACGATTGCATTAAAAGCTTTTTTTGCATGACCAGCATTGAGAAGTAGGAAGCATTGGCCCGAGCCTCTTTGGTGTTATTAAGGAGCATAAGCGGTGTATTAAGGCGATCGATTTGATCGGCCTTTAAACACGAAAACGCATAAAGTGAGAGATGGGCCTCATTGGACTGAAATTGTTTAAAATGTAGTAAGCCCAGATCACAAGATGCACTATAGTCCCCTTTTTGATACAAGGTATACATTTGAGAGGGGATGTCGGCATGTGCTATCAGGCTTAATCCAAAGAAGAATGAAAAAAGTATTTTCACTTTACTCCTCCTTGTTGGATTGAATATAATAAACTTTTGGCATTTTCTGAATTGGATTGTGAGATATAGAGTTGAAGTGTTTTTTTGGCTTGATCATTTTTACCAAGTTTGACAAGCGATTTGGCAAAAATCAACCAGCTCTCTTCCATGGTATTGCTGATTGAATTGGTTTTTAAAGCGTAGTTATAAGCCTCATTGTAGTTGCCGTGTTCATAGTGATAACGGGCTATGTAAACCCCTAAATGCGGATTGGAATTGACTCTGAAACGCTCTTCGATTTCATGAATGTCGAATGCGCTGCTGTCAAGTTTCATCGCAGGTGTTTTTGGCTTTACGATTGAAGGCGGTGGCGTCATTGGTGCAGAAGGGGTAGTAATAGAAATTACCTGAACGGGAGTTGCAAGAAGGGGTGTCTTTGGTACAGCAACCGTCTTAGGCGGAAGAGGTTTTGAAGATGTATGTATTGGTTGATCGCTTTGAATATTAGGAGACATGGATTGTATAAACTGCATGGAAGGTTCCAGAATCATATCATTTTCGCTTGGATTTAGTGATGGTGATTTTTGCAAAACAGTCGATGGCTTTGTTTCAATGGTTTGTACATCCCGTTTGCCTGAAGAAAAACTCATAAAAAGGGTAATGATAATAGCAACAGCAGCAATGGATAGTATAAAGTGCGGTAGGTAACTTTTGATTTTGTATTTCAGCCATCGACGCTCTAGGGATATAATATCAAGCACGAATAAGTCCTGTATGAATGGCAGCCATCTCTATCCATTTTGGCTTAAGCGCATTATAGTTGATTTTACTTGGATGATGTTCTTCAAACCAGCCATAAAGGGAAAATAACGAGAACATGAGTTTGTTGGCATCACGATAATTCCCTTTCGTCAGTTTGCTGATTATTTTAATATTTTTATCATTGATCATATTGGCGACATCAAAACAATTGGCTTTAAGAAGCTTTTTTTGAATATAGATTTTAAGTTCATCGGGAGTGGCATTTTGAAGTTCAATGCTTTCCCAAATACGTGTTTGAAAGTGTTCTTTGGCAATAACATCTTCATCATCCGTCTTATGGAGTGATATGACAAATTTTAGGGCACGGGCATCGGAGATAAGCCGAATTTTTTCCATTAAAGCAGAGCTGTAGAGCTGTGCCTCATCCAGTAAAACGATGGGGGTCTGAGGATAATTAACGGCCGTTGCCAGTTCTAAAAAGTAGGTAAGCGTTATCATCTCTCTATTGACATGGCCATAGATGTTTTGAGCAAGAACCCGCAAAAAATCATTTTCATCAATAATAGGGATGTCCACCATAAAGACTTTTTGATGCTTAGAAAGGTCATGGTTAAGTTTGTGCAATAACATGCTTTTTCCGGTTCCCGGTCTTCCATAAAGCAAAATCATCTTAAGCGGTTTTTGAACGGAAGTTTTAAGGCTTTGGTACATATGAGAGACACTGTCGATTTGAACGTAGTCACGAGGGTTGACTACGTCGATAAAAAGCTCTTTGGGCTTTGAAAAGAGCGAATCTTCCATCCGTTACTTAGCATCCTCTTTCAGTTCTTTAACCGTTTCTACGTCTGCTTTGGCTTGTTCCGTTTGTTTGAGTTGGTCTTTTTCCATTGCAGGAGCTAAACGACTGTATCCCAAATCTGAAAGCGCAACATTTGAGCCATCTTTTTTAACGATATGAGGCTCGATAATAATAACAAGCTCTTCAACCTTTTCCCCAATGTTCTCTTGTTTGAACAGATAGCCTAAGACAGGAATATCTCCAAGGAAAGGTACTTTGGTTGTATTATTGGTTGATTTGCGGTTGATTAATCCCCCTAAAATAATTCTGTTACCATCTTGTACCGTGACAACGGATGAAATTTGACGACGGCTTAAGTCAGGCGGCATCGTACGCTTTGAATTATCTGCGGCAACGTCGCCAACCGTATCGGACACAGAAGGGTTAATACGTAAGGTGATAAGTCCCTCTTTGGAAATTTCAGGAGTGATATCCAGCAAAACACCGGAAAAGACGGAACTGATGATTTCTGTCGTCGCTTGCGTACCGGTAGTTCCACCTGCTAAAGTAGACGTATTGATCGTTTTATAAAAGAGTTCTGTTCCGGCAGTGATCAATGCAGGTTGATTGTTGAGTGTCATGATCTTAGGATTAGAGATCGCATAGACATCCCCTTGTGTTTTCAAAAACATCAAAAGATTATTGATGCTTATGCTGTTGCTCATAGTGAAAAGCTTTGATATGGCATCAACCGGTGCTCGTACACCGGCAACATCCATTAGTCCAAGTGTGGGTGTTGCAACAGTTCCCCCTGTTACCGTTACTGTTTGAACTTTATCTCCCTCGTATGCTGTATCAAAAAGATTTGTTTCAACATTCGTACGATTGGCTTTGTCAAAACCGAGTTGAAAGTTTTGAAGGTTGTAGATTTGTGACCAATCGATACCGGTACTTGACCCATCATTGAAAACAACGCTGTACATTTTAACATCGATCATAACCTGAGACTGCATTTTTTTCTGTAAATCATCAATATACGTATCAAGACGCTTGATTTGCTTTCCAGTTCCCGTAACGGTGATCAGTCCCGCACTTTTATTAATAAAAATACCATATTGATCCGATTCATCAGATGATTTTTCTTTTGAGTCAGGATTTGAAACTGATTTGATTTGCTTATATTGATCTTCAGGACGGCTCAGTATGCTTTGAATCTCTTTTTCGAGAGTAGCCCAAAACATCACTTCATCACTGGAGGTGATATTTGTCCCGGAATCAGAAGCAGTTCCTTTAGAAGAACTGTTAGAAGAAGAAGTAGAGCCGGTAGAATTAGCCGTATTGGCAGAGCCATTATTGGATGCTTGTGAATTTGAGCTTAGGGTGACATTGGCACTTCCTGTTCCTTTACGCTCAGAAATAATGTAATCGATGTTGTACGTTTTTGTTGTAAGATAGGATATTTTCAATACATTATTTTGTAAAGTGTATTGTAAATCATTTTCTTTGACGATTAGATCTAAGACTTCATTAATCGTCAGATTTTTGAGATACGTTTTGTTCATCTGCTTCTTAAGAATCTGTTCTGCTTCCTGATCAGCAACAATAACACTCATGGCGCACTCATCACTGATTTGATCAATGAACTCACCAACGGTAGTCCCTTTTATGGATGCAATGCTGAAGAGCTCGTAGGTGCAATCTGCATTGGCAGAGCTTGCAAGAAAAGCCGCTGTGGTTACCGATAGTAAAAGTGCGCGTGCGTTGAAGTTAAATACTGGTCTCATATTGATGTCCTATTTTGTATTTATTGTGATGTTTTTGTTCGTTCTGCTGAGGAATAAAACTAAAGATTGCCCTTTTTTTCCACTCAACAAGACAGAATTTGACTTGATTTCAGCGAGAGTGTAGCCTCTGACCGACTCATTGACTTTATACCATTTTCCATTGATCAATGCTGATTTGTTCATTAAAGCATTCAATCTCAATGGCTCTTCAATAACTTTTGGAATACTGGGTATAGGTGAAAGTAAGGCACTTCCTAATTTTGGA
>DASUNE010000192.1:0-7519 GCA_036277315.1 Sulfuricurvum sp.
GATGAGCTATGAGATGATGGAACGTCAAGGCGGGATACAGTGGCCGTGTAACGAACAGTTTCCTCTCGGTTCACCGCGCCTTTACACCCCCGACATCGGTTTTCGCACGTATGATGGCAAAGCCAAATTGTTGCCACTGGAATGGATACCGCTCCAAGAACCTGAAAATGAAAAATTTCCCATCCTCCTTAACACGGGACGTACCGTAGAGCAATGGCACACCCGAACCAAAACAGGGAACATCGGTATTCTCAATGATTTAGCACCCGAAGCGTGGGTCGATATCAATCCTGCTGACGCTTTGGCTTTGGACGTCAAAAGCGGTGATCGTCTGGCGATCAGCTCACCTCGCGGACGCGTAGACGATATCGTCGTGAGAATCACCCAAACGGTACGTCAAGGGAACGTTTTTGTCCCCTTTCACTTTAATACCCAGCTCATCAACACCCTCACTCCCAGCCTCTTTTGTCCCAAATCAGGAGAGCCCAACTACAAACAAACGGCGGTACAGCTGCACTCAGCCAAAGTCCCGAAAGGGATCGTTATAAACGAGCTTAATACGACCAAACAACTCGAAATAAAGCCAGATCGTTTCAAGATAGAAACACATAACGACGTTTCATTATCACTCTAAGTTTTACTTTAGCGGGCGAACTCCACTGTCCTGCTCTCTCGAATTACATTGACCTTGATTTCTCCCGGAAACTGCACCTTCTGAGCAATCTCATCCGCAATCTCACGAGCAAGCAATGCACTCTCATCATCATTGATGCTTTGGGCATTGACGATAACGCGCACTTCACGTCCCGCATTGATCGCATACGCTTGTTTGACTCCGTATTTGCTTGTGGCAATCTCTTCGATCTCACTCACACGGCGCAAGAAACTTTCCAACACTTCACGTCGCGCTCCCGGCCTTGCCGCTGAAAGAGCATCCGCAGCACACACACACGCGCATTCAATACTTTTGATCTCTTCTTGACCATGATGCGCATAAATGGCATTAATAACAACCGGATCTTCCCCGAGCCGTCGGCATACTTCAACGCCAAGATCCACATGATTTCCGCCCGCACTCTCTTGCGTCAATGATTTGCCGATATCATGCAACAATCCCGCTCGCTTGGCAAGCCGAACGTCTCCGCCCATCTCTGCTGCCATCAATCCTGCCAAATGCGCTACTTCAAGGGTATGGGCCAAAGCGTTTTGACCATAACTCGCACGGTATCGAAGCCGTCCTACCAATCGACAAAGTTCTGGATGCATAACCCCCAAACCTAATTCAAAAACAATCTCTTCACCCTCTGACAGAATTGCTTCTTCAAAATCATCGGTTACTTTCTGATAAATCTCTTCAATCCGTGAAGGTTGAATCCGCCCGTCTTCGACGAGAAGTTGAATCGTTTTGGTAGCAATTGCCCGACGATACAGATTAAACGAACTGACCACAATCGCATTAGGAGTTTCATCGATAATAATATCAACACCGCACACCGTTTCCAGCGCTTTAATATTGCGCCCTTCTTTACCGATAATACGCCCTTTGAGCTCATCGCTTTCCAAATTGATGACGCTGATGAGTCGTTCTGATGCAAAATCACCCGCAAAGCGTGACGTTGCCTGAGCTAAAATATAATCGGCTTTGCGCTTAAGCTGTTCTTTCCCTTGTTCTTCAAGCTCGCGAGTCAGTCTTGCTATCTCAGCACGTGAACTTTGACGCACTTGCTCCAGCAGTAGGGCTCTAGCTTCAGCCATTGAGAGAGAGGCACGCCCCTCTAAGACTGAAGCAACTTGTTCCATTTTTTGGAGGTATTCGTTTTTTAATTTCATCAAAGCATGCTCATTGCGCTGTATGTTCACACGAGCATTCTCTATCGCACTGCGCTGTATTTCCATCTTAGCCGTTTCATTGAGTCGAAATGTCTCAAAATCAGCCTTCAATTGAATGACAGCCGATTCTTGCGTCATCAAATCAGCCTTAACCTGTCCGTACGCTTCATCGTACTTCCTTGCGGCCTCTTTTACAATTTCATCGGAACGCTTGGTAGCACGCTCCAATAACGTTTGCGCTTCAAGCTCAATAGCATTTGCTTTCGCTTTTGCACTGATTTCATAATAGTCAAAATGAGAAAGCGATATTTTTTTAGAAATTAAAAATCCGATTACCCCTCCCAGTGTGGCTATGCCACCGTTTACGAGAAGAGTGTTTAACATGAAAATCCTTAGAGCTACGCACCCCATCCGGTGTAATAAATACATCACCCTTAACATCATAATCATCACACAGCGACAACGATGTGACACAACGACTTGGCTGTACAAAAATGATTAACGGTTTTGACTTCAGTGTAGGAAAAAAACGATCATACATACCTTTACCAAAACCAATTCTGGCTCCAGTTCCATCCACACCGACGACAGGTACAATAGCTATATCAATTAATTTTAGTTTTAAATTCGAATTCCGTGGTTCATATATCCCAAAAGATTTACGCTCCAACGGGTATCTAAATGGTACCATTTTGAAACTGACGTCATCCATAAATGGCAAATATAATGAATTTTTCGCCCTTAATATTCTAATCGTCTTTCGAATATCCGCTTCAAATCCAAAAGGCCAATACAAGAGAATCCGTTTCCCTTTTTGATGGCGTAAAAGAGTTAAAAGGTGATGATTTACACGTCCATCCCGATACCTTTTACTTTTTATTGAAAGATTTCGTTGCTGATTTAAACACTTAATGCGAAAATCACTCTTTGTCACTTCTAAACCTTTGTTTGCTATAATCACCGTATTCTAGCCAAGAGGTTCTTTATGCGTCTTTCAATTTTACTGATCACACTGTTTTCCATCTCACTTTTTTTTAGCGGGTGCGGTGAAGAAACAACCGAAGAGGCTATGGTTTCGACCGCAACGTTCAAACTTCTCGATACGTCGGGCAAGGCTTATACGGTTGAAAAACGAGGAGGGAATTTTTCCCTAGATGCGGGTGAAGAGAAAGTTGTGTTATTTGATATCTTTGCGACATGGTGTCCGCCGTGCCGTGCTGAAGTGCGCCATTTGGGAAATTTACAAAAGAAGTATGGAGAGGACCTCATTATCATGGGTCTTACGATCGAAGACGATGTTTCCAACGACGAACTTGAAAAATTTAAAGAAAAATTTAAAGGCGAATACCTTATTTCCAACAAAGCGGATAACCAATCCCTGGCGCGTGCTATCGCTTCTACAATCGGTGTGGGGCAACAATTTCCCATCCCTCTTATGGTGCTTTATAAAAATGGCCAGTACGTCACCCATTATGTCGGGGCAACGCCTGAAGAGATGATTGATGCCGATATTGCTCAGGCACTGGGAAAATAAGCATGTTTGGTTTTATCAAAAAAGGGTTACAAAAAACGATCGATGCTATCAGTGCAATCGTACCGGAAAAAAAACTCACCATAACCAAAGAGGAACTCGAAAATATTCTTCTCGAATCCGATGTCGAATACGATCTCGTTGAAATCATCCTGCGTGAGCTGTATCAAAATGAGGTCAATCGTGAACAATTACGCTCCAAACTCTTAGCAACACTGAACTATGCACAAAACACGCTTCCCGATAATCCCAACAAACCTACCGTAACCCTTATCATCGGCGTCAACGGTGCCGGAAAAACAACCACCATTGCCAAACTTGCACAGCGTCATCTTAATAACGGCGAACGCGTTATCCTTGGAGCAGGAGACACTTTCCGTGCCGCCGCCATCGAACAGCTCACCCGTTGGGCCGATAAACTGGAGATCCCTATCGTCTCATCCCGTCAAGGACATGACCCCAGTGCGGTTGCCTACGACACGATCGAATCCGCGAAAGCACGAGGATTTGAACAGGTCATCATCGATACGGCCGGACGTCTGCATACCCAAACCAACCTCGGCAATGAGCTCAAAAAAATCGTCCGTATCTGTGACAAGGCCCATACGGGAGCACCGCACCGCAAGATATTGATTTTGGACGGTACACAAGGAAGCTCCGCCATCGCACAAGCCAAAGCGTTCAATGAAATGATCGGCATCGACGGGATCATCATCACCAAACTAGACGGAACCGCAAAAGGGGGATCCGTTTTCAGTATCGCGTATGCCCTTGAGCTCCCTATCCTCTTTATCGGTGTCGGAGAACAGCCGGAACATCTGATACCGTTTAATAAATACGAATTTGTGGATGGAATTTTGGATGCTATTTATGGGGAAGAGGCTTCCAAATAATGGCCAAAAAGAAATCCGTCCTCTTCGAATGCCAGCATTGCGGTTTCACCACTCCAAAATGGATGGGAAAATGTACCAACTGCGGCGGATGGGACAGCTTTGTAGAGCTCAATGAGCAACAGCAGGATATTATCAAACTCACCTCCTCTTCATCTCCCTTGGCGGCTTCCAAAGCCAAAGAGATCACCCAGATACAAGAAGAGACGACAGAGCGCTACACCAGTGATGATGCTGAGCTCGATATGGTACTAGGCGGCGGGATCGTCCCAGGATCACTCGTCCTCATCGGTGGAAGCCCAGGGGTAGGGAAATCGACTCTGCTTTTAAAAATCGGCTCAAATCTAGCCAAACAAAACCGCAATGTCCTCTATGTCAGCGGGGAAGAGAGTGAGGGGCAGATCAAACTGCGTGCCAACCGTCTGGGAGCCAATGTCGATAATCTCTATCTCCTGGCCGAAATACGCCTTGAACAAGTTTTATCCGAACTGCATGAGCGCAGCTATGAGTGCATCATCATCGACTCGATCCAAACGCTCTACTCCGAGTCCATCGCTTCTGCTCCCGGTTCAGTGACCCAAGTACGCCAAATCACCTTTGATTTGATGCGCATTGCCAAAGAACGGCGTATTGCGATCTTCATTATCGGTCATATTACCAAAGAAGGATCGATCGCGGGGCCTAGGGTATTGGAACACATGGTCGATGTCGTGTTGTATTTCGAAGGGGACAGCGGACATGAACTGCGAATACTACGCGGCTTTAAAAACCGTTTCGGTCCGACCAGTGAGATCGGTGTCTTCGAGATGCGCGCTGAGGGGCTGATGTCCGCCAAAGACCTCTCATCCCGTTTTTTTAACCGTAATAAATCCCAAAGCGGCTCTGCCCTCACCGTCATTATGGAAGGCTCACGCCCCATCGTCCTGGAAGTGCAAGCACTAGTCAGTGACACGCATGCCCCCAATCCCAAACGTCAAGCGACAGGATTTGATAACAATCGTCTCAACATGCTTTTAGCCCTATTGGAACGCAAACTCGAAATCCCTCTTAACAGCTATGATGTTTTTGTCAACATCACCGGCGGTATCAAAATCACCGAAACGTCGGCCGATTTAGCCATTTTGGCCGCCATCATCAGCAGTTTTCGCAACCGTGCCATCTCAAAAGAGACGGTATTTATCGGCGAAGTCTCTCTCGTAGGGGATATTCGCGAAGTCTACCAACTCGACCAACGGCTCAAAGAAGCCCATTCACAGCAAATTACCAAAGCCCTTATCCCGAAAAAACCGCTTGAAAAAACCACCATGAAATGTTATGAAATCGATGAAGTCAGCAAACTTTTGGAGTGGTTTTAACATTTCAAGCTATAATTGCTTTATTAAAAATATAAAGGACATTTATTATGGTTGAATGCTCTATTATCGCTGATCACAAATCCGAAGAACGGTACACTAAACTCTCACTCGCCTATTCAACACCTGAAGATAAACAAAAAATTGAAGACGCAATCCAAGAGTGCAGTGCAGGATGCTCCATTAAACCCGTTATTTACGGCGGTGATGTGACGGGCGGAATGAAAATGATTACCATTGAATACCATGATGATTGCGACCGTGAGGGTGGAGCTGTCTATGAAAAGATTTTATGCTCCCTAGGGATCAAAGAATGTCATTAAAAAATGCAGATACTAATCTGAGCCGACTTAAAAAATTTGCCGAAGGCAATGAAACATTTCAAAAAACTTTTTTTAAAAAGCATGAAGAACATCTTTTAAAATTGGTCAAAGATGGTCAAAATCCTAAAACCTTGTTTATCGGGTGTTCCGATTCCCGCGTTATACCCGATCTTATCATTCAATCGACTCCCGGGGATCTATTTGTCATCCGCAATGTCGGTAATTTTGTCGCTCCCTATAAGCCGGATGAGGATTTTCACTCAACAGCCGCAGGAATCGAATACGCAGTAGGCGTTTTGGAAGTGTCTGAAATCATTATTTGCGGACACTCGCATTGTGGGGCGATTGCTGCATTGTACAAATCATCGTGTCAAACCTCAATGATCCATACGGCTAAATGGCTGACTCTTGGTGAAAAAGCAAAGTCGATGGCCATGGTAGCATTGGGTGAAGATGCAAACGAAGAAGACTTGCTGCGTGCAACCGAGCAGCTCTCTATCGTCACTCAAATCGAAAATCTCCTAACCTACCCTTATGTCAAAAAATTAGCAGAAGAAGAAAAACTCTTTATTCACGGATGGTATTATGATATCGAAACCGGGGCTATTGATTATTATGACCCTGACACGTTTCAATTTCGCCCTCTAAGTGATTTAGGGGAATAAAGTCCCCCCCTACCAATCCAAATATAAAAACAGGGATGAGATCAAATAGTTGGCAACGAATATGGCAACGGCGGAATAAACAACCGCATTAATCGTTGCGGTTCCTACTCCGCGAGCGCCTCCGCTCGTATGATAGCCGATATAGCTCCCGATAGCACTCACAATCCATCCAAAAACCGCTGCTTTAATGACACCCGTCATAATGTCATCAAACTCACCGTAACGCATCACTGTCTCTTGATAGGCAATGCTGTTGACCCCCAGCGCTGCCGTTGAAATCATGTATGCGGATAAGATCGCCACAAAATCAAACCAAATCACCAAAAGAGGTAAAGAGATCACCGTGGCAATAATGCGAGGAGCCAAAAGATACTCTTTGGAATCCACTCCCAAAATATCAATCGCATCGATCTGCTCCGATACACGCATGGTCCCAAGCTCTGCGGCCATCGCACTAATAGAACGAGAAATAAGCATCAAAGAGGCGAATACGGGACCCAATTCTTTGGTAATGGAGAGAAAAATCGTATATCCCATAAAACTCTCCATGCCAAACTGATGAAATCCGCTGTAAAGTTGAATCGCCTCAACCATTCCCGTAAACAATCCCGTCAATGTGACAACACCGACACATCCGAATCCAATGGTCTCGATCTGAGTAAAGACAATCACCGGCCGCTTAAAGACTTTTGGATAAAGACGAAATAAACCCACTTGAAATAAAATAAAAATACCAAAACGCTCAATTGTCTCAAAAATAGAGAGAAAAGGACGCCCCACAAATCCGAAAATTGATTCAATCATTATCAAAACCCCACTTTATACACCTAAGTTTACTCAAATCAACGTAAATTTCAAAGGATTATAGATACAATAAAAGAAATATTTAGCCTACAGGAGCAACGGATGGCCGATAAAGAAAAAGAAG
>DASUNE010000193.1:0-2795 GCA_036277315.1 Sulfuricurvum sp.
AAGTTCCACCGTGATTTCGATAGAGCCAAACTGCTTGTTCATTTGAACAGGAAAATAAAATGCCTCTTCAATACCCGCAATCCCACTCTCTAAATTTCTTTTGACTGGTGCAAATGTGTATTGCGGATAAAGAGAAAAAGAGAGCGTTTCCTCTTCATAAAATCTCCATTTCACCCCTACTTTAGCATTTCCGATTCCATTGTTTTTTGTTCCATCATCGTCAGTTAGTCTCACGTAAGATGTTTCCGCTTTCAACTGAACGGTTTCTCCTAAACCATAATTGAGATCCAGACTTGGTGCTTCATATCGACTTGAAGTGTTTTGATTTTCGCCTTTGTAGGCGATATTAAGTTCCCAGTTTTCATTGCCTGGCGTTCCCGTTCCATCCGTCATCATAGGTGGTCCGCCAGCACAGAATAACTTGGAACCTAATAATATTGCAACAACAGTGACTCGTAGTAACATTATTTGCCCAATTACCTAATTTATTAACAATTAAATCATAATAATGACACAATTGTTACAAATGATAACGATTTGTAAATTATCGTAAGCTTAAATTTAAGATAAAATACTCCTAAATTAATCTAATTAAAAGAGTGAATTATGAAATACTTAGTTGCTATTATGACTTTAATCTTGAATCTATTTGCTTCCAATTCCCTCATCCACGAAGCGTCTCCCTATTTGCGTCAACATGCGAATAATCCCGTCGATTGGATCGCATGGGATGAGGGTGTGATTGAGCGTGCCAAGCGTGAACATAAGCCAATCTTTCTCTCCATCGGATACAGTACGTGCCATTGGTGTCATGTCATGGCATATGAATCATTTGAGAATACAGTTATCGCTGAACTCATCAATACCTATTTTATCCCCGTAAAAATCGACCGTGAAGAGATGAGTCATATCGACAGCCACTACCAGCGACTACATCGTCTTCTAAAAAGGCGCTCAGGCGGATGGCCTCTGAATGCGATATTGACCGAAGAGGGAAAAGTATTTTGGATCGGGACGTACGTGCCGCCTAAGAGTGAAGAGGGGGCAGAGGGTATGGATTCACTCATGAAGCGTTTTGGCGAAGGATATCGAAATGACCCGCAAAAATACCGTTTACTATCCGAAACCATGACAAACATACCAGTAAAACAGATACCGTCCAACGGTGATATAACCGCCCAACATATTTTTGACTCAGTTACCGCCAACTATGATTCGCTGTATCATGGGTTTGGTAAAGCCCCTAAATTCCCCGAAGCTAGCAAAATTTCTCTATTGCTGGATTTAGGCTTACTGGGCAACGCGCAAGCGCAAAAAATGGGACTAGAAATATTGCACACTATGGCGCTTAGTGGTCTGTACGATCAAGTCGAAGGGGGATTTTTTCGTTATAGCATCGATGCGGGATGGGAGATTCCACACTTTGAGAAGATGTTGTACAACCAAGCCGAACTCATCCCTTTGTATGTCAGGGCGTATCAATTGACATCCGACCCGCTCTATGCAGATATTGTTCGCCAAACCATTGAGATGACGCAAAAGCGATTTGGACACGAGGGGCTTTTTTACAGTGCCAGTGATGCTGATAGTGACCATGAAGAGGGAGGCTATTTTATCTACACCGATAACGAAATGGAAGGACTGCATTTATCCGAATCTCTCAAAAAAGCGTTGGCACTGGGTGAGGGGCCAAACTTTGAGGGGAAATACCATCTTTATCTTACGACTCCTTCTCGTCCCGTTGGGTTTAAAGAAGTACGATCCCGCCTTCAAGAACTCCGTAAAGATCGTCAGTATCCTTTTGTGGATACCAAAATTCTCACCTCATGGAATGCCATGGTGATCGAAGCACTCTATAAAGCAGGGTCGATGGATTCAAATTACACCCAAATAGCGGATCGATCACTGCACGCCCTTTTGCAAAAAGTTCGTATCAATGGGGTTCTATACCATCAATACGCCCAAGGCTATTCCCTGGAACATAAAGCGCTTTTAGAAGATCACGCCTTTTTAATCTCAGCCTTGCTCAAAGGATATCAAACAACCCTTGACGAAGAAAAATTGAAATTGGCACAGAACCTATGCGATGAAGCGATAGAGCGTTTTCATACCCCTCACGGATGGGTGCAAAATGAGTCTGGATTAAAAATACCCGTCGATCTCCTCGATAAATACACCACCTCAGCCTATGGACGGATGATCCAAAATCTCTATATTCTCGCCATACTCACCGAAGAAACCCGCTACGAACGGCTTGCTGCAACATCGTTAGCACAAACCCCATTTCTCGACTCCTCCCTCAATGCCCCTTCCAGTATGATCGCATGGCTGATGGGTCATTACGGTGTCGTAACCCTTTCCCATCGCAAAAATATTCTCAAAAAAAATCATAAAGCCATCGAAACGATTGACTATCCCTATCTCACGCTTCATCCCGAAGAGCGAGATGATTTTGGAGCCTGTACAAGCAGAGGATGTTTTTCCAATGACACGGATTTAAACATCGTCAAAAAAGCCATTCTTGAGTTAAAATAATGTTGCGGTAATCAATTTTATCGGCCCCTTTTCCTCCCCTTTTTTCGTTATTAAAGCATATCTCACTTCTTATTTCTCCCTATTCTACGCAAACCTATTGACAAAAAAGAAACTACCCGCTATAATTCCCATCCACAAATTGTGCTAAACAGTTTGATGTTATTTGTGTCTCGTTAGCTCAGCCGGTAGAGCATCTCACTTTTAATGAGGGGGTCGATGGTTCGAATCCATCACGAGACACCATGTTTTTTATTTTAGAG
>DASUNE010000194.1:0-8970 GCA_036277315.1 Sulfuricurvum sp.
ATAAAAAGTGGAATACTCTTTGCTTTTAACAACTAATTATGAACCTTGAGGAGACCAAATGCAAACGGGATATTATGCCGCAACGGGTGGCATGGTCGCACAATTCAACCGTATGGACACCATCGCAGCCAATCTTGCAAACGTCAATACCGCCGGTTATAAAAAAGAGCAGTTGATCACGGGAGATTTCGCACGCCTTTACAAAGAGGCCAGAGATATTCTTCCGCTGGAAAACAATACGACGGATGGGGCACAGTATTTGAATCGTTCGCTGGCCAGGGTTCCACAGATTACCGATGCGTATACCGATTTCTCATTGGGAACGCTGCAGGCAACGGACAACACCTTGGACGTTGCTCTTGGAAAAGAGGGACAGTTCTTTGCCGTAAAAACGCCGGACGGGATTCGTTTAACCCGCAATGGACTGTTTACGCTGAACGATGAAGGAAAGCTTGTCAATAAACAAGGGTATGAAGTGCTTGGCGATGATTATTTTAAATCCAATACCGGCATCAAGCTGAATCCCCAAGATTCGATCATCACGATTGATAAAAATGGCGTTATCAGCACGAATGTTCCCGATTCTGCTCAGATGATAGCGGGTAAAAAATTAATGATACTCGAACCGCAAAACTTACGGCTTTTGAAAAAAGAGGGAGACAATCTCTATGTTCCCAATCCCTCAGACCCTCTGACCCCTATTGCCCAAAGCGGGAAAGTGATGCAGGGATTTACGGAAAAAAGCAATGTGAATGCCGTCAATGAGATGATCGCGCTTGTCGAGGCAAACCGCCTCGTAGGGATGTATCAAAAAGCGATGGACTCACAGATGAACGACCTCAATAAAGACGCGATTGAAAAAATCGCAGCCACTCGAAGATAACCTAAGGAGATAAGACTATGATGCAATCACTCTATACCAGCTCGACTGGAATGTTGGCCATGCAAACGCAAATCGATACGACGGCGAATAATATTGCCAACGTTAACACCATGGGATACAAAAAATCACGCGCTGAATTTGCGGATCTGATGTACAAGGTAATGACGTATGCGGGAACCTCTACCAGTGATACCACCAAATCACCGACAGGGATCGAAGTGGGGCTTGGGGTACGACCAACCGCTATTAATAAGATATTTTCGGAAGGGAGTCTGAAGCAAACCGATAATTCGCTGGATCTAGCCATCACCGGAAAAGGATTTTTAAAACTTCAGCTTCCAAACGGCACGGAAGTGTATACGCGAAATGGCGCACTTAAAATGGATGAGAACGGTACTCTGGTAAACTCAGACGGATATACGGTTATTCCCGAGATCGTTATTCCTGATGATGCGATTGATATCAGTATCGGTACCGACGGAATTGTGAGTGTGACCCAATCCGGACAGGCTCAAGCGACACAAGTGGGACAGCTCTCCCTGACAAATTTTATTAATCCGGCAGGTTTGCACGCGATGGGAGATAACCTCTTTTTGGAAACAGACAGCTCCGGTCAGCCGGTTGAGGGGACTCCTGGTGAAAATGGACTCGGCAATATTCGTCAAGGATTTGTTGAGCTTTCAAACGTACAGCTTGTCGTCGAACTTACCGATTTGATTACAGGACAGCGTGCTTACGATGCGAATTCAAAAGTGATTACGACGAGTGATGAGATGTTGGCAACAACCAACAGTTTGAAGCGATAAATTAATTAAGTAAACTTTTCCTCATTCCCAATTTTCATTGGGAATAATTCACACTGCATTGATACTATTTGAGTTTAGAGACAATCTCTTTTTCGACCGCATCTATTTTTTGTGTTCCGTCAATACAGATATATTTAACCGACGCATCCGATTGGGCAACACTTTGGTAATAGGCAACCAGCGGTTTAGTCTGCTCATGATAAACACGCAGTCGATCCAGAACGATCTCTTCTTTGTCATCGTCTCGTTGTACCAAATCGTCACCCGTTTCATCGTCTTTTCCTTCAACTTTTGGCGGGTTATAGAGGACATGATAGGTTCGTCCGGATGCGAGATGGGCACGACGGCCTGACATACGATTGACGATTTCAGCGTCTGGGACATCGATCTCGATGACGGCATCGATGGCAACACCGGCTTCTTTTAGAGCATCTGCCTGTGGCACGGTACGAGGAAACCCGTCAAGAAGAAAACCGTTTTTGCAGTCATCTTGAGTAATACGCTCTTTGACCAAACCGATAATGATCTCATCGGTAACCAGTTTCCCTGCATCCATGAAAGATTTTGCCAAAGTTCCCAGCTCCGATCCTGCTTTGATCGCGGCACGAAGCATATCTCCCGTAGAGATTTGCGGAATGTCAAATGACTTGGTCAAAAACTGGGCTTGTGTCCCTTTTCCGGCACCGGGTGCACCCAAAAGAATAATTTTCATATTATTTCCTATCAATTTAGATTTTGGATTTTATAAAGAGTTCCATCTCATCAACGATTGTTTCAATAGAGCGTTCGCCATTGATCTTTTTGAGGAGATTCTTATCTTCATAAAAACGTTGAATATCCGCTAGCGGGGAGGTATAAACACTCATGCGGTTGTTAAAGATCTTTTCATCATCATCAGCACCTCGTGCACGCCCTAAAACGCGATCACGTGCAACAGCTTCAGATACTTCTACTTCGATGACACTGGCAAGCTCCACACCCGTATCGTTGGAAAGAAATTTATCCAGTTCATTCATCTGTTCATGAGAACGCGGGTAACCATCGAAGAGAATCACATCACTTGGGGCATTTTTAAGTGCACCAACAATGGTCTCTATCGCGATTTCTATCGGGACAATAAGTCCTTTGCTGATAAAACTGTTGATTCGCTGACCCCGTTCACTTTCGCTCGCCACTTCGGCGCGAAGAAGATCTCCGGTTGAGTAGTGGACCATTGATTCAGTATTGCGAGCCGCAATACTCTCGGCATCCGTTGTTTTTCCCGAACCCGGCGCACCGATAATGAGAAAGAGTTTTTTCATAATTACTTGCTGCTCTCACGTAAGCGGATATGGAGTTCACGTAATTGTGTGAGTTCTACCGGACTTGGCGCTTTGGTCATGATACACGATGCTTTTTGTGTTTTTGGGAACGCGATAACGTCACGGATACTGTCTTTTTTTGACAACAGCATCATGAAACGGTCAAAGCCGATTGCAAAACCGCCGTGAGGAGGTGCTCCGAATTTCAATGCATCGAGAAGGAAGCCGAATTTTTCTTGTGCTTCTTCTTCTTCAATCCCCAGCAATCGAAAGATTTGTTCTTGGAGCGCTTGTTTGTGGATACGGATCGATCCGCCGCCCAGTTCTGTACCGTTGAGAACGATATCATACGCAATCGATTCGATATCTTCGAGGTGTTCATGATTCAGATCACGCGGCATAGTGAACGGATGATGAAGCGCTTTGACACGCCCGTCTTCGATTTCAAACATCGGGAAATCAACAACCCATACGAATTCAAAGCGGTCTTTATCGATCAAGTTCATTTTCTCATGCTCTGCAATGAAAATACGGAAACGTCCCATATAATCCCAGACAGTTTTTTTATCACCCGCACCGAAGAAAACGACGTCGCCCACTTGCAGCTGTGTTCGATCCACGAGAAGCTGAAGATCTTCGGGAGTAAAGAATTTTTCCAACGGTCCTTTGAGGCCGTCTTCTTTCATCTGAAAATATCCAAGCCCTTTGGCACCGAATTTACGGACATAATCTTCAAAACTTTTCATTTCACGCTTGGAAAAGACTAAATCAGCACCGGGAACGCGAAGCGCTTTAATACGGTTCATCTTCGGATTGGCGGCGATAGCGGTAAAAATCTCATTATCACAACGCTCAAAAATATCGATGACATCGATCATTTTAAGGTCATAACGCAAATCAGGCTTATCGGATCCGTACCACTCCATAGCATCGTTATATTTAATACGATTGAATGGGGTAACTACGGTATGACCTGCACTTGCGAACATTCCCACGATCAGTTCTTCGGCGACACGGATAACGTCTTCTTGGTTACAAAAGCTCATCTCAACGTCTATCTGGGTAAATTCAGGCTGACGGTCGGCACGCAAATCTTCGTCACGGAAACATTTTGCGATTTGGAAATAACGGTCAAATCCGCCCACCATCAACAGCTGTTTGAAAAGCTGCGGTGATTGAGGGAGAGCGTAAAACTCGCCATCGTGTACACGGCTTGGAACGAGATAATCGCGTGCGCCTTCAGGGGTTGATTTGGTCAAAATCGGTGTTTCCACTTCTAAGAACCCAAGACCATCGAGAACATTGCGCGCGGCAATGGCTGCTTTGGAGCGGAGTAAAAAGGTGTTGTACATCGACGGATTACGCAAATCCAAATAACGGTATTTAAGTCGTGTCTCTTCACCGACATTGTTATCACCGATCGCAAAAGGGACAGGCTCAGAGCGATTCTCGATGATCAGCTCATCAACGACCACTTCGATAGCACCGGTTTTGAGACGTGGATTGACCAACCCCTCACCGCGTGCACGGATACGGCCATGAGCGATCAAGACAAACTCATCGCGTACTTCACTGGCAAGTTTATGGGCATGGGCATTGTCTGCAGGGTCACATACGAGCTGGATTAAGCCGCTTTTATCACGTAAGTCGATGAAAACAATCCCGCCATGGTCACGATAACTGTTTGCCCAACCGCACAAAACGACTTTGTCGCCAACATTTTTTTCATTTAAATCAGTACAAAAATGACTTCTCAAATCAAAGTCCTCAGGTTTATTTTTCGCAATTATACCGCTTACAATCTTTTGGTTTGGTAATAGAGAACGCAATTTGTTGCATTATAGGGAAAGAATAATAGGGCAAATTGCAATATTTTTGGTTCAGCAAAGAAACTTAGTTATAATAACTGCATATTAAAATGATGAGCAATAAATTGAAATTAGATAATATTAAACGTGTCGGTATTGTGTTGCGCCCCTCAACCCCAGAACTCAAAGAGATGTTTTTGGAGGCAAAACGAATTTTTGAATCTCGCGGCATTGAGGTCTCCATTGACCATATCAGCGGCGGTATGATTGATGTTATGGGTCAGCCCTTTGAGATGATGTGTCAAAACTGTGATTTTTTGGTCACCATAGGCGGTGATGGGACCCTTATCTCTGCGGTACGCCGCTCGTATCGCTACCAGATTCCTGTACTGGGTATTCATGCCGGAAAATTAGGATTTTTGGCAGATTTGGATTTCAATGAGCTTGAACTCTTTGTGGACAAACTCTTTTTGGGAGACTATCGCATTGATAAACGTGCGATGCTGCAAGCGACCATTGTGACGAAAAATGGTGAGAGTAAAGTGGTTGCCTTCAATGATATTGTCTTGACCCGTCCTTCCATTTCCAAAATGATACGTCTTGAAACCTATGTAGACGGAAAAAATTTTAATACCTATTACGGAGATGGTGTGGTGATTTCGACACCGACAGGGTCAACGGCATACAATCTTTCAGCAGGGGGACCGGTATTGTTCCCTCTCACGAGCGTATTCGCTCTTACCCCGATTTGTCCCCATTCGCTCACGCAGCGCCCCGTTGTTTTGCCGGGACATTTTGAAATAGAGATAAAAACTCCGGATGCGAGTGCCCTGGTGATTGTCGATGGTCAGGATATGGTTGAGATTACCGACAGTGATACGGTTCATATCAAACTGGCTGATGGCGGTGCACATCTGATCCATCGCAGTGAGTTTAACTATTTTGATGTCCTGCGAGAAAAGTTAGGGTGGGGAGATTGAGCCGTGATTGAGCGATTTTATCTGAAAGAATTTTTGAGTTTTAAAGAGGCTGAACTTGAATTTAAACCGGGCTTGATTGTTTTTACCGGTCCCAGCGGCAGCGGAAAATCCATTTTGATGCGTTCTCTTTTGGCCTCAGTAGGGCTTGACAGTGTCGATGCCTCAGTGTGTGAATCGTCTGTAGCATGGAAGATCGATGAAGAACGCTATGGCATCGATAATGAATTCCCCAATATTTTTCGGCATATCAAAAAAGAAAAGGCCTCGTATTTTATCAACAGTCAACGTACGTCGAAATCTTCTATGGAAGAAATCAGCTCCGGACATTTGCGTCATCTGAGTTTGAAAGATTACAGTGATTTTGATACATCGGCGTTACTCCATTTGCTGGATGAGAGAATTTCCCTCTCAAACGGTGAGTTTCAGAGATTGGTGAATGAACATAAAGATAAATTTTCAGAGTATAAGATTTTTTCGGCACAGCTGGAGGCCATTGAAGAACAAGAGAAAAAACTCACAGAACTTAAAGAGTTTGCTGCGTATGAAATAGCAAAAATCGATGCGATAAAGCCCGTTGTCGGTGAAGATGAAGAACTCAACAGCATCAAAAAACAACTCTCAAAAAAAGAAAAAATCACCGAGTCAATCCAGGCAGCTGAAGCCCTTTTTAATTATGAAAATCAGGTCAATAATGCTTTGTTGCTTTTGGATGTTGAGAGTGGTTTTTTCGATGATGCGATGAATGAATTGCGAAGCATTTTTGAAAATTCTCTTGAAAAACTGGAGTTGCTCGAAGAGGTATCGGTGGAAGATGTGCTAAACCGTATTGAGAGCTTAAGCGAACTCAAACGACGCTATGGAGGCATTTCAGAAGCATTGGTGTATCGGGATCAAAAAGCCAAAGAGTTGGAAGGGTATGAGGGGATTGAGCACTCCAAGACAGAGCTTGCCAAACAAATTCATCAACTTGAGTCTGAGCTCAAGATCCTTTCTTTCAAGCTTTCCTCGGCACGCAATGCAGAGATATCGCTTACGTTGAAGTCATTGAATCGATATCTATCCATGCTCTATCTTCGCCCTGCTGTATTGCATATTGAGGAAACAGAACGCCATTCCTTGGGAACAGACCGTGTCGTATTGGGTTTGGAGGGGACCAAGCTTGATAAACTCAGCTCCGGAGAGTTCAATCGTCTGCGCTTGGCCTTGTTGGCATTGCGTGTAGAGAGTATGGAAAAAGAAGGCGGTGTATTAATGCTGGATGAAATCGATGCAAATCTTAGCGGTGAAGAATCGATGAGTGTGGCCAAAGTGCTGCGCCATCTCTCCACCCATTATCAAATTTTTGTCATCTCCCATCAGCCTCAACTCACATCGATGGGGCATCAGCACTTTTTGATCTATAAAGACGATGAGAGCCGTGTTCGTGAACTGGATGATGATGAGCGGATTGAAGAGATTGCCCGTATTATCAGCGGAGAGAGTGTCAGCGAAGAGGCGATAGGATTTGCACGGGACTTGTTTGAACGTGCACGGTTAAAAGAGAGTCCTTTATGATTATAGACACCCATATTCATCTTGATGATGAGCGATACCGTGAGGACTTTGAGGAGATGATGCAACGTGCTAATGCGGCAGGAGTGGAGGCCTTTATCATTCCCGGGGCTCATCCATCCACATTGCCTAGAGCGGTAGAGATAAGCGAGAAATACCCCAATATTTATTTTGCCGTTGGGGTTCACCCCTATGATTTAGAAGGGATGGAAGGGATGGATTTTGAGTTCTATGCCGCTCATCCCAAATGTGTCGCTATCGGAGAATGCGGGATGGATTATTTCCGACTTGAAGGGTCTGATGAAGAAAAAGCAGCTGAAAAAAAACGTCAAGAAGAGGCTTTTCGATTGCAAATCCGTTTTGCCAAAAAAGTAAAAAAACCTTTGATTGTTCATATTCGGGATGCCAGTCATGACTCCAAGATGATCTTGCTGGAAGAGGGCGCTCATGAAGTGGGCGGAGTCCTCCACTGCTACAATGCGGATGATGAATTGTTAAGTTTGGCCCATGAAGGATTCTATTTCGGAATTGGAGGCGTTTTGACGTTTAACAATGCTAAAAAACTGGTCAATATTCTTCCTAAAATACCCAAAGAAAAGCTTTTAATCGAAACAGATGGCCCGTATTTGACCCCCCACCCGCATCGGGGAAAACGCAATGAACCTGCCTATACGGCTTTGGTTGCTGAAAAAATGGGACAGATTTTAGAGATTCCTTTGGTAGAAATCCAGAGACTGACGAGCGCCAATGCCGTGGCCCTTTTTACCCCATTAAAAAGATTTAAACATGATTAAGATTTTATCGATTGCCTTGGTCCTTATATTGGCCGGATGTACAACCCATAAAGGTTCTTATTCCTATCAGCCGCCCAAACCTTCTAAAAAATTCCCTTCTGAGGTGCTTGACACTGCTCCCGCCTGTACAAAAAAGAAAAATGGAGATTTAATTGCGTCCATGAGACCCTATACGGTTTTTGGCAAAGAGTATTGCCCTACGGTTGTGAGTGTAGGGGATATTTTTTCCGGACGTGCAAGCTGGTACGGGAATGAATTCCATGGCAAGTCAACGTCCAACGGTGAAGGATACGATATGTATGCCATGACGGCCGCCCACAAAACCTTGCCGATGAATACGGTAGTACGTGTTACCAATCTTGAAAATGGCAAAAAAACCGTTGTGCGCATTAATGACAGAGGACCGTTTGTCGAGAGTCGCATTATTGATTTATCGTACTCTGCCGCCAAAGAGATCAATCTTATCGGCAATGGGAGTGCATCGGTCAACCTTGAGGTTCTTGGCTTTGAGCCATCTACGGCTAGGTCTATTGATTATAAAGCGATGGCTTCGGGCCCAAGGCAAGAAGTCCTCACATCGTTTGCCATTCAAATTGGGGCTTTTGCAAACATCAACGGGGCAATGGAAACGCAAAAAAAATACGCAAACTTTCAGGGATACTCTACAATAATCAAAGATTCACTGTATAATAACGATAAACTATTTCGTGTTTGGTTACGCGGATTTAGAAGTGAAGCCGAAGCACGGGATTTTAGTGCAAAAGGCTATTTTAATGGGCAATTTATCACAAGGGAATGAGATGATACAAAAAAATCGTAAAACCAAAGAGACGGATATCGTACTGAC
>DASUNE010000195.1:0-19301 GCA_036277315.1 Sulfuricurvum sp.
TAATGTTTAATGAATTTCAACAAGAGATTATTGTTACTGTAGTCATAGTGCTCTTCATCTTCGTTTTGTACTTTATTTTAAAAAAAAGCTCAATCTCACAATCTCATATTAATAAATCAGAAAAAAGTGATATATCAGAAGTAGCTGCACAAGAGAAGGTAAAAGTTGTTCCAGAGATAAAAGTTGAGGCGCGAAAAGAAGAAGGAGATTTGGGAGTAGTCATAACACCAACTCCTGAAGATAAATTCAAGGATTCAACGAATAGAAGAAAAAGTGACAAGACAATCCCAAAACGATCGGTTCCGGAATATGAAAAAATTACAAAGCAGAGTTTTTCTGAATTCGCCGGTGAGAGAATATTGGTTGCAGAAGATAACCCAATCAACCAAAAAGTTCTTTTGGGCCTTTTGGCTGGAAGCGGTATAGAGCTGGTCATGGCTAATGATGGGCAAGAAGCCTTAGATATACTTGAAAATGATACAAACTTTCTAATGATTTTGATGGATGCGCACATGCCAAGAATTGATGGTTTTCAAGCGACACGTACTATTCGGGCAAATCCAAAGTATGACCACATCTTGGTAGTAGCGCTTAGTGGAGACATTGCATCGGATGACATACAAAAAATGAAGAATGCAGGAATGTCTGAACAACTTGCAAAGCCTCTTAGAATGGAATCCCTATACAAAATCATTTATGCATATACAGGTAAAGAAACTCATAAAGATGAGTGTATAGACGTTGCAATGACAAAAAATTTAGATACCGAGAAAGGACTTGAGACGTGTGGTGGAGATAAGATTTTTTACCGTGAAATCTTATCGGAGTTTATGACTGACTATACCGATTCTTCTGATAGGTTAGGAGAACTTTTACGTGCTAATAATATACAAGCTGCTGATGCATACCTTCTTGATATTATCGGGGTAACTGAAAATATCGGTGCGCACCCACTCGGTGAAATTGCTTCCAACATGAAACTAGCTCTCAGTGACACGCACGAACAGAGCTATTTTGGCTTTTTTGATCAATATAAGGTTCAATTTGATAGATTATTAGAAGACATTAGAGCGTATCTCTGATATTCTCTCTTCTTAATCCACCTTTGTTATAATATCCCTCAATAAAAGGGAATCATTATGGAACAATTTTTACAAAAAGCCAAATCAGCCAGTCGTATTCTTGCCACCATGAGCGGAAGTGAGCGTAATCGTATTTTGCGTGAGATGGCCGAAGCGCTTCGTGCCAATACGATGGGTATACTCGAAGCCAATGCTCTTGATCTGCGTCGAGCGGAGGAAGAAAATTTGGCAAGTTCACTTAAAGAGCGTTTATTGCTCGATGAGAAGAGAATCGAAGCAATGGCAGTGGCCATCGAAGAGATTGCCGCACTTAAGGACCCTGTGGGAAAAGTACTCGAGGGATGGGTAACCGAAGCGGGATTGAAAATTGAAAAAGTGAGTATCCCCATCGGAGTGGTCGGAATCATTTATGAATCACGTCCCAATGTTACCTCGGATACGGCAGCGTTGTGTTTTAAAAGCTCCAACGGCTGTGTTCTCAAAGGGGGAAAAGAGGCGGAATCGTCGAATGCCGTTATCGCCGAAGTGCTGCAAGCCGTTTTGATGCGTCATAATCTTCCAAAAGAATTGATTGCTTTGTTACCCGATTCTTCACGCGAAGGGGTAGCGAAGCTTATCAAGATGGATCGCTATGTCGACTTGATCGTTCCGCGCGGAGGGGAGGGGCTGATCCGTTACGTGAGTCAAAACTCGAGCGTCCCTGTGGTAAAACATGACAAAGGGCTTTGCCATACGTACATTGACAAAGAGGCGAATATCGAGAATGCCATTGCCATTGCCCTTAATGCCAAAGTTCAGCGTCCCGGCGTGTGCAATTCGATGGAAACCCTTTTAGTGGATGAAGCCATTGCCCGGGCGTTATTGCCGATCTTAAAAGAGGCATTTGAGCGTGAGAACACACAACTCAAAGGGTGTGATTTGACGCGTGAGATTATTGATGTTGCCGAAGCTACCGAAGAGGATTTTGATACGGAGTATTTGGCGAATATCTTGAATATTCGGGTGGTTGACGCAGTTGAAGGGGCGATTAGTCATATTGTCCGCTTTGGTTCGGGCCATTCCGAGGCGATTATCACGGAAAGTATTACGACAGCCGAGCGTTTTATGGATGCCATTGATGCGGCTTGCGTGTATGTGAATGCGTCGACCCGTTTTACGGATGGCGGAGCGTTTGGCTTTGGAGCCGAAGTCGGGATCAGCACCAATAAGCTTCACGCCCGAGGGCCGATGGGCGTTGAGGGATTAACGACCTATAAATACAAAGTATACGGCAAAGGGCAAATTCGTTGAGCCAAAATGTTTTGGAGATTCAAGGATTAGAGTTTGGATATGTCAGCACAAAAAAAATATTTGACTCTTTTTCCCTAAGCTTAAAACGTGGCGAAATAAAAGTCGTCGTAGGCCCAAGCGGTGTCGGAAAATCAACTCTTTTTGAACTTATCTTAGGGCGTTTGAAACCTCACAAAGGGACGATTAAAGCGGCATCATTGTCGCAAGTATTCCAAGATCCCTACAGTTCGTTTCATCCTTCTTATCCGATTCGCGAACAAATTTCTGAGGTAGCCTCGATGGAAGGATATGAGCTGTTTCTCTCTCAAATGGGGTTGGACGAATCTCATTTGGATTCTTTCTCGCATAAGCTCTCAGGGGGGCAATTGCAACGGTGTTCGATATTAAGGGCCTTGTTGATGAAACCTAAGCTATTGCTGCTTGATGAACCGACGTCAGCGCTTGATAATCTCAATCAGTTGGAAATTATGAAGCTGATTGTGGAACATTTAGAGGGGATGGGCGTGTTGCTGATCACACACGATGAACATCTGGCAAAATGGTGTGGCGATGAGATTATAACCCTAACTTAGCCATTGTCTAACACAATAATAGCCCGATGCTGCCATTGCAACAGTGCCGAATGTGTTGAGCGCCATATTGGCCATTGCCATCACAATATGTCCTCCGCTCAGTAATAAAAATGTCTCCATCGCAAACGTGGAATAGGTCGTAAGACCACCCAAAAATCCAGTAGTAAGAAACGATTTTGCGTGGACACTAAAGAAGGTTGTATAGCTAAAATAGGCGAAAAGAACCCCTATGATAAAGCTGCCGATGAGATTGACCGATAGGGTCCCAAAGGGGAGTGCATGGGGAAGATGGTGATTGACAACACCATTTAAATAGGCGCGTAAAACGGCTCCGAAAAAAGCACCGCTACCGATTGCGAGGATGGTTTGAAAACTCATCATTATAGACCTTTTGCATTTGAATTTGAGTGTTTTTCAGCCAATCTGGATTGCTTTTATCGGCGGTAAACGATTCCAAGAGGACAGCTGTGACGGTTCCAGGGAGAAAATCACGACGCTTATTGCTAAAATAGGAGGCGGTAGCAATCAAAACAACAGGCTGAACGGTAAGCGCATATTTATCCGCCAACATTTTAGCACCTGCTTTAAACGGTTTCATAACACCCGTCTCACTGCGTGTCCCCTCTGGAAAAATCGTAATAATACGCCCCGCATCAAGTCTCTCTTTGGCGTCTTTAATCATTTTTATTAGGGATGTTTTACTTTCACGCTCGACCGCAATATCATTGGGAAGTCTCAATACTAGCCCAAAGAAGGGAATATGGAAGAGCTCTTTTTTAGCAATCCATGCGAGGTCCTGCGAGGTTATTGTCTCCATAATCCCAATATCGATATCACTTTGGTGGTTGACAAGAAACATTTGCACGTTCGGATCGACTTTTCCTTTGATACGGACGGGAGAAAAAATCAGGAGGCGTATAAACCAAGAGGAAAGTTTAACGGCGTACGGCTTTGGAAGAAGATAAAAGGCCATGATCATCAGCGTCATTCCACTGAAGATAATGATTACGGCGTAGAGCCATCTAATTCGAGCAAAGATCTTGCTCATGTACCCAGCCTATAGTGTTATTTTGGAGATGAACTTTCGTAAATTCTCCGACGGTATTGTCCACTTCAAGTTTCTCTTCTTCGGTCGTCATTTCAAAGATGGTTCCATTTTTGATCGGTAAAAGATAGACAGGAGAATCTTTCTTCACGCAGACACTAGAATTTGGAAGCAGCGCATAGACGACGTAAAAAAGAGGGAGGACGGAGGCATACAAAAACCACTTTGAACGTCTCCAATAAAATAAGGCAATAAAAATCACACCAAAGATTGCCGCTGTCCCTACTTTGAGTTCGGTATGACGTGAATCGGTGGGGGAGAGATCGCTTTGAGTTGAGACGGCATCATCATCGACGACAATGGGGATGCTGATGGATTCATAGCGATTTTTTCGGAGATTGAAGATGGTGAAGTCTAGTGTTGGGGCACTTTTTGGAATAATAGCATAATAGGTCATGGTTGATTCGGCTATATTTGGCAGTTTTGACTCAAATCCTTGCTTGATAGCATTGGGAAGTGAGAAGGTGGCAATATTACAGCGCATCGCTTTGATTGTAAAAACAACAATATTGCTCTCTTGATTGTAAGCGGTTGTTTTGTAGTCGATGACTTTGAACGAATCGGCTAAAACATTCGCATAGGTCGAAGGAGGGCTGAGGGTTGAGGCATTCAGCGATACTCCGGCTAACACGCTTGAAACAACTCCTGTGGAAGTGACGGTAGCACTGATGTCCGGGAGGCGTACGCTGCTGGATCGGACCAGAAAGTAAAACGTATCGTAGACGCCATCCTCTTTTACATTTCGTTGCGGTGTTTGACTGAATATCTGTATCCCTTCTTCGCCTTGAAGAGTGTATTCAATATTTCCGGATGCCATATCCGTAGGGGTCAATTTAATGGTCAGGGGAAAAATTTCACCAATATAAAGGGTTGATGGGGTTTTGGTATGAGATAAGGTGAGGCCATTATTCTTTTCGGTTACGTTGGAAAAAAGTTCGTCTATATTGGTTGAGGCATCGGTATTTTCTGTTGGTGTAACTTCTTGAGATGGCGCTTCAGCATTGGTCAAGACAGAGGGCTCTGCAGAGACTATCTGAGCTAATAGCAGTAAAAGTAGGGCTAAATTTTTCAAGCGGATAAAAAGCCCTCAAGCATACGGCGTCCATCGTTGCTCCCCAGTAATGATTCCATGGCCCGTTCTGGGTGAGGCATCAATCCAAATACGTTTTTGGAAACATTACAGATTCCTGCAATACTCTCAACGGAACCGTTTGGGTTGTCAATATTTCCATTTTCATCGGTATACTGCAGTAAGATTTGATGATTTTCATGAAGCTGTTTGAGACCATCTGCGTCAATATAATAATTTCCGTCATGGTGAGCAATGGGAATATTAACCACTTCATTTTCTTTGCAATGACGCAAAAAAGTATTGTTGTTGGAGACCACTTTGAGATGATGGTGGCGTGAGATAAAATGAAGACCTTCATTGCGTTTGAGCGCACCGGGAAGAAGTCCTGTTTCGGTTAAGACTTGAAAACCATTGCAAATGCCCAACACTTTACCACCGTTATCGGCATATTGTTTGAGGGCTTTCATTATTGGTGACATTTTAGCGATAGCACCGCTACGGAGATAATCACCATAACTAAAACCGCCTGCAACAACAACGAGATCCGTACCAGCAGGAATAGACTCTTCTTTGTGCCACAAGATTACCGTTTCACACCCAAGTGTTTCAAATGCGTGTTGCGTATCGTATTCGCAGTTTGTCCCCGGGAATTGAACGATGCCTACTTTTATTTTACCGCTCATGAGAGAATCTCTATCTCATAATCTTCGATAACGGTATTGGCTAAAAGCTCTTCACACATGTGCGCTACTTTTTCTTTTGCTGCTGCACTGTCGTTCTCATCCATCTCGATGATGATCTGTTTGCCGACACGAACATCACGAACGCTCCCGAATCCATGACCGCTAAGCGCGTGTTGAACTGCTTTTCCCTGAGAGTCAAGGACACCATTTTTTAAAAATACATTGACAATTGCTTTCATATTCATTATCCCAAAATTCGATTTAATACTTCTTCGTAGGCGACTTTAAGTCCGCCCATCCCTTGGCGAAAACGGTCTTTATCCATTTTTTCACCCGTTTCTAGATCCCAAAATCGACAGTTGTCAGGACTGATTTCATCCGCAAGGATAATCGTACCATTTTCATCGCGTCCAAATTCGAGCTTGAAGTCAACAAGATTGAGCCCTTTAGCATGAAAGTAAGGACGTAAAATATCGTTGATCTGACGTGCTTTTGCACGTAGCAAATCCAGTTCTGCTTCATTTTTGACAAGTTCCAAAATCAGACAGTGCTGATCGTTGAGTTTTGGATCCCCAAGTTCATCGTTTTTGTAGTCAAATTCGACCAATGTAAAGGGGAGGACTGTACCATCCGCAATACCAAGATTTTTGCTGAGACTTCCGGTTGCGATATTACGGACAATGACTTCGATAAGAATGATGTCCACTTTTTTGCACAGCATATTGTTATCATCGAGCATTTGAACAAAATGCGACTCTACGCCATTTTTGGCAAGCATTTTAAAAAGTTCGGTTGAGATCTTATTGTTTAATGCCCCTTTACCTGCTTCACTGTCTTTTTTTGCGCCATTAAATGCGGTCAAATCATCCTTGAATTCTGCGATGACGAGATGGGCATCATCGGTATTAAAAAGACGTTTAGCCTTTCCTTCATAAATAAGTTCGCGTTTTTCCATGACTATTTTCCTTTGGTAATGATGAGGGCTTTGAGAATTCCGACACCTTCTTTGAGTTGAATATCTTTTGTGAGCTGATCTTTGGTGATGATGCTTTTGTTCGTAGCATTGCTTTCGGTGACATCAAGCATCCCCTCGGCTTTTTCTAAATCATTGTCAAGATGTTTCTTAAGATCGGATTCTTTAATATTGAAGCCGTTTTCTCTCTTTTTGATTTCGCCCGCATCGACTTCGATATCGGGGACAACCCCTACGGCTTGGATGGTTCGTCCGCTTGGGAGATAATAACGGGCGATGGTGAGTTTGATCGCTTCTTCATCGGTGATGGGCATTACGACTTGTACGCTCCCTTTGCCGAATGTTTTGGTTCCAAGGATGATACCTCGATGGAGGTCCTGGATCGCACCGCTTACAATTTCTGAAGCGCTGGCGGAGCCTTCGTTTACCAGCACGACGAGAGGAAGATTGGTAATGGTTGCTTTTTTGGTAGCGCTATAGCTGATGTCATCGCTTTTATTGCGTCCTTTTTGCGAGACAATCACCCCTTCATCGACAAACAAATCGGTCAGTTCAACCGCCTGATCCAATAATCCTCCGGGATTATTGCGAAGATCAAGGATGATCCCTTTGCTCTTTGCTGCGTGTTTTTTGATGGCGGCTTTGACATCATTGGCCACTTTTTTATCGAAGCTCGTGACACGAATGTAAAGAATGTTTTCATCGATCGTACGAGTGTAAACGGACTCAACTGTGATGATGTCACGTATGATATGAAACTTTAGAGGCTCTCCGGCACCTTTGCGGACAATGGTTAAATCAATCGGCGTTTTAGGTTTCCCGCGCATCAGACCTACCGCATCGTCAATGGTCATGGAAAGCGTTGCTTTGTCATTGATTTTGAAGATGATATCTCCTGCTTTGATTCCGGCTTTATCCGCGGGAGTCCCTTCGATAGGAGCGATGACGGTAAGAGCATTATCCCGCATCCCTACGGTGATACCCAACCCGCCAAATTCGCCATCGGTCTGGCTTTTAAGGGAATCAAAACTTTTTTTATCCAAGTAGTTGGAGTGTGCATCCAAATTGGAGAGGAGGCCTTGGAGCGATTTGTCGATGAGTTGATCAACTCCTAAGCCTTCGACATTGTATTGTTCAACAATACTGAGAACTTTGGTGAATTTTGCCAAAGACTGCAGTCGTGATGCTTCGGCTGATGCTTCGGATGGGAGGGCTTGCGAATTGCTTTTGGCAATAAGGGACGTGGAGAGGGCAAGGCTGAGCGCTATTGCACTGACAAAGCCAACGACCATCATCTTTTTGTTTTTCATACGTTACCAACCTTTTGGTGCCCACTATAATTTGATGAGCAATTATAGTTAAAACTCCATTAATAATCAATTGATATCGATAATGACATCGCCTACGCGTATCTGTTCGCCTTTGAGTATTTTTGCCCGTTTGCGTGTTTCGAGTTCTCCATTGCGAAAGACCTCTCCTTGTTCTATGAGGATTTTGGCTTGTCCGCCTGAATCCACAAGGTCTAAAAGTTTTAAAAGTTTTGCAAGTTCGATGAAATCATCGGTTAGTGTAAAGGTCATAATAGGTCCTAAATTAGTAAAAAATGATAAATTTGAGGGGGAAATATTTGTCTCAAAGAGGCCGAGTATTTAAGCAGATCCGGAAACAATGATGCCAAGGGATAGATCCCTTGGCGTACAATGGTAAAACTTACCAGTTGTTATTGCGCTCACGCGGAGGACGCGGAGCACGCTCGCGAGCTTCATTAACACGAAGCGTTCGTCCGCCAAAATCACTGTTTTCAAGAGCAGTAATTGCTTTGTCTGCTTCATCTTTATTGACCATTTCAACAAAACCGAAACCACGGAAACGCCCTGTTTCTTTGTCATTTACGAATTTAACTGAACTCACTTCACCGTATTGTCCGAAAAGATCTTTAAGATCGTTTTCATCTTTGCCGTAGGGAATATTCCCGACATAAATCTGTGTCACATTGCACTCCGAGAGAAAAATCGAACTATAACCTGCATAATCCTTACGATAATTCTATCTGCTACAATCTTAGGCCAATGTTAAAAAAAGTGAGAAAACTATAAAATCACAAAGAATAATAGTGCTGATGATCCAAATCAATGATGTTATAAAAGCCTCCTCTTAGATGCTCTTGGATATAATCGCGCCATTTATATACCTCAAAAGAGAGCTTATCATATGGTACAAGTCACAAAGTTAACAATGCGTTTTGGAAGTCGGATTCTGTTTGAAGGGATCAACCTCAAACTCGACCGCAACAAGCGTTATGGACTCATCGGAGCCAACGGCGCAGGGAAAACCACCTTTTTAAAAATCCTCAGCGGTGAGATCAAGGAGTATGAGGGAGATATCTCTATCGAGCCTGGACTTAAAGTCGGTACTTTGGGGCAAAATCAGTTTGCTTTTGAAGATTTTACGATAGCAGATGCCGTTTTGTGGGGAAATAAGCGTCTTTACGATGCCATCAAAGAGAAAGAGCATTTGTACGCAAATGGAGATTTTGAAGACGATAAGGTCAATGACCGTCTTGCGGAATTGGAAATGATCAGTGTTGAGGAAGACCCGACGTACGAGTATGATGTACAGATTGCAAAAATTTTGGAAAATGTTGGTATCTCTTCGGAACATCACCAAGAGTTGATGTCAAGTCTTCCGTCATCTGAAAAGTTCAAAGTTCTTTTGGCGCAAGTTCTTTATCCTAAGCCTGACGTATTGTTCCTCGATGAGCCGACGAATAACTTGGACATTGAAACGATCGGATGGTTGGAGCGTGAGCTGCAGCGCCATGAGGGGACAATGGTTATCATCTCGCATGACCGCCACTTCCTTAATGCGGTTGTTACGAACATCTTGGATGTGGATTTCCAAAAGATTCGTGAGTTCACCGGTAATTATGACGATTGGTATATGGCCTCTACACTCATGGCGAACCAAATGCAACTGGATCGTGATA
Organism: Sulfuricurvum sp.; assembly: GCA_036277315.1. Lineage (GTDB taxonomy): Bacteria > Campylobacterota > Campylobacteria > Campylobacterales > Sulfurimonadaceae > Sulfuricurvum. The sequence goes on from DASUNE010000195.1 coordinate 9,764, forward strand.
AACAAGTCAAAGAAAAAGAGCAATTAGAGGCATTTGTACGCCGTTTCTCTGCTAATGCGTCCAAAGCAAAACAAGCAACCTCTCGTCAAAAGAAGCTAGATAAGATAAACATCGAAGACATCAAGCCATCAAGCCGCCGTGACCCGAGTATCGTTTTCAAAGCGAAGCGTCCAATGGGAGATGAAGCGTTGACTGTTTCGAACATTAACCATAGCTATGGTGATTTGAAAGTGTTAACGGACATCAACATTCTCATCGCTCCGGGCGAAAAAATAGCGATTATCGGTGCCAACGGTGCGGGTAAATCAACGTTGTGTAAAATCCTTATGGAAGAGATCAAGCCCACCAGCGGCAGTGTAAAATGGGGAGCGACGATCGAGCCTAGCTATTTCCCGCAAGATACCGCCGATAAGATCAAAGGGACAGGGACGCTTTACGATTGGCTTCGTGCGTATGATCCCAAGCGTGAAATTTCGGAAATCCGTAACTGTCTAGGACGGATGCTTTTTAACGGTGAGCAGCAAGAGAAGAGCGTAGAGAAGATCTCGGGGGGAGAGAAGCACCGTATGATGCTTTCGAAAATGATGCTGGAGGGGGGAAATTTCCTCGTACTCGATGAGCCTACCAATCACCTTGACCTCGAAGCGATTATTGCATTGGGTGAAGCGTTGCACGAATTTGAAGGCAATGTCGTGTGTGTGAGCCATGACCGTGAACTCCTCGATGCGTTTGCAGGGCGTGTTATCGAATTGCACATGGACGGAACCTATACGGATTTCCACGGATCGTATGAAGAGTTTGCAGAGGCAAAAGCAAGTGGCACATTATAAAGAGTATCTAGGTCTTGGTGTCGCCGGAAACTTTGCCCTCCATCTTGAACAAGCGGGAGAGAGTGAAGATTTCAAAGAGGTCATCACCGATGATCCTAACGGTCCTAAAGGGATGTTTCCCTTTTATATCCCCAATCGAAACGACTTTTTAGGGACGTATCCTCTTAGCAGTGATACCATAATCCTCCCCAGTGAACCGTGTAATGTTCAAATTGAGCCTGAAGTGGCACTTCTTTGTGAGTTGACGTATGATGAAGCAGGTCATGTGACCCACATTGCGCCACGATTTTTTGGCGCCTATAATGACTGTTCTTTACGCATCGAGGGAGCTCCAAAAATCAGCCATAAAAAAAATTGGGGTGCGTGCTCCAAAGGGTTATCGGATACGCTTATCCCTATTGATGATTTTGCAGCGGGCGGTGTAATGGACAGCTACCGCATTGCGTCATTTTTACGACGCGACGGAATGCTGATGCGCTATGGCGAAGATGTTGAACTTACGGGATACAGTTATTTTTACGATAAACTCATTGCATGGATGATCAATCAGATCAATACACAGCAAAATATGGGTCCTTTGGAACCTGTCTCAGAATATCTAAAAGATGCCGGGCTTCCAAAGCAAGTTATTATCAGCATTGGTGCGACCCGCTATACCCATTTTGGTGAAACCAATTTTCTTCAAGAGGGCGATGAGATCATCGTCGTGGTGTATGACAACAATCGCTATTGTATGAATCCGATCTTAATGATGGCAAACAGCGGAAGACTTGAGGTTGAGGGTGTCAGTGCATTAGTTCAAAAGGTTGTTGGTGCTTGAGACAGGACGTTATCGTCACTACAAAGGAAATGAGTACGACGTGATCGGCATTGCGCATCACTCTGAAACCGAAGAGCCCTTGGTTGTCTATCGTGCGCTGTATGGCGAAAAGGGTCTTTGGGTACGACCGCTTGCGATGTTTGATGGAGTGCTTGAGGATGGAATAAAACGTTTTGTGTATGTCGGAAAATCCAATGGCTAAAGGGCAAAAACTTAGCTTTGATATGAGTCCCTCTTGGGATGAGGGATGGCGTGTTGATGAAGAAAAAATCTCCAAAGTGATCCTTCCCATAGAACATTCCGCTCACCGGCTTGTGTTTCAAAAAGAGAAGCGCCGCGGGAAAACGGTAACCCTGGTAGGTCCTTTTAGCCTCAGTGACAGTGATGCACAAAAGACCCTGTCAGCACTCAAAAAATCGCTCGCATGCGGAGGCGCATACAAAGAGGGGTGGATGGAATTTCAAGGGGATATTTCTCCAAAAATACGTGAGCAGCTTGTAAAATTAGGATTTAGTTTCAAAAATCCAAAATCATAAGGTTGTCGTAAAGACAACGGTATTTCGTCCCCGTTCTTTTGCCGCGTAAAGATTGCCATCAGCACTGTGCAAAAGGGATTCATTGTTCATACTCTCGGTTGGGACAAGGCAAACGGAGCCTATTGAGATGGTGAGCAGTCTACTGTTTTTATTCCCTTTGTGTTCCATCCCAAGCGATTCGATATTAAAGCGTAATCTTTCCGCCATTTCTCGGGTATTGGAACAGTCCGATTCGGTGAGGATGACGCCGAACTCTTCACCCCCTAGCCGAAAAACAAAATCTCCCGGACGCAGCAAGGATGTTCTTAGCGTTTTGGCAACATTTTGCAGTGCAATATCTCCTTGAAGATGACCATAGGTATCGTTGTATTGTTTGAAAAAATCGATGTCAATCATCATAAAGGTTATCGATTTATTGGATCGTAAGGCACGTTTGAATTCACGTTCGTAGACCAGATTGAAATATCGACGGTTGAAAATCCCCGTCAGTGAATCGGTATAGGAGGCTTGCTCAAGTTTGATATTTAAATGCTTGAGGGCTTGAGATGAATCAATCAGCTGTAATTGCTGATATTCGATTTGCATAAAAATGCGCCACGCAAAGGTCATGACGCCGATGAGTATGACTCCAAGCATAATCGCGAGATGCATCAGTGAGTTTTGGTGGTGAGCGATGAGAATGGAACGTTCATGGGCGGCGGCCGCAATCTCATACGAGATAAGTCCTGAGAGGGTATTGTGAATAGAGCTGACATTGTCCGAGAGGATGGTTGCCGAAATAGCAGATCTGCGCGTATGATCGAGAGCGAGCAGACGTATCTCCTCGAAGTAGCGTTTAATGGTTTCAATTTTGGTTTGGGTATAACGAATATAGGGGAGTTCTTCGGGACGTTTGTGATGGGATACATAATTGGCCCACATTTGGTCCGTACTTTCAAGAGCAAGTGTGATCTTATTGGCCAAAGTCTCATCACTGATAAGTCCTTCTCTCCAGCGATAGACATTTGACTCAAGCTCGTGGTGATAGGTTGCATTGATGGAAGTGAGTTCAGTCAGGGGAATCAGTGAGCCGAAATAAAGTGTATCCACATTTTTTTTCATCGTTTGCAGATTAAAATACCCGACAAGCCCTACAACGATAAGCCCAAACGCTACACTCAGCAGCAAATACAACAATTTTGTTTTGAGCTGCAAGGATTTCATAAATTAGGGTGTACCTTTTGGGGTATAGATGATTATTCTAAGCAACTCCTATACCAAAAAACACTAGAATAGGCAAAGAAAAATCGAGGAGAAAAAGATGTCTAAACGAGTTATTAAGGGTGAGCGGATTAAAGCGATCATTCACAATATTGCGGAAGATTTTCGTTTCTCAGGTGAGATGGGAGATTTCCCCCTATTATTTTACAAAGCAGACACAGACGGGGTGCTTCGTGGAGTTGAAATTGAACAGATGGTCGAATATTTGACAACAGGGCTCAAAGAACTGCAAGATAATATTCAGTGGCGACGAGAGTTCTTGAGTGAAAATCCAGGTATTGATGAGATTAGGATGTTGGACAGTCTGGGTGTAATCGAAAAAGAGTACATTGAGTTGCTTGAATTTTTACGATAACAGCCAATAAAGAGCTCCTCCCACGACAGCGGCGATGAGGGCAATGATGAAAAGAGTCGCAATGAAGCGGACCGTGAAGAAAAAAAGAAAACGGACCATTTAGGGTTTGGACTTGTAGGGTTCAATCGGAATTTTTTTAGTTATTGCGTATTGGATTCCGCCCTTCAGGTCGATGACGTTGTATCCCATATTGTTTCCAAGATGGTTTCCCAGCATTGCTGAGCGGCTTCCACTGGCACAGATGAGGGCGAAACGCTCCCCCTTTTTGACTTTTTTATCGAGTTCATTTAAGAAAGTATCCATGTCATACTCTCCTTGTTCGTTAAAAAACATAATAGGGATAGAGCCTTTAACAAGACCGGTCGTTTTCCACTCGCCGGGCGTTCGGATGTCGATAATTTTAATTTTTGAGTTAAGCAATTTTTGATCGATGGGTTGCGAACTATAATCTGCCATTAAAGAAGTGGTTGCCAAAAGTAGCGCAAGTAACCATTTTTTCATAAAAAACCTTTTAGTAGAATAATCGATATAATTATACGCAATATACAGTTAACTGAGGTAATATGGGCGCACCTAAAGAAGAAAATGCAAAACGGCTTCGTTACATTCGACTGCTTGGTCGTTTTGTGAATGGAATATTGTCGTATCTGGCTAAAAGCGACAATCCGACAAAAGAGCAATACGATCAAAAAGTGGACATGAACTTTCGTTTTTTAGAAAAAAACGAATCGGTTAAGCTTTATAAAGATGAATACATGGAGCTCGAAGGGCTGGGGCAAAAGATTTTAAATTTTCGCAACAGTGATGAAGAGATCAAAACCATCAAAGAAGAGCTCTTTTACGCACAAAATCAGCTTGAAAAACGGGTCAATGCGGCACGCTACAAAAAATCAAAGCATGATAATCATGCTACTGACGGATGGTAATCCTTCATTAAAGAATTTCAAGATGCTCCAGCAAGATTTTAAATCCTAATGTGATAAGGATTAATCCGCCCAGTATTTCGGCCTTGGATTCAAGAAGAGACCCCAGTTTTTTCCCTACGTATACCGCACCTAAACACAGCACGAAGGTTACCAGTGCAATAATCCCGGATGCTGTATAAATATCAGTTTGCAAAAAGGCAAAGGTTACACCGACCGCCATTGCATCGATGCTGGTTGCAATCGCTAAGGTGATAAGTGTTTTATTAGTGAGAAGCGTTACTTCTTCATCAAACTCATCTTTGTAGGCTTCATACAGCATTTTCCCACCCAATCCGACAAGCAAAACAAAGGCGATCCAGTGATCGTACGCTTGTACATACTGGGTAAAACTTATCCCGATAAAGTATCCTGCCAGAGGCATCACTCCTTGAAAAAATCCAAAAATCGCGGCAATAAATAGAATCCTAGGCAACGTAAGTTTTTTGTGCTTTGAGCCCATTGCGATTGAGACGGCAACAGAGTCCATTGCGAGCGCAACAGCAAGGATTAGAACCATTTCCATAAAATATCCTGTCAATAAAGTGTGGGATTATAGCGTGTAATGGAGGGTAACACCATGGGGCATGTCACTTTTGATCATTGTCCCATCATTGCGAATGAGGAGATATTTAATATTGAGCTTTTGAAGCATCTCAATCGCTTTATGCTCATCCATGACGGATACCGCTGTTGCTAATGCATCGAGACGTGTATTGTCTCCCATATCCATAAGCGTCACTGAGGCAAACCATTGTTGTGATGTATGGCTTTTTGGATTGATGAGGTGATTATGGGCTTTTGTCTTTATGTAGCGCTCATAGTTGCCGCTTGTGCTTATGGAAAATCGTTTTAACGACGAAGATACATTTGCAATACTCCCATCACTATGAAAAGGGTCTTGGATAGTGATTTCGCACGCTCCGAGACACCCAATATCGCCCGATGCGGCAACAACTGCTTTGCGGACTCCTTTGTTTTCGAGTAATCTCAATGCCCGATCAACCGCATATCCTTTGGCAATTCCTCCCAGATCGATCACGCTTCCTTTTATCGTGATGATTTTATTGCCGACTGTTTTGATTCCATCACTTCCGATAAAACGGCTTTGTTCTTCGATCTCTTTGGATGAGGGAAGATGTTCATTTGTGTATCCAAACCGATAAGCATTATGCGTCAGAGAACCGATGGTTATATCAAAAGCACCTTCGCTTAAGTGATACATTCTTAAAGAGTGCTCTAGAATCTCACGAGTAACTAAAGAGGGGATCAGTTCGTTGTCACGGTTAAGACGTGAGATTTCTGAATCAATTTTATAGGTCGATAGCAGCCGATCGAGCAGTGCGAATTCTTCAAATACGGCATCACTGAGTGTCATATCCTCGACATCCACTTTGATAAATGTCCCCATATGTACTTGTGTGCGCATTTGTGCTGAGGCACATAGAGATAAAAAGCTTAGTAATAGTATCCATTTCATAATGGAAGTGTAACATGAGAGAGTCGACTTTAAGTAAATGATAGTTATTTTCAATATTAATATTATTCTCAGCTTTTTTACCTATACTTTCGCTATTAATAATCACTATCATAAAAGGATAACCAATGAAAAACCTCCTCCTAAGCACTGCGGCTGCTATGGCAATTACAACGGCATTATCAGCGGATGAACTCTCTGATCTAAAAACACAGCTGAAAATTCTCAGCGAACGTCTGAGCACGTTGGAAGCCAATGACAAAAAACAAGCGGAACAAACCAATACGCTTACCTCGGAGCTTATCAATGTCCAAAATCAAACGTCATTTACCGCCATTGATGCGGATAAAGCGATTCAAGGGATGAGCCCTGCGGCTTCCAAGGTCTATTACTCTAAAAATCCTCTTTCTATTGGGGGATATGGAGAGGTGTATTATTCAAAATACAATGACAGCGTAGGGGCGGGAAGTACCAAAGATGCTTACGGCGATACGTATCGATTTATTCCCTATATCGGTTATAAATTTAGTGATAGCATTATCCTAAATTCCGAAATAGAATTTGAGCATGGCGATCAAGTAGCCATTGAACAATTATATGTCGACTTTATCCTCGATCCGCTGGCAACCGTCCGTGTCGGTCATCAACTCGTTCCGATGGGGTACGTGAATCTCTATCATGAGCCGACATTGTTTAATACCGTCCAGCGTCCTGATGTCGAGAAGCAGCTCATCCCGTCCACATGGCATGAATTAGGACTCAGTGTGTACGGTAAAACCGACACTTTTGAATACCAAGTAGGGGCATTTACCGCGTTAGACATGAACAACGCTACCCTTACAACCCCTTTGGCGGATAAAGATTGGATTCGTAAAGCACGTGTCGGAAATGAGAGTGACAAAGGGATGGACAACATGGCGGTTGTCGCACGCTTGGATTACAACGGCATTAACGGCTTGCAAGTGGGAGTCAGTGGTTATACCGGCAAAGCGGGCAATGCAAAAGTAGCAGGAAAATCAGAAGAGGGACAAATGAACCTGTTTGATGTGCATGCTGTCTATCAAAATGAAGGGTTTAAGGTCCGTGCGCTCTACACCGAAAGCCATTTGAGCCATGCAGACTCTTACCGAGCCGATATGCCAGAGAGTGCACGCGGAGGTTATGTGAATTTAGAGTATAATATCTTACCAATATTTGCGCAAACGAGTGATCGGCTTCCGGTGTTCTTCCAATACGAAAACTACAATCTGGCGACTGAAATGGTCGATGGGGGATCGTTTGGAACAACGACAAGTTATACCTATGGTTTAAACTACTTTCCTCACGATCAAGTAGTAGTAAAAGCTGAGTATATGTTGCGTCACAATGAAAATTCAGCGGATACAACCACGTATGCCAATGAAGGAATCTACTCACTCGGATTAGGATTTATCTTTTGATTAAAATTGTTTTACTTCTGTTTGCATTATCAACCCTTAGCCTCGCCCAAGTATTGGGCGATCCGCTCTCTCTGACACAACGGGCATTCAATGCCAAATCGGTTGAGATGCACAACACCATTCTCAGCGATGCTCAAGTGGCGGAACTCTCCAAACGTTCCATGCAAAAAATCGACTCCAAGCTTTATCGGCTTTATCTCGCACAAAACGGAGATAAAACGATAGGATATGGCGTGTTGATGAATAAAAAGGTCCGTACGAAAACGGCCATTGCCCTTTATCTCATTGGCCTCGACGGTAAAATCAAATCGATCGAAATCGTCGCGTTTAATGAGCCCATCGAATATCTGCCGAGTAAAACATGGCTTAATGTGTTTGATCAAAAAAGCAGTGCGAATGTGCTCAAGCTCAATCAAGACATTCCTACGACAACCGGGGCAACCCTTTCCGCGCGTGCTATCACCGATGGGGCACGTGCCGCTTTGGCATTGCTGGATATTGTAAAGCCGTAAGTCATGAAATTTATTGTTTCAAAAAAACTTATCGATAATCGTGCACTTTATGTCAGTGTGTTGTGGATGGTTATTTTCTTGTTCGTTGCTTTGGTGCTCAATGCAATTGCCAAGGGGATTGATTTTGGAACGATGCCTGCGATGTGGGTCAGTACGGTTTTGGGAAATGAAGCGGAATTTATCGAACCTCTTCTCCTGAGCGATTTGTTGCTCTCCCTGCATACGGATCTCTTTGGGCTTATTCTTATTTTTATTCTTATTTCTGCTCTTTTGATTCGTACGTCGAGGTCCAAGGGATTTAAGCTCACGGCCCTTTTTTTGGGTATTACCGCACTGTTATTGTACCCAATCGGGCTTATTGGTTCATTGTGGATAGGGAGTTTTGGTGTCATTGTCGCGTGGGGAGGGTTTTTCTTTTTTCATCTGCTCATGAGTATTTGTGCGTTGGATATTTTGATTTTATTAATCCGTAAAAAATTCTAATGCATCATCAAATCTTGCGTATTTTGGCCCTTTTATTTAGTGCTTTGGTCGTTTTACAGTCGATTTTAGGGGGAGCATTATTTATTGTTCTTGCTGGATGGAATCCTCACGATATTGCCTTGTATTATTCGCAAAAATCACTCCATGGGCTTCTTGAAACGCTCGCACCTCATACCCTTTTTATCTCCGTTGCACTGATGGGAACGCTTCATTTTTTAGGGTTTATCTCCACGATCAGTGAAAAGCAAAAACAATTTTTGATTCATGTATTGTTTGGGCTGTTTATAATCGATCAAAGTGCCCCTATTTTTATTGTCCTTGGATTGAACTTTTTTGCGACGATTAAGCTTGTGGCCTTTATCGTGTTTGAAAGCGCATTGGCGTTAACCTTTATAGTAATATTCAGGGAATCTTTACGAGATTTTTTTTCACATCACTCAGACGTAGAAAGGTAAACCCCTCTTTTAGCAACGCATTAATCCCCTCGATTATCCCCTCACGGGTTCCCCCTTCAGGATGATTCATGTGCAAGAGAACAATATCACCGTTTTGGGCATTGAGAAGTTGCTGGGTTACTTTTGGTGCGCTAAAGGTTGCCCCTGCATCCCCTAGAATAGAAAAGCCGCCGATTTCCATTCCCAGAGAATGAGCAAGTTTAACCGCATGCTCATCATAATAGGCCGTTCCTGAGCGAAAAAATTCAGGGCGTTTCCCGGTAAGTTTCTCTATTTTTTGATTGTTCCCTTGGATTTCGGCGATGACTTCCTTTGCTGAAGCAGTTCCATGGATGCTGTAAATACTTTTTCCCTCGATGGAGAGCGGTTTGTGTGCCGTACCGTGGTTGGCGATCTCAAACAAGGGATT
>DASUNE010000196.1:0-30847 GCA_036277315.1 Sulfuricurvum sp.
ATGGTCGTCCAATTTCTCCTTATGAAATTGTAAGCAAAGTAAAAGAGGTATTCTAATGGCATTCAATTATGACCAATATTTAAGACTTGAAAAAATGCCAACACTTTGGTGTTGGGGTTGTGGTGATGGTGTTATTCTCAAAGCATTTATCCGTGCTATCGAAAAAATGGGTGTTAAACAAGATGATGTCTGTGTTGTTTCAGGTATCGGTTGTTCTGGACGCTTCTCATCGTATGTAGACTTTAATACCGTACACACAACTCACGGCCGTACGGTTGCATTCGCAACGGGTATTAAAATGATGCACCCGGACAAGCTTGTTGTCTGTGTCGCCGGTGACGGTGATGCATTGGCAATCGGTGGTAACCATACTATCCATGCAGCTCGACGAAATATCGATATGACGTTGATCATTATCAATAACTTTATCTACGGTTTGACCAATTCACAAACCTCTCCAACAACGCCTCAGGGTATGTGGACGGTGACTCAAAAAGTGGGTAATATCGATCCTACTTTTGATGCTTGTGCTCTTGGTATTGCTGCGGGTGCTTCTTTTGTTGCGCGTGAGAGTATGCTTGACCCTAAGAAACTAGAAAAGATCTTTGTTAAAGCTATGGAGCACAGAGGTTTCTCTTTCCTTGATATCCTTTCTAACTGTCACATTAATCTTGGTCGTAAGAACAAGATGGTTTCTGCGATGGAAAACCTCAATTGGATTGACAGCATCACGATGCCGGTTAAGAAATACAATGAGCTTCCAGAAGAAGAAAAACTTAATATCTTCCCAACAGGTATCTTAAAAGAAGATACAACCGTTAGAGAATACTGTGATATGTATCAAGATATTATTGATGCACACCAAGGTAAACGTGCTAACATTACGCAAGATGACTTTGAGAAAAAAATATAAGGAGAGCTGATGAGTAAGACATTAATGAGATTTACGGGTGTTGGCGGTCAAGGTGTTCTTCTTGCGGGTGAGATTTTTGCAGCTGCAAAAATCGCATCTGGCGGTGAAGGCCTAAAGACAGCAACATACACATCACAAGTTCGTGGTGGACCAACAGTTGTTGATATTCAGCTAGATGATCAAGAAATTTATTATCCCTATGCAAATGACGGTGAGATTGGTTTCATGCTGTCCGTTGCAAATGTTTCTTATAACTCATTCAAAGATGGTGTTCAACCGGGTGGAATCATTGTTGTTGATCCTAACCTTGTCCATCCAACGGATGAAGATCGTAAAATGTGGAAGATCTTCGAGATTCCTATTATTACAATCGCTAAAGAAGAAGTAGGAAATGTAATCACTCAATCCGTTGTTGCACTTGCTATTGCCAATACGATGATGAATGCTCTTGATAAGAAAACTCTTGTTGACACGATGCTTTCAAAAGTACCTGCAAAAGTTCATGCCGCTAACTTAAAAGCGTATGATCTAGGTGAAAAATACGCTAAAGAAGCTATGGCTAAAATGGCATAACACTTTTCCGCTTTTGCGGAAAATCATTCTTCAATTTTCTTCTTTATAAAACTATTGTAGTGACAATCTCAATCTAATTATTAATGTTCGATTAGATAATCTTTCGTAAATGATACCCAGGAGTAGATATGAATAAATTTGATGCTTTATTCGAGGATGAAGACGATATTTTTGGAGGCTCTCCAAAGTCAAAATATTGGGATATTTCAAACCAAATCAGTAAAGATTTGATGCAAGCTGAATTTGATGATGTGATCATGCGTCTTGCTGTTATGGAAAAAATGCTTATGACAATCCACGACGAAGAGATGCTTGATAGAGTCATTCAAAATTACTACTATGAAAATATGGATGAGATTGAAGTGCTTAAAAAGAGCATGTATATGGAATTAGCCGGTAAGCTCATCTATCGGCTTGCGGACTAAAACGGGCAAGTTGTGTTTATGATGAAGAAAATCTCACTCACACTCTTGACCGTTTTAGCTGTCAGTGCGATTTTTCCAAAGAGCGATACTTTGCTCTTTGCTCAAGGACCAAGCAGCAGCGTTGTTCTTGAGAGACCCATTGATGCAAAATATCTTAATGTGGGCAAAAAAGAATATATGCTCGTATTTTATGGATATGTCGGGTGCGTTAAAGTGTGCAGTCCGGTTCTTGATAATCTCAATCGTTTCTATTCCTCGGATGCTTTTTCTAAATTTGAACCCTTCGTCGATTTGATTTTTGTTAATTTACTTCCAAAAGTCTCCCAAGACCAACCGGATCAGTTTGCAAAGGTTTTTAATGCTAATTTTATAGGCGTCTATCTGACAGAAAAAGAATTATCGGGAATAGACAAAGAGCTTAACGTCTATTTTTCTAAAAGAATCGATGATTCATTTGAATTGGATCACTCCGATCACATTTATTTGATAAAGCGTGAAAAAGACGGAAAGCTAACCCTTATCAATATCTATACCACCCATCCGCTTAACCAAGCCTCTATAATCGACGATTTGACCCAATACACACAGAATCATTAAATCATCTCTCTGATCATTTAGAGGAGCTTTTAATTAAATATTTTCTATAATACGGTAGGTACACAGGTGATAGCTTGGACATTACGTCTAAGAGGAAAGTCCGGGCTGCTGTAGGACACGGTTCCATCTAACGGATGGCCATGGTAACATGAGGGACAGTGCAACAGAGAGTAGACCGCCTCGTAAAGAGGTGAGGGTGAAACGGCGGGGTAAGAGCCCACCAGTCTCATAGGTAACTATGAGAGCTATGTAAACCCAACCGCGCAGCAAGAAACAGATGGTTAGCGTCCTACATCGCTATTGTTTCGCTAGAGGCACTGAGCAATCAGTGCAGTAGATTAATTATCACTAATCCAGAACCCGGCTTATTGTGTGCCTAACTCAGTTAAACCGCCTATTTATGGGCTTCTATAAGGCTTCTTTTTGAGAGTGTGCCTTAAGCGTGCCATAGAATTTTACAACATATCCTTATCAATATGAATCTTATTTAGTTCTAACGCATAGATAATTGACGTAATGTCGATCTTATCAAAGTTGTTGCACACCAATTTTTTTAAATATTCTCTTTCAGAGTGTTGTGCTTTATTGAAACTGGATAAAAATTTCCCTTTTTTCGAAATGACAAGATCGGTAATGTCTTTATCCAAATTCAAATTTTTCATCACCGTTTTTATATCCGTATTAAAAAGGGAATCCAGCATTGAAAACATACCGGAAAGATAGGCTTTGTCTTTTTCGTTAGGCAGTGCGTCTGTTTCCATTTTTTCAGCTCGTTTGATGGCGATGCTCATGATCGCTTCTGAAACTGGATTATTGGAGAGTTCAGCATAAAGATACAATAGGAGCCATCGCAACAGTCTATTTCTCCCCAGAAGTGTAATGATTTGTGTAATGGATTCGATTTTCGTTTCAAAGCTCGCTTGATTGTTAATAAATTTAATCAATTTATAGGATAGATCCGCTCTTTGTTTGATATAGGATTCGATCTTTGATGTGTCCTCATTGTCCCGAATCAATTTTATTAAGCTTAAGATTACAATTTGTGTGGCATCTTTAAATCGATCGATTTCAATCACTTCAGGTTTGTGAAGATGATATCCTTGAAATAGGTCAAATCCCATAGCTATGTACTTTTTATGCTCTTCTGCTGTCTCAACTTTTTCAGCGAGTACGGTCATTCCCATCTTTTTAAATTTGGCCATGACGTTTTTTAAGTTTAACTCTTCTGCCGCTTGAACATCCATTTTGATGATATGAATGTATTTGAATATGGGTGTGAATTTTTTAATCATCTCAGCACTGCAATCAAAATCATCAAGGGCAATTTGGAAGCCTCTTTTATGATACTGTTGAATATTTACAATCGTTTTTGGATTTAAATCAATAGTCTCTAATATTTCTAAAACAAATCTTTTTTTATCCAATGTATCGATAATCCCAGACGTGAAAGCAAGATCATCAAGATTGATAAACGCGGTTCCGCTGTCTCCAAGCAATTCATCGGTATCGATATTGGTAAGTGTATTTAAGATGACTTGGGATGTTGCTTTGATATTGGATGGAAAGTCTTTTATCCCGAATTGATGGTCTCTGAAGAGCAGTTCATAGGCAATAACTTCATTTTTTTTGTTAAAAATTTTTTGTTTTGCTAAATAAACTTTATTCAATATGGACCGCCTTAATGTTTCTTTATTATACGGTAATTAACCAATTATGACAAGTATTTATGTTGGAACCGCTTTGTATAAGGAAAAAAATGAAAAGAAATTGTTTTGGCTGAAGTTATCCCCCCATAAGGGAGAAGAAGTTAAATGAAATTGACTTTGGTAACGTGGTGGTTGAGTCCTAATTCAGCTGGAGTACATCCAAGTGCAAGCCCAACCATTTGCGGCATGTGCAAAATAGGGAGTTTGACTTCACGACCAATTGCTTTGGACGCATTGTGATGTTGAACATCGAGCTTGAGATGACAAAGCGGGCAGGGGGTTACCATCCAGTCTGCGTTTGCATCCATTGCCCCTGAGAGTGCATTTCCTGTCAATACCGCAGCAGTATGGGGTGCTTGAAGTTCCGCATGGAAGCCGCAGCACTTATTTTTCTCAGCATAATCAACCGTAACACCGCCACAGGCGATGATAAGATCATCAAGAGAGGTTGGATTATACGGATTTTCACCGCCGTTTGAGAGGTTTTGAAGCTCGGATGGGCGGATATTGTGACACCCGTAAAACGGGGCGATGTTGAATTGGCTAAGGGGTACGCTGACCATTTTTGAGAGTTTTTGCAAGCCATAATCTTGGATGAGTGCGTACAAAAAGTGGGTGACTTCGGATGTCCCTTTATACTCCAAACCAACTTCGGCAAGTTTGACATTGACTTTGGCTTTGAGCTCCGGATTGGTATCCAGACGATGCTTGGTCATTGCCGTATTGAGCTGACACGTGTTACAGATAGTCACCATCGTAAGACCCAATTTCTCTGCATAACAAATGTTACGCGCATTGAGAACGAGGGATAAAAAATCATCATAGTCTTGGAGGTGAGAAGCGCCGCAGCAGGATGCTTCGTCGAGTAATACCAGTTCGATTCCGAGTTTATCCGCAATCGCCAATGTTGATTTAAGAAGCTCAGGAGTACTTTCACGTGCTGTACAACCGGTGTAAAGTGCGTATTTTAATTTTTCCATCTCTAAACTCCTAGAATTTTACAGTTGATGAAGATTTCATCAATTTTTTGATTTCATCGTGCTTGGCAGATTTTGGCATATTCCATGGCATGACGATTTTGCCGTTTTTCCACATATCAAAGGCTTCCGGAAGATGTTTCAGTACGCCGATATTCCCTTCGGAATAACGTACCAATTCGCCTTCATCAAGCAGACCGTGTTTTTCTATTGAATGCGCAAACCCTACCGCATGACGTGTTGCCACATTGTTTTTCGCAATGTTGGCTTCAAATATCATGTTGTGAAGTTTCGTGATTTTTTCGATCGGATTGACATCTTTGGGACATACTTGCGCACACTCCATACATTTCACACAATCCCAAACACCGCTTGCCTCTTCGTTGGTCAGATGGAGACGTTCTAAGGAAGACTCATCACGGACATCCGCAGAGAATCGGTACGCTGCTGCAAATGCCGCAGGTCCCATAAACTGATCATTGATCTCAACGGCAGGGCATGAATAGTGGCAGGCTCCGCATTGGATACAATAATCGGCTTCGAGAAGTTTTTCAGCATCATGAGGACTGACCAAATGTTCACTTACCGGTGCTTCATCAATCTCGCCCGTCAAAAATGGCTTGACCTCGGCATGTTTGTCCCAAAAATCTTTTTTGTCAATAATCAAGTCTTTGATAGCGCGCTTCGTACTCAATGGCTCAATCGTCAGTTCGTTTCCAAACAGCTCGATAAGTTCAAAAAGACGTGATTTACATGCCAAAATGCCCTTGCCGTTGACTTTGATAGAACAAATACCGCAAATACCGTGGCGGCAGCTTCGACGATACGACAAACTGCCGTCATGATCCCATTTGATACGATTGAGAATATCCAAGACAACTTCTTCGTGCGTCACGTCTAATGTATAAGTATTGTAATAAGGGAGATAGTCGGTCTCTTCGTTAAAACGAAAAACCTTAAACGTCACCTTTTGTGATGTAAGTGCATCCATAGTTGTCATCCTTAATATGATCTAGCTTTGAGTTCATGACGGCCCAGTGTGACATCCATGTAATCAAGAGTAAGTTTGCCATTTTCATCCATGTATGCCATGGTGTGTTTCAAGAATTTTTCATCATCACGTGTTGGGAAATCTTCACGGAAATGTGCTCCACGGCTCTCTTTACGGGCAAGTGCACTGGCAACGATAAAGAGTGAATAATCCAGCATGTGTCCAAATTCTATGGCTTCTTGGAGTTCCGTATTGAATATTTTTGATTTGTCTTTGATACTGATATTTTTATAACGTTTTTGCAACTCTTCGATAATGACCATTTGCTTGCTTAACGTCTCTTCCGTACGGAAAACACCTGCATTGTCGGTCATTGAGCTTTGCAATTCATCACGCAATGATGAAACAGACTCTTGTCCATGGTTGGTGAGTACCCAGTTGATCTCATCATTCATACGTGCTGCATCTTCCGATGTTGCTTTGTGCAACGAGATCCCATCGACTTCTTCTACCATTGTCTTCCCGACAAAACGGCCAAAGAGTAACGCTTCGAGAACCGAGTTGGCACCCAAACGATTCGCACCGTGCACGCTTGAACATGAACACTCGCCTGCGGCATAGAAACCTTCGACAAACTCTGTGTTGTTCTTACGAACGTGTCCGAGTTTGTCCATCGGGATACCACCCATAGAGTAGTGTGCCGTAGCAGAGATCAAAATAGGCTCTTTGATCATATCAAGACCCAAGAAGGTGATCGCAAGGTCACGAAGCTCCGGTAAGCGTTCCATGATCTTCTCTTTGCCCAAGTGGACAAGATCGATGTAGACGGCATCTTTACGTGGGCCTACACCGCGTCCTTCACGGATCTCTTGGATGATAGCGCGGGCAACGACGTCACGAGATGCGAGTTCCATTGCATTCGGGGCGTATTTTTCCATAAAGCGCTCACCCAGTGAGTTAAGAAGTTTCCCGCCTTCGCCGCGTGCCGCTTCGGAAATCAGAACACCGTTTCCTGAAAGTCCTGATGGATGAAATTGTACGAATTCCATATCTTCAAGAGGAAGGCCATGACGTGCTACCAATGAAAGGCCATCACCGGTATTGGCATGGGCATTTGAATTGATTTTAAAAGCACGGGCGTATCCGCCGGTCGCAAACATAACTGCTTTCGCATTGAAAATCGCTTTTTCGCTGTTGCGAATGTTGTAGGCACTGACACCGTAAACTTTCCCCTCAGCATAAAGAAGATCCGCAACATACCATTCATCCCAAAACTCGACACCCTCGCGGAATGCCTGCTCATAGATGGTTTGAAGAAGGGTGAGTCCAGTACGGTCTTTTGCGAAACAGGCACGTGGTGAAGATTGTCCGCCAAAAGGGCGTTGTGCGATTGTACCATCGGCATTACGGCTAAATGCCGCTCCCATTCGCTCAATCCAGCGTACGGTTTCTGGGGCTCTTTGGCACATAAACTCAACAACGTCCTGATCCGCCAAGTAGTCTGAACCCTTGACGGTATCAAATTCATGGAGTTCAACACTGTCTGCATCACTAAAAGCAGCATTGATGCCACCTTGTGCAGCACCTGAGTGGCTGCGTAACGGGTGTAGTTTTGTGATAACGGCTACTTTTTTACCAGCTTTTTGCAATTCGCGAGCTGCGGCACATCCGGCCAAGCCAGCACCAACAATAATCGCATCATACGTATGAACGGGAATACTCATACACCATCCTTATAGAGAATATTTTCGAATACCAAAATTTTGGCATAAGTTGGTAGTGATTATAGCGTTCTAACTCTTGCATACAATTAAAAAGGGGATGAGGGGAAAGAAGAAGATTGATAAGAGATTAAGTGTCCAAAAAGGTAACAAGAAGAGGGGGTTATTGGAACATGTCCATCCCATCGCGCAGCTGAGCGATACGATTTCCGCCTGATTCTTTCGCTTTTGTTACAATTTTTCCAGCATCGCTTATAGCATCTTCGAGTGATTTGGATGGAATTTTCAAGAGCAATCCTCCGCTTACGGTGATCTTTATATTCCCTTGCTGTGTCGGGAAAATCGAATCGTGAATAGAAGCCACGATCTTCTCTGCATCAGCCAATGCATTATCTTTTGAATTTCGCATCATTAAAAGGACAAAAGCGTTATTCTCAAGATGTCCTATGATGTCATGAGGCTGTTCATACATGGATAAAATCTCAGCAATTTTTTTATACATATCCCCCATCTCTTCTTGTGAAAGCTTAGAGGAGAGTTCATCGTGTTTGTCAATTTCAAAAAGTGTCATAAAAAGAGTTCCGGAGGGCTTTGCATTTCGTTTTGCATTATAGAGAGTGAGCATCCCTTTTTCATTATTAATGCCGCTTATGGGATTTAGCAATGCCAGGTTTGTATTGGCAGCAGGCATTCTGCGAGACAATCGTCTGACAATGAAATCCAACTCATTTGTCATTACTTCAGGTCTGTTTCCATTGGTATCAACGGCACAGGCTTTATTGATATCACGATAGATTTGATTTAGGCGCCATCGATAAAAGAAAAACGTAAGCAGACCAAGGAAAAAGAGGATAAAAACCGTTGTTTTTGCTCTGGATATGGACTCGCTTATGAGCTGTATGTGATAATCAATCATGAGATCAATGTCGACCAGATAAAGATTTCGTGCCAATATCATACGTGCATACATCGACTCTCTGGAATTACGCATGGATTCAGCCCAAAAAAGGACTGATTCTTGAAAATTATCCGACGTTGTGCTGAGTGTACGGCTAAGAGATTCCATCTCCTTTCCGGATGCGACGATGGGATCAAGGAGTGCTTCTTTCTTTGAAAGTTTTTCAAATAATTTCAATTCTTCAAGGTCGCTGTTAATGGCAATAGCCGCCATATCCGTATCATCCAGATTGGTGGCGGTGATTTTTTTGATCAATACATGCTGATTTTTTAAGGCGGACAAACGATCGGAATATTGAGAAATATTGATCAGCTGGACCGTCAGTACCGTAACGGTAAGTCCAAGTATGATCAATGCTATTTTCAGATTAAAAAAGATTTGTCGAATGGAAAGTTTCATAATGACCCTTCGGTATAAAATAGTGCGTTGATTGTGAATTTTAGCATAGAATTTTAACATTATGGGATAATAAAAATCGGCTTAACCGTAGGATAACATCAAATAGCCTATAATTCATATTTACAGATGTACACATTAGGTCACACGTGAATACAGAAAGCCATTTTATCAACCTGATGAGTCAAAAAAAATCCCATATCGGCGATGACGGAGCCGTACTGGGGGAATGGGTTTACAGTAAAGACATTTTTTTTGAAAATGTACACTTTAAGCGCCAATGGCTCTCTTATTTTCAAATCGGTTATAAAGCGATGATCGTTAATATCTCGGATGCGATTGCCATGAATGCGGTGCCGCTGTACGCTCTCGTAGGCGCAGCAATGCCCAAGACGATGAGTATTCAAGATATGAGTGAATTATCTCGCGGTCTGCGTGCTTGCGCGAGTGAATTTGGGGTAGAGATTATCGGCGGTGATACGATCAGTAATGTCAAGCTGGATATCTCAATCACGATCGTCTCAAAGAGTAAAACACCTTTGATGCGAAAAGGGCTCAAAGTAGGCGACATGATCGCTTATACGGGAAAAATCGGAGATTCGCTTCGCCATTTGCACTATTTGATGGCAGGGGGATCGGTGAATCGTCAGAGCCGTTTTGTTAAACCGGTATTACGACAAAAATTTATTTCAAAATCACGCCCGGCCTTGCGTTGCGGGATGGATCTTTCAGATGGTCTTTACAGTGATCTTGAAAAACTGTGTTCGGCCAACCGTTTGGGAGTTCATTGGGACAAACCTATGAAAAAAAACATGGGGTGCAGCGGTGAAGAGTATGAAATGCTCATTGCATTTGAACCACGTCACAAAAAAAAGCTAGAACGATTGTCAGCATTGACTCGAACCCCGTTGCACATCGTGGGAACGGCCAAGCGAGGACGGATGTTCAATCGTTGCAAGCGTCATCATTTTTAGGAGTTACTTTATGGAACGTCAATATTATTTAGACCACAGTGTCATCGAATTTCACTTTCGGCAAAGCGCGCGCGATTTTGTCGTTGATGAGATCCCGCTTTATCCTTTTAGCGGAGAAGGGGAGCACTTAGTTTTGCATGTACGGAAGAAAAATCTCTCAACATGGCAAATGGTGGATATATTCAGTAACCACTTGGGGATAAAAAGCCGAGATATCGGATATGCAGGGCTGAAAGACAAAAATGCTCAAACCAAACAATACATCTCGCTTCCTAAAAAATTTGAGCCTATGTTGGAAAATTTTGAACATGAAGGGATAAAAATCCTTGAAAAGCAATATCATAACAATAAAATCCGCATTGGCCATCTTAAGGGAAATCGATTTTTTATACGTCTCAAAAAAGTCAATCCGACATCGGCCATGAAAATTACTCAAGCGTTAAAAATGATCAAGAAGAACGGGATGCCCAATTATTTCGGATTTCAACGTTTTGGACTTGATGGAGAAAATTACAAAAAGGGACAAGCGATTCTCGAGGGGACGCTGAAAGAGAAAAATCGAAAGCTGAATCAGTTTTATATTAATTCATATCAAAGTTATCTTTTCAATTCATGGTTGAGCCGCCGTATACAAATCTCGAAAATGGTAGAAAGTTTCACGGTAGAAGAATTAAGCAGTGTCCTCACTCTACCCAAAGAAGAGTTGGCCCTTATGAAAGGACAAAAACACCCATTTAAGCTTATTCACGGTGATGTCATGATGCATTACCCTTACGGCAAATTGTTCCATTATGAAAGTGAAGAAGAGATAGAGCGGTTTAACAAGCACGACATTTCGGTAAGCGGATTACTCAGCGGTAAGCGTGCAACACGAGCCGAGGGATTGGCACGAACCATCGAAGAAGAGTTTGATACGATCGAAAAAGGGATCGACGGAGCACGTCGTTACGGATGGATTTATCCCGAAGAGGTTGAAGGGGAATACAAGGAGAATGAAGCATGGTTTGAGCTGCATTTTACCCTCCCAAAAGGGTGTTACGCTACGGTACTGATCGAAGAGATTGCCAAGCGTCAAATACAAAACGATGAAAGCCAGGAGGAAGAATGAAGCAGCATATCACGTCATCACTCTCAAGAGCTTTCGGTAAATTTGCCTCCAAACAACATTCCAAATCGTTGCAGAATCGTATCAATCGCGCCTATGTTTCGATGATGGGATTGGATATGAGTGAGTTTAATGCTCCCGAATTGTACGATACCCTCAATGCCCTATTTACCCGACATTTAAATGTTCCTCGAGTTTTTTCAACCGATCCAAATGATCTGATCAGCCCGTGCGATTCACTGGTAACGGATTTAGGTGTAATGATGGGGAATACGGCCTTACAAATCAAAGGGATGCGCTACAGTGTCGATGATTTTTTGGGTGACAATATTGCCGATGCGAATAAAAAGAAGCTGCATAATGGAGATTATATTAATTTTTATCTCTCACCGCGCGATTATCACCGTTATCACGTTCCTTTGGACATGCAAGTGACGAAAGCAGTTCACATCGCAGGAAAACTCTATCCGGTCAATATTCCGACATTGAAGCGAAAAGTCAATTTGTTTATCGAAAATGAACGTGTTGTTTTGGAGTGTATCAGTACAAATGGTAAGCTTTTTTATCTGGTATTGGTGGGTGCTTTAAACGTCGGGAAAATGGAGGTAAGTTTTGAGCCACGTATTCAAACCAATACCGGTTTGGGCGGTACGTATGAATATGAAAATCTTCATCTCAAAAAAGGGGATGATCTAGGCTGTTTCATGATGGGATCAACCATCATCTTTTTGGCGGAGCCTGGGATGGTAGAATCAACCAATCTATCAATCGGTGACAGTGTCCGCTACGCTCAAACGATTGCTAAGCTCCTTTAGAGGCTTAGACGTTAAATCGAAAGTGCATGATATCACCGTCTTGAACGATGTATTCTTTTCCTTCTAGACGCATTTTACCTGCTTCTTTGGATTTATTTTCTCCTCCGCATGCGACATAATCATCGTATCCGATCACTTCGGCACGGATAAATCCTTTTTCAAAATCGTTGTGAATCGCCGCGGCAGCTTTGGGTGCGGTAGAATTTTTACGGATGGTCCATGCTCGTACTTCTTTGACACCGGCGGTGAAATAGCTCATAAGCCCTAGTTTATCAAACCCTTTGCGGATGATCTGTTCTAATCCTGATTCTTCAACGCCCAAATCACGCAAAAACTCATCTCTCTCATCGTCTTCGAGCTCGACGAGTTCTTCTTCGATCTTGGCGCAAAGCTTGATGACTTCGCATCCCGTTTTTGCCGCATGCTCTTTGAGGGCCATGACAAAAGCATTGTCTTCGGTCAGTCCGTCTTCATCGACGTTTGCACCGTACATGATCTCTTTGGCACTTAAGAGACGTATTTCACGATTGAGCTGTTCAAACATGTCACTGTCCGCTTTTGGAAAATTACGGGCAAGATTGCCTTCACCCAAAAATTCAGCGAGCTCTTCTGCAAATGCCAGCATGACGACGGCATCTTTTTCATTTTTGGCTTGTTTTTTGAGGCGCTCAATACGGTTGGTGAGGACTTCGATATCGGCAAGAATCAATTCGCTTTCTATAATCTCAACATCGCTCAAAGGATCAATTCGTCCTTCGGTATGCACAATGTTGTCATCTTCAAAACAGCGGACGATCTGCAAAATAACTTCGGTTTCACGGATATTAGAGAGAAATTTATTTCCTAAACCTTCCCCCTTGCTTGCCCCTTTAACCAGTCCTGCAATGTCCACGAAATCAAGGGTGGAATATTGAATACGTTCCGGATTAACGATCTTTGCCAATGCATCCAAGCGTTTGTCCGGGACGGGAACGGTAGCCTTATTCGGCTCAATCGTACAAAACGGATAGTTAGCCGCTTCGGCATTTTGTGCTTTGGTGAGTGCGTTAAAAGTAGTTGATTTTCCGACGTTTGGTAGTCCTACGAGTCCGATTGATAATCCCATTAATTATTTCCTTGTGTGTTTAATTTTAGTAGCCATTCCATACTCATACGTACCCCTGCGCCCGTACCGCCATAGGTATGAACATCCCATGCGCTCTCGGTGTAGGCAGAACCTGCGATATCGAAATGAACCCATTTCTCTTTCATATCCTCATCGATAAAGTTATCGAGAAACAATGCGGCGGTGATCGCTCCGCCGTAGGGTTTAGACGAGACGTTGCAGACATCGGCGAGGTCGCTTTTGATCAGTTTTTTGAGATGGCGGTTGAACGGCAAAATACCGCAATATTCGCCGCTCGCGTCTGCCGCACTCAGCCACTCTTGTTTGAGTGACTCATTATGCCCCATAACCCCTGTCGTATACGGCCCAAGAGCAACCATACACGCACCTGTGAGAGTAGCGTAGTCGAAGAGGTAATCGGCTTTGACGTACTCTTGTGCATAGCCGAGTACATCGGCGAGGACGAGGCGACCTTCGGCATCGGTATTGCGTACTTCGATCGTTTTGCCGTTTTTAGCACGGAGAACGTCATCGGGTTTGTAGGCGTTGCCGCTGATCATGTTCTCAACGGCTCCGACAAACGCGTGGACTTCGATATCGAGGTTCAGTTCGCTCACCGCTTTTATGATCCCCATTACAGCACATCCGCCCGCTTTGTCCATCTTCATCGTCACCATTGAGGTGGCCGCTTTGAGGCTTAATCCGCCGCTGTCATAGGTGAGACCCTTTCCGACTAGGGTGATGACACGTTTCGGATTTTTAGGTTTGTAGGCGAGGTGAATCAGACGGGGAGGGTGGGCTGAACCGCGTCCGACGGAGAGCATAGCAAACATTTTTTCATCTTCTAACCCATTTACGTCGAGGATGGTACATTCGAGATTATTGTTTTTCGCCAATGTATCTGCGGTAATAGCCATCTGCTGCGGTGTCATATCATCAGGCGTTTGATTGACCAAAGTGCGGACGAAGTTGGTGGCTTTGGCAATGATCGTCGTTTGTTTGAGAATTGCTTCCAATTCATCAATTGCGTTACCACTGCCGTCATGATTTTCATTGCTGAAGATAACTTCTGTTAGAGAAGAGGGTTTAGGCTCCGATTTATAGGCTTCAAATCGGTAGCTTCCCAAAAGTACACCCTCGATCAATGCTTTAAAAGATTTCTGTGTATATTGCGCGACTTTAAGGGTTCTATAGCCGTAGTTCATTGCGTTTCGGATCGCTGCGGCCATAGCGGATCGGTAAAGTTCGTCGCTCGCGCTGTTGTCGATACCGCACACCAGAAGACGGTGCTCATGCAAAGCGCATAGCTGCTCAAGGTCGGCTTTAAATCCGGCTTGCTTTAAGAGTGCAGTATGAGGATGAGTTTCGAGCTGCGCAGGTGTGACGAATTCCACTGTCAGGTCGGCATTGATTTGTCCAAGAGGTTGATTAACGATTTTGACGTTCACGGCGTTTCTCCAAAAAGTTTTTTTCAATACGTTTAAAAATAAAAGTAATGGAACCAAAAATAGTCAGTACAAGCGGAATAGCAAGATACCAATGGGACTTGATCCATGCCAAAATAGCCAACAATTGTTCACCGAAATAATAGGCAGGAATGATAGTAAGTGCTGCCCAAAAGAGGGCACTGATAAAATTGATAATGGCAAATTGACGTCCTGAATATTTGGTCAAACCTATGGCCATAGGGATAACCGTACGCATGCCGTACATATAGCGTTGAACAAAGATCAATGGCCATCCGTATTTTTTCAGTAACAAATGGGCGATGGCAAATTTACGACGTTGAGACCGGAGTTTGTCATGGATGTATTTTTTGTTGTAGCGGCCAATATAAAAATAGATCTGATCCCCGACAAATCCGCCCAAAGCACCTACGATGATTGCCATAAATATATTCATATCGCCTGTATGGGACATGATCCCGGCCATTACGAGACCCAGCTCTCCTTCTAAAATACTCCAACCGAAGAGGACAATGTACCCGTATTCTTTTAGCCATTCAATAAATAAGTGCTCCACTCTAATCCCTTAGTTATCGAAATTTAAAAGTTGTTTGGCTTGCATCATATCTTTATCCCCGCGGCCGGAGATGTTGACGATGATAAGCTTGTCTTTAATATCGGGCATTTTTTTCAAATAGGCTACGGCATGTGCGCTTTCAAATGCAGGGATAATGCCCTCGGCACGGCTGAGCCATACGAATGCATCGAGTGCTTCTTGATCGGTAATATTGTCGTAACTCACAGTTTTATTGTCTTTGTGAAAAGCATGCTCTGGCCCGATCCCCGGATAATCCAATCCCGCTGAGATGGAGTGTGCTTCGAGGATTTGTCCATCATCATCTTGGAGAAGATAGCTCATTTGGCCGTGCAATACCCCCGGACGGCCTTTTAGAAGCGAACATCCGTGTTTGTCGGTTTCGACTCCCAGTCCGCCCGCTTCAATACCGATACAGCGAACCTCTTCATCTTCTAAAAAGTGCTGAAATGTTCCGATCGCATTGGACCCTCCGCCGATACAGGCGATGACGTAATCCGGAAGACGTTTTTCTTTTTCCAGAATCTGAGCGCGTGCTTCACATCCGATGATCGCCTGAAAATCACGCACCATCATAGGGTAGGGATGCGGACCGGCAACGGTACCGATGATGTAGAAGGTATCACGTGCATGCGTCACCCAATGACGAATCGCATCGTTCATGGCATCCTTGAGGGTTTTAGAACCGCTTTGTACTGCATGGACTTTAGCCCCTAAGAGTTTCATTCGAAAGACATTGAGTTCTTGACGCTCAACATCTTTGGCACCCATGAACACTTCACACTCTAAACCCAGTAATGCCGCGATGGTAGCCGTAGCCACGCCATGCTGTCCGGCACCGGTCTCTGCAATGACTTTTTTCTTGCCCAAACGTTTGGCCATAAGCCCTTGCGCGATCACATTATTGACCTTATGCGCTCCGGTATGATTTAAATCTTCCCGTTTGAGATAGATCTTTGCTCCCAGTTCTTCAGATAGATTCGCGGCATAATACAAGGGGCTCGGGCGACCGACGTAATCGGTAAGATACCCATCGACTTCTTTCCAGAATGTTTCGTCAAAACGGATTTTATTATAAGCTTCTTCGAGTTCCAATAGAGCGGGCATAAGGGTTTCTGGGACGTAGCGTCCGCCAAAAATGCCGAAATGTCCTTCAACGGGATCAAATTTTGAGGGTTTAGGGATGTACATTAATCAACTCCAATGACGGTATAAACGGGTGTTAAAGATTTAAGTTTTGATTGGCCCTCTAGGAAATCCAATCCCATAATGAAACAGGCTTCGACGCAGTTGGCACCCACTTTTTTGATGAGATTGGCAGCTGCAAATGCAGTTCCGCCGGTGGCTATCAAATCATCGATCAGCAAAACACGAGGGCTTTCACAAGGGGCAAATGCATCGATATGAATTTCGACTTCATCAAACCCATATTCCAACGAATATTTTTCGGAAACGGTGGTGTAGGGGAGTTTCCCACGTTTACGAATGGGGACAAAACCGACGCCAAGCATTTGAGCAAGAGCCGCCCCAAAAATAAAACCGCGTGCATCAATACCGGCAATGTGGGTCAGATCATAGGAGCTGTAGCGATCACAAAGATGTTTCATAAGGAGTTTAAAAGCCTCTTTATCCGCTAGCAAGGTCGTGATGTCTTTAAAGATGATCCCCGGTTTTGGAAAATCAGGAATATCACGAATGGAATTATTTAAAATCGTTTTTTCTTCTAATGTCAATGTCATGAAATCCCTTTATTAAAAATTTTTGCCTCAAACGGACAAGATTGAGTGCTTTAGACGTGAGCGTAGCCAGAAGGAAGCTATTTTTTTGCGTGCACTTTAAATAAGTGCGTCAATACGCCCTTCAAGCTCTCGAATTTTCCCTTGAAGCCGATCGGTATCGATACGGTGCTTTGAATTGCGCTGTTTGAGCATTTTGACTTCATTTCGCAAATTATTCAGCTCTTCACTCAAAATATCCACATTCCCCAGTGCACGTTGGAGTTGAATTTGGTATTTTCGTATTAGAATTTCTGCTTCTTTAAGGGTGAGCTTCATCATTTCACTTGAGCGTTGTTCTTTGACGGTAATACTTCGAAAGTAAAACATTTTAACCAAGAAAAAAAGAGCTCCTATTGTGACAATAGTGAGAAGTGACCATTCTAAAAACATACGTTATGCTCCAATTGCTTCTATTTTATCGACCCTGCCGCAATGACGACCGCCTTCAAAGGTTCCGGCGATCCATGCATCCAAAATCGATTCCGCCACCCCTTGACCCACTATGCGTTCGCCAAAGCACAAAATATTGGCATCATTGTGTCCCCGTGCGACGGAGGCAGTATAGGCATCATGGCACAGTGCGGCACGGATCCCGTGGTAGCGATTGGCTGCCATGGACATCCCTATGCCTGAACCGCAGATCAAAATTCCTTGAGATGCGGTATCGGCCAGAACGCTTTCACATACTTTTACGGCATAGTCAGGATAATCAACTCGATCTTTATCGTAAGGACCTAGATCGATGACTTCATGACCTTTTTGGCGTAAAAGATCTACCGTAAAGTTTTTCATTTCAAGACCTGCGTGATCGGTTCCGATGTAGAATTTCATTCTTTTTCCTTAGCTTAGCAGTAATTGCAATAGAGTTTGAGTTGGCCACACCAAAAGAGGAATCTTCAGCGGGGTAACAAGTATGATGATGATAACAATCATCCCATAAGGTTCGGCTTTAGCCAAAAATTCTGCAAGTTTGTATATTTTGAATTTCAAACTAAGGTAGCTTAAAAAGTGTGCCCCGTCAAACCCCGGAATAGGGAGAAAATTTAAAACGGCCAGTACAATATTGATTTGCACCAACGACCATGAAAGAGCGACAATAAAGCTATCTTTGGTATCCGGTGTGTAAATGTTTGTAAGGATAATCGAAAAAAGTGTTGCCAAAAAAAGATTGTAGGCGATTCCACCCAGACTCACTTGCATCGCGGCGTTATAACCGCCTTTGCGAATAACGGTTTGCATATTTACCGGAACCGGTTTTGCCCAGCCAAATAAAAATCCACTGGATGCACCTAATAACATAGGGATAAAATAGGTCATCAAAGGGACCAATATTGAGCCAAAAGGATCGATATGAACGAGGGGATTGATACTGAGACGGCCGGCATTTTTGGCGGTTGTATCTCCGTATTTGAAAGCAATCCAGCCGTGCATTATCTCATGACCGATAATCGCTATGAGAAGCGCGATGATGGATGCGAAGATCCCGGTAAAATCAATAGAGTTCATAATCGTTTGCGTCTTCTATGATTCGCTGATCTTGTGCCCGTTTGAGGATCCCGCCTTGCTCTAAATCGGTTGGGGTTTTTCCGATACGGTCCCATCGTACTTTATAATCGGCATCAATACTAAAATAGACAAACCACGGTGTCCCCTCGATTAAGCCGTAGGGAACCGAGCCCCAGAAACGGCTGTCATTGGAATGATCACGATTGTCACCCATCATAAAATATTCTTTTTCCGGGACAATTACGGAGCTTGTATTGAAGATTTCCGTGGGGCACATCCCATTGTCAACAATATGGTCATCGTGATGTATCCCTTCGTGTTCTTTGGTGTAGGGATCTTTTACCCAAAGTTTGCCGTCAATATCGATGAGTTCGTAGTTGGGAAACGCTTTTTTTGCGTATTCATTCCCTTCATGTGGGTGAAGATAGAGAACTTTATCGGCAAGAAACAGCTCGTCTCCCGGTAATCCTACGCAACGTTTGACGTAATGCATTTTGGTATCATTGGGATAGCGAAAGATGACGATGTCGCCTCGCTTTGGAGTGTCACCGTCTAGGATATGACCATCGGTTCCCGGAACAAGAGGGATCTCGAGAAAGGGGATATGCGGTGTTGAAATACCGTAGGCAAATTTTTTGGCAAAGAGGTGGTCTCCGACAAGAAGAGAATCTTTCATCGAACCGCTGGGTATTTTAAAGGCCTGAGCAATAAAAAAGATAACAAAAAGGACAATGATGATCGTCCCTGTCCATGAGTTGGAAAAGCGATAGGCCGTGTGTGCCGCGTTGAATATTTTTTTCTTCATTTTAGAGCTCGCTTCCGTGATTTTTTGCTGCTTTGAGAGTGTTTGAGAGGAGCATGCTGATGGTCATAGGTCCTACCCCACCCGGTACGGGTGTGATGTAAGACGTTTTGGGAGCGACCGCATCGTAATCCACGTCACCGGTCAGTCTTCCATCGGGTGTTCGGTTAATCCCGATGTCGATCACGATCGCACCCGGGGCTACCATATCTTCTTTGATCAGATTGATGACTCCGGCACCGACGAGAAGAATATCCGCCTGAAGGGTATGGGCTTTTAGATCTTTGGTGTGAATGTGGGTAATCGTGACCGTTGCATTGGCGTTAAGCAAGAGTGCTGCCATCGGTTTTCCGACGATATTGGATGCCCCTACGATAACGGCATCTTTGCCTTTTGGGTCGATGTTGTATTCGTTTAAAAGTTCCATGACACCTAAGGGAGTGCAGGGGACAAACCCGTCCAATCCGGTGGTTAAACGTCCGACATTAAAAGGGTGAAATCCGTCTACGTCTTTGGAGGGAGAAACCACTTCCAGGATCTTAGTCGTATCAATATGGCCAGGAAGAGGAAGCTGAATCAAAATGCCGTCAATATTGGGGTTTTGGTTCATCATCTCAATGGTCTTGATAATCGCTTCTTGTGAAATATCATCGGGCATTTCGTGGGTCACCGAATAAAATCCGGCACGGTCACACGCTTTTTTCTTCATTCCGACATAGGCTTGACTTGCCGGATCGTGACCGACAAGAATCACTGCTAATCCTGGAACACGTCCTGTCTCTTTTTTGAATTCTTTGGCTTCGATTGAAACCTGTTCTTCGATTTTTTTCGCGAGGGTTTTACCGTCAAGAAGTTGCATTTAGTCACCGTAAAATAGTTTTTGGGTATGATACCGATAAATAAATAACAAACGGTTTAGGGGTAGAAATTGAGAGTACTTTTGGCTTTGTGTATCAGTCTCCAAATCTACGCTGGAACGTCGTTTATCACGAAAGAGGAATACGCAGCATCTCTCTATCATAACCCAAGAGGGATTGGGTGTCATCAGTGTCATGGGGAATCCGGCGAAGGGAAGCTGATTGCCCGTTACAAGGATGAGGGTATTTCCAAAGTTTTTGAGGGAAAGCCGATCAATAAAATCTCCTTTGCCCAGTTTTATCAACATGTTAACAGCCCGATTCGAGGTATGCCTCGCTACTATTTGACCGATACTGAAATACAAACGCTTTATTACTATCTCCACCGTGAGGAATTTCGCCGTGCCGCTAAACACTACAACAAGGCTCAATGAATTTTTAGAAACCAAAAATTTAGACGCCTTAAAGCTCCTCGCAATCCCGGTTAAACGTTTACAGAATCATTCGCTCTCTTTTCAAAGTGCCATGATGATCTCTGCGCACAATCTCAAGCATCTGCTTAAAATCCCGACGTTAAACGCCCAGTGTCTGATGTTAAATCTTGAAGACGGTGTGAGTACAGAGCAAAAGCCCTATGCGCGGGTCTTATGCGCACTGGCCCTTGCCCGTAATCCGGTATGCGATAAAAAACTGGTCGTGCGGGTGAATGCGTTGGATGAGGGGGGGCTTGAGGATATTGAGTATCTCAACCCTTTTATGCCCGATGCGATTCGTGTTCCAAAGATTCGAAGCTGTGAGGAGGTCAAGCGTGCATTGGAACTGATCGATGAGAGTATCGAAGTCCATCTTTCCATTGAGACCAAAGAGGCATGGCTGGCACTGGGGACGTTTGCCCTCCATCCTCGGATAAAAGTCTATTATCTGGGGATTTTGGATCTGTTTGCTGATTTGGGACTCTCACAGAGTCTATTGACTCCCGATAATCCGACGGCTCACTATCTCCTCTCCCATTTTCTCATCACTTCCAGGGCGTCGGGGGTGAAGCCCGTCTCTTTTGTCTATCAAGAGTACAAAAATGATGCGGGATTACGCAGCTGGCTCGAACTGGAAAAAGAAATGGGGTTTGATGCCAAAGGGTGTATCTCCCCTGCTCAAGTCGAATTGATTCATGAAATCTTTGGACCCAGTGAAGCGGAGATTATACGTGCCAAGGAGATTATAAGGGTCTTTGAAGAGCATCGCTCACGAGGAATATCGGGATTTTCAGATGAACGGTACGGATTTATCGACGAGCCCATTTATAAAGGGGCCAAGGCGGTTTTGAATCCCCTAGTTTAGGTTATACCAGACACGATAACGGATGTAGGTCTTTTGTGCAGGGCGCGGGTATTTTGAATAGGCGATCTCAATGGTCTCTTTGGTCGTATCGTCCAAGATGGAAAAGCGGCTGTTTTTGAGAAAACGGATGTCAGAGATGCTTCCGTCGGGATGAAGGTAAAATTCGATCATATTGGTTTCATCTGCTTTGAGATTGTCAGGGATTCGTGCTCTCCCGTATCGGTCTAGCGTGGTTTGTGTGATACGTCGCATGATCTCTTGATTGTCGAGGATGTATTTTTGTTCCCCCTCTGAGAGTTCTCCAAATTTATCCCCATAGAGTTTTTGAATATTATTACTGATTTTTGCCGAAGACCCGGATGAAGGTTTTGACGGGCTGTCTGCTTGGGAAAGGATGTCATACAATCCTTTTTCTTGTTTGGGTGCAGGTTTGCGGTCGATGGTGGCTACGTCTTTGGCAACATGGCGTTCAAAAGCTTTTTTGGGTTCGGTGGGAGTGGCTGTTGTCTCTTTGGGTGATGCATCAGGCTGTGCTTTGGGTGCGGATGGCGGTTGCTTTTCTTTTGGTTTCATTTCGGGCTGAGACTTGGCTTTTTGGGTCGGTGTTTTTAGCTGCTCCCCTTTGGGCATTGGACGGGCTTTGAGCGGTTTTGGAAGGGTGTTTTTAACCAATGCCTCTTTTTGTGCTTTTGGCTTCTCTTTGAGGGAGACTTTAAATCGTGACTCGACCGGTTGTTCTTCTTTTGGCAAAGGAGTCGGGGCTATTTTTTCGATAAACGTCAGCAAAAGGACCATAACGATGTGTACCAAAAGGGCAATCAGGAACGCATAAAGAGAAAAAGAGGGGCTGTGTCGCTTCAATGAAATTCCAACTATAGGGTTAATGGTGGGAATTATAGCCAAATCATTTTGGCAAAAAAGAAATCAGAGGTTAATCGACGTATGGTTATAATATGAACAATAACTTGCAAGGACAGTATTTAATGACGATAGAACACTCAAAAGAAGCATTTGAAAAAGCGCAACAGCTCATACCTGGAGGCGTTAATTCCCCTGTACGTGCTTTTAAAAGCGTGGGAGGGACCCCTCTTTTTATTGCACGAGGCGAGGGTGGATATTTGATTGATATCGATGACAATCGCTACGTTGATTACGTTCAAAGCTGGGGGCCGCTGATCTTCGGTCATCGGGATGAGAGTATTGAAAATGCTGTTATCGAAGCGGTAAAACACGGTCTTAGTTTTGGTGCTCCAACGCAAGGCGAAAGTGAATTGGCAGAACTCATTATTTCTATTTATGAGTCGATTGAAAAAATCCGTTTTGTCAGCAGCGGAACGGAAGCGGTGATGAGTGCGATTCGTTTGGCACGCGGTTTTACCAATCGGGATGATATTGTCAAATTTACCGGATGCTACCACGGTCACAGCGATGCGCTTCTCGTTCAAGCGGGTTCGGGTGCAGCAACCTTTGGAACCCCTAGTTCTCCGGGAGTCCCTGCTGATTTTACCAAACATACGTTACTGGCCCAATACAACAATATCGACAGTGTCAGAAAATGCTTCCAAGACAGCCCGGGAATCGCGTGTGTCATCATCGAACCCATCGCCGGCAATATGGGCCTTGTCCCTGCAAATAAAGAGTTTTTAGCGCAATTGCGTACGTTGTGCGATGAGCACGGGACATTGCTGATTTTTGATGAAGTGATGAGTGGATTTCGTGCGTGTTTGCATGGAGCACAAAGCATTACGGGGACGAAACCTGATTTGGTGACGCTGGGCAAAGTCATCGGCGGCGGTATGCCAGTGGGTGCCTTTGGTGGACGAAGAGATATTATGGCGCTGCTTTCACCGGAGGGCGGCGTGTATCAAGCAGGGACGCTCAGCGGCAATCCCGTCGCCATGGCAGCAGGATTGGCATCGATTGGAAAGCTCAAAGCCAATGGACGACTCTACGGTGTGCTCGAAACCCGCGCCAAACGATTAATGGACGGTTTTGCGAATGCGGCCAAAAAATACCATATCGGATTGCAAACCAATGTGAGAGGCTCGATGTTCGGATTTTTCTTTTGCGATACCGAGGTTAACAACTTTGCCGATGCGCTCAAAAGCGATACGGCACGATTTGCCCGTTTTCATGCGGCGATGCTGGATGCCGGGTTTTATTTTGCGTGTTCTCAGTTTGAAACAGGATTTATCTCTACGGCGACCACGGATACGATGATCGAAGAGACGATTACGGCGGCAGAAAAGATTTTTGAGGAAATGAACTGATGGAAAATACAGAGAAAGAACCACGAATAAAACCGATTATTGAAGGGGCTGAGTCCTTATCGCTTGGGATCTCGATGGTAGTCGCTGTCTTGATCGGGGTAGGTATCGGGCTCGGGCTGAAGAAACTCACAGGGATAACGTGGTTGCTTTGGATAGGTGTCGCCATCGGTATCACTGCGGCATTTTTAAATGTTTACAAAGCGTACAGCAAGCAATACAAAGAGTTTGAAAAACTGGCGAAAGACCCTCGTTACAATATGGGCAAACAAGTAGATGACGATGATGACGAAGATTAAAAAAACACTTTTGATCCTTCTTCTTTTGCAAGGGGCTATTGCCCTTTTGCTGTTCATCTCCAAAGCATTTTTTGCAAGCTTTGAGGTGGCGTTGCTCTCGGGTGCATTGATAACGATGGGATCGTTGTATGCGTACCGCAACATGATCCGTGCACGAACCGCTGATGCGGATATTGACGACAGTAAAGACGTTATCGATATGATGGACGATCCGTATGATCTGTACGAAGAAGAGCGCGCCGATGAGATTGAAGAGATAAAAGTGATGATCAAAGAAGAAAAAGTACGTCAAAAGCAGCATTTTGTCGAAAATACCGTCAAAAACGGTGGCGCGTGGATTTCTCTCTATCGCTTGCTTCCCTACGCTTTTTTAGTATTAGGGTTTCTTGGGCTTCAAAACAATCACCTATTGCAATTGCTTCCGTATTTGGTCGGATTGTCATTTGGGATTGCGGTAGGGTATATTTTATCGCGTGAATGGTTCCTATAATCTTTAGACATTTTTTGTCTAAAGATCGATTTTTTATCCTAATATTTTCTATCCTCTTTTAGCAAACCAATGTTTTCCAAAACTGCATCAATTGTAGAAACTTTAGCACTTGATGCCGTTTTTTCAATGAATAACACATAAATTCTGCGTAAAACAGACAATAATGATTAAATTCTCATTTATTTATTATTATATCCTCATTATAAATGGTTAAGATAAATATCATAAATAAATCATTATTCGAAGATAAAAATACCTATAAATAATGGATCAGAATCGGATGTTTACCTCCCAGCATTTTACCCTTTTGTACATCGATGCGGATCATGAGAGTATTCAAAGCAATATCGCATATGTCCATAAACAGGGTATCCGTGTTTTAACTGCCAGCAATACGCAAAGAGCCTATGAGCTGTATCAAGCGAACAAGATTGATTTTATCATCATAGATCTCCCACTGCCTCATGAAAACGGATTGGACTTCATCCGCCATCTTCGTCAGCTTCAGATTGATATTCCGGTGATTATCACTGCTGCGGATAGCGACAATAAGATTTTGCTGGATGCCATCAATCTTGAGATCAGCCGTTATATGATCAAACCGTTTGAACCATCGGAGCTGGTAGCAGCTCTTAGTTCAGCTAGCAAAAAGCTCTTAGTTTCGCATAATGAACACTTTGTCGATTTAGATCACGGATTTACCTACGATACCGTGAACAAATCGGTGAACCGTCCCGATGGAAGTATCATTCATCTATCGAAAAAAGAGTATTTGTTGCTCGAGCTTCTATTGAAAAATAATCGTAAAATAATCCCTTATGCGACGATTGAGGCAGAAGTGTGGAAAAGTTCTGGTATGACGATCGATACATTGCGTACTCTCGTACGGGCCGTTCGTAAAAAAATCTATCCTGATATCATCACCAACAATAATGGCATAGGGTATAAAATAAGTCTTTAAGACTGAAATAACTCTCCGATACTTTGTCTCTTCTCGTACGCGCACTAGGATGCCGGTAATGACCTCATATTTTTACCATATTTTTCTCATTTTTTAGTGTTAGAATAGATTTTGAACATTTCAAGGGGTTTAAATGATCTGTTTTTCCTCAAAACTGAAAAGAATACGATTAAAAGTTTTGGATCACATTTTATTTACATTGGTAACGGATGAGAAGGGAATCATTGTCGATATCAGCAAAGGGTTTGAAACTCTGAGCGGATACACGCTCAAAGAGCTGCTCGGCAAGACCCCTAAAGTCTTTTCGTATATGGGCACTCCAAAAGAGTTAATTGAAGATTTATGGACCACGATCGGCCAAAATAAAACATGGTACGGTGAAATAAAAAATCGGACTAAAAGCGGTAAAGATTATTGGAATACAGTGCGTATCGAACCGTTGGTGGATAAAGATCGTATCTTAGGATATTTGGCAATTTATACCAATATTACGGAACACAAAGAGTTGATTCGTCAGGCAACAAGCGATCCTCTAACGGGGATTTACAATCGGGCGAAACTTGATTTTCTTCTGGTGCATGAAGTCCAAGAAGCCTATCGGGAAGAGAATACCTTCTCATTGCTTTTTATGGATTTGGATCATTTTAAAGAGATCAATGATCATTACGGACATCTTAAAGGGGATCAAATATTGATCGAGATGACCAATGTGGTCCGTAATATTTTGCGTGTCAGTGATCTGTTTGGACGATGGGGCGGAGAGGAGTTTCTTGTGATATTACCCAACACCGATGGCGCATCTGCCTATTTGATTGCCGAAAAACTACGTCATCGTATTCAGACGCATGATTTTGCCCTTAATGAGCCATTGACAGTAAGCATCGGGATTTGTGAATATGATCCCTTGAAAAGTATTGATGAATTGATCGCGGCTGCGGATGAAGCGATGTATAAGGCTAAAAATGAAGGAAGAAACAAAACCGTCATTTACGATAAAAAAGGAAAAAATTAATGTTTTCAGCGCACAATCTAACCATTTTAAATATCGAAAAAGATGCGTCACTTCGTACAAAGGGTACGAATCTTATGCGTGAGAACGGGCTGGATGTTTTTGAGTCGGACAATACATCAGAAGGGTGTGAGCTGTTTCGGAAGCACGAAATCGATATTGTTTTTATTGATCTCGAACTTCCGGAAAAAAGCGGACTTGATTTTATCCATTTTCTTCGAAAAAAAGAGGTGTTTACACCGATTATTATTACAACCGATCATACGGATAAAGAGACTCTCCTTGAAGCGATTAACCTGGATATTACCCGCTACATCGTAAAACCCTGCAACAAAGAGCAAATGGTTGAAGCTCTCCAGATGGCGATTAAAAAAGCGATTAACTGTCATCCGATTACTTTTACCCATCTGCACAACGGTTTTACCTATGATCCGATCAATAAATCCGTCAATCGTCCGGATGGAACCCCAGTACAATTATCCAAAAAAGAGTACCTTCTCCTCGAACTCCTTTTAAAAAATAAACATCAAATTGTCCCCTACGATGTAATAGAGATATTGGTGTGGCAAGAATCTCTTATGAGTATGGACGCGCTACGGACGTTAGTACGGGGTCTGCGCAAAAAAACCTATACCGATATCATTTCAAATCATAATGGAATAGGGTACAAAATAGACGTTTAGAAGATAATTCTCATTTAATTCTCATTTTTATCTTTTAAAATTCTCATTTTATTTTAATACAAGCAGGGGAAAACATGTTTAATGTAAAAGACGTCACGGTTCTTTACATCGATTCGAATACGAAGATTCGACAAACCTATACCCTGTTTATGCGTGAACATAATTTGAAAGTGTTGGAAGCAGATACAACACGTACGGCATACGATCTTTTTCGGGCACATCCGATCGATCTCATCATGATGGATATTATGTTGCCCAATGAAAATGGATTGGAGTTTATCCGATACCTTCGCAACAAAGAGCTTCTTACTCCGATCATCATTACGACATCCGTTGCCGATCAAAAGATTTTACTCGATGTTATCAATCTGAATATTACCCGTTATTTGATAAAGCCTTGTCCGGACAATGCATTGCTTGACGCTCTTCATTTAGGGATTAAAAAAGTGTTTATGAACCATACCGTCAATTTTACCGATTTAGAACATGGATATTATTATGACCCGCTAAACAAATCGATCAATCATAGGGATGGTAAAACCGTTTGTTTGTCAAAAAAAGAGTATCGATTGATTGAGCTTTTGTTGAGTAACAAAGAACAGATCATTTCCTATCCCATTATCGAAAGGACGGTATGGGAAGATTCGTATATGAGTATGGATGCTCTGAGAACATTGGTGCGGGGTATTCGAAAAAAAACCCATCCCGATATCATCACCAATCACAACGGTGTCGGATACAAGATGAATACGTAAGGGATTATCCGTTGGTTATTTCGTAATCATGGGGATATTAATAATGACTTTGGACTCTTTAATGTCTAACGAGAGATGATTTTCTTCCGCTAAGTGATTGAGTTCAGAGATGTATTTACGATTCATGGATGGGGCAGAGATCTCAATCGCAAAAATCGAATATTTGACCCCTTCAAATTTAACGTGCTCACCCACTCTAAAAAAGAGATGGGTGAGAATAGAACGGTTTTCACTAAAGGATTGATACGTTTTATTGAGGAGTTTTATAAACATCTCCGCATGAAGACGAATGTCCGGTATGGTAGGGTCAAGTTCTTTAGGATAGAGCGTTTGCCCCCCGATAGAATGAGAGCTGATACACAAATCTATGAGTGAATAAACATTGACAAGCTGCCCTTGCGGTTTTTGCTTTGCCATGTTGAATGAGGGGAGCTGATAGAGGCGAATCCCGATCTGCTCTTCATCTTCATATCCTACCGTAATGCCAAAAAACTTAAATCGGCCAAATTCGAGGTCTAAAAATGTCGTTTTAAATCCAAACGATGAACTGGCATAGGTTGTGGCAATTTCATAAACAACGGAAGGCTGTGTGGCACCCAAAAGATATTGGGCCTCGGTGTTTAGCGAGAGGATTTTTCCTTGTGCGCTAAACAGGACAAACGGGTTGAAGTCGTATTCAATCCATTGTTGATCAAATGTCATCAGTCCTCGATGTAGTTTTTAAGCTTACGACCCACTTTTGGGTGTTTGAGTTTTTTGATCGCGCTGCTTTCGATTTGGCGAACCCGTTCACGAGTGACATTGAGCTCTTTCCCGATCTCTTCTAGGGTGCGATCGCTTTCATCGTCCATAATTCCAAAACGCATTTTAATAACGGCTTTTTCACGTTCATTAAGTTGCTCAAGAACCCCTTCGATTTGCACTTTCAGGTCATCTTTGAGAATGGCATCCGATGGAGAAATCGACATTTTGTCTTCGATGAAATCTCCAAAACGGCCATCTTCTTCATTTCCTATCGGTGCTTCAAGTGAGATAGGCTCTTTGGTGATTTTGATGACGTTTTTGACTTTCTCAACCGACAAGCCCACTTCTTCCGCGATGGTTTCGACATCCGGCTCTTTTCCGTGCTCTTGGAGATGTTTGCGCATGATTTTGTTGATACGGTTGATCGTCTCAATCATGTGAATCGGAATACGGATCGTTCGGGCTTGATCGGCAATAGCGCGGCTGATCGCTTGGCGAATCCACCATGTCGCATACGTAGAAAATTTGTACCCTTTTTTGTATTCAAACTTATCAACCGCTTTCATAAGGCCGATATTTCCTTCTTGGATCAAATCCAAGAAAGGCAAACCGCGGTTGGTGTACCGTTTAGCGATGGAGACAACAAGACGGAGATTTGATTTCGCCATACGTGTCTTTGCCGTTTCAGAGATGCTTTTTCCGCGTTTGATCTGCTCTAAGATATCGGCGAGTTTTTCAGGCTCCATATCAAAGCCTCCTTTGGAGGCCTCTTTGGTCTGAATGAGCTTTTTGATCTCCATATAGGTGCTGACCATAGTAGCTTCCGGAACTTTGCTCGAAATCTCTTCTTTGGTCAAATCGCAGATTTTTTCCAAGATGATCTTATGATTTTTTTTCAATTGATCATTAAACAGCGGAAGTTTGTACTCCAAACGTTTAAGCTCACGATCAAAACCTTCATCACTTCGAAGGGCGGTTTCCATGGAGCGAACGAGTTCATTGATCAGTTTGGAGGTAGGTCCCAGGTCAAGAAGGGCCTCTTTGAGTGTTTTTTTCTTGAAACTGACATTGAGGAAAAAGAGAACGTAGTCTCCATCCATCTGATCCAATGGGCGCTCTTCAAGCATCTTTTCGGTAGCTTTAGCCCAATCTTTTTTTGCTTTCTCGAGTGATTTAAAGGACGTGACGACTTTTTCTATCCGTTTTTTATCTTTTACGGAAGGGGCTTTTTCATTGGTCTCTTCATCATCGGTATCATCCTCTTCTTCTACGTCGGCGTCAGCATCTTCTTCTCCGTCTTCGAAGCTTTTAAAGAGTTCTTTCACGCGGCGTTCACGATTGATAAGCGGATCTTTATAATCGAGAATGAAATCGATCAGATAAGGGACCGAGCAGATGGCATCGATGATAATTCCCTCTCCTGATTCCATCCGTTTAGAGATCTCTACCTCTTCATCTTTAGTGAGAAGGGGGATTTGCCCCATTTCACGCAAATACATACGAACGGGAGAATCCGAGCGTGACCATTCAAGAAGCTCGTGCTGTTTGAGGATGTCAAACTGATCACTGCTGGCTTCTTCAATGTATTTAAGCTGCGCTGCACGTTTTGCAGTCGCTTCTTGTTGATTCAAAATTTTGGCATGCTCCGAAGAGGTAAAAAGACAAATTTTATATTTTTCTGCCAGTTTTAAAATATTTTTGGCTTGCGCAAGAGTAGGCTGCTTATCGTAGGCTTCGACAATTTCTTCGTAAGTTAAGCAGTTTTTTGATTTGTGTTCGGAAAATAGGGCTTCGAGGTGTTTGTTTAAATCTTTGACGCTCATATGGCAGAGGCTCCCTTGCGGTTTTAAAAGAAGAGGATTATACCGAGATTTTATTAAGATAAGATTATTATTGACTATAAACAAGGGAAATGTGCAACATAAAAAGTGGAATACTCTTTGCTTTTAACAACTAATTATGAACCTTGAGGAGACCAAATGCAAACGGGATATTATGCCGCAACGGGTGGCATGGTCGCACAATTCAACCGTATGGACACCATCGCAGCCAATCTTGCAAA
>DASUNE010000197.1:0-16117 GCA_036277315.1 Sulfuricurvum sp.
CATTATAGCGCAGATATACTTATTTTACTAATCGTGCCGTTAGTGTTTCGATAAAGAGGATTTTTAATCCCATCGGAGGGGAGAGTAGTGTATGATGAATCAGAATACAAAAAGGCTTGGCACATGGACGGTGATCGCAAATGCAAAAAAACAGCATAACTGGTTGCCTTAACAGTTTCATACTGCTCCTCATCTGTATCTCCAGCCCCTCATTGGTGATGGCGAACGATCATGAGGTAGATGATAATGTCAGCAGTGAAAAATATTTCAACGAAAAGCAGTATGAAAAAGCACGTCCTCTCTTGGAAGAGGAAGCGATAAAAGGGCTCAAGCCCTCTATCTATCGGCTGGCGCATATGTATAAAAATGGGCTCGGAGTCAAGACAGATTACCAAAAAGCGGCCTTTTGGTTTCAACAGGCCGCCTCGGAATACAGTTATACGCTGGTAATGGAAAATGAAACGGTAAAAGCAAAAAAATCGTTTGTTGAGAGTCTGGGTGATCAGATGAATCCGGAGACCAATAACGAGGGTAATGCCTTTATTTTGCGAAAAATGGATACCAACACACCCGAAACCAATAAACTATTGGGTTCTATTTTAGGCAGTGATGACTCCTTCGGGCTCAGTCCCTATGAAACCAACTATATTTTACCGTTTGGGTATTCGACCCATAAATATCCCCGAAGATCGTCAAGCACTTATATTACACCTGAGCAACAAAGCTATTATGATCAAAACATCGAAGCAGAGTTCCAAATCAGTTTAACTAAGATGCTCACCTATAATCTTTTCGGATGGAATGAATATATCAATTTTGCGTACACCCAAAAAGTGTGGTGGCAGATCTATAGCGATTCGGCCCCGTTTCGTGAAACAAACTTCTCACCGGAACTCTTTATGGGTGTTCCTGTCCCTGGAGCTATCCCTGAAGCGTTCGGTCTAAAATTAGCAAAACTAGGGTTTGTCCACGAATCAAATTCTCAAGACGGTTACCGTTCCCGCTCTTGGAATCGTCTTTATTTAGCCGGTTTATGGCAGTGGGACAATCTTTTCCTTTCCACGAGGGCGTGGCTCAAAGTTCCCGAAAAGAAAAAATACGACGGCTATTATGATGGCTTAGTGAATCCATCTACGGGGAATTATGAGCCAGATCATGCAGGAGATGACAATCCTGACATCCAAAACTATCTTGGATACGGTGATATCAAGTTCAAATATCTGTACGGAGACCATGAGATTGGTTCGCTTTTTCGTTATAACTTTGGGTCAGGGGGGAGAAACAGAGGCGCTATCGATGCCCACTGGTCGTATCCATTTTTGAATTCAGACAATACATTCTGGTATGTGAAACTCTTTAGCGGATACGGAGAAAGCTTGATCGATTATGATCGCTCGGTGACAAAAGTATTGTTTGGTTTTTCGTTCTCGAGAGACTTGTTTTAATCCTCAAAAGAGGTCTTAATCCTTATCTCTTTTAGCTAAAATAGCGTT
The DNA here is from genome assembly GCA_036277315.1 of Sulfuricurvum sp. Taxonomy (GTDB): domain Bacteria; phylum Campylobacterota; class Campylobacteria; order Campylobacterales; family Sulfurimonadaceae; genus Sulfuricurvum. The sequence continues at coordinate 1,494 of DASUNE010000197.1, forward strand.
ATGATAACCGCCGATTCCATAGAAGCCCTCAAGGCCCGTCTTGACATTGTTGATGTAGTAGGGTCGTATGTGGAACTCAAGCGCTCCGGGGCCAATTTCAAAGCCCCATGCCCCTTTCACGATGAAAAATCGGCGAGCTTTATGGTCAATGCTCAACGCCAGCGTTATCACTGTTTTGGATGCGGTGTGGATGGAGATGCCATCTCGTTTACGATGGAATACGAAAAACTAAGCTACCCCGAAGCCATCGAAAAACTCGCCTCTTCCGCGAACTTCACTCTCCACTACACCGACAACAAAGAGAGAAAAGAGCGTTCAAATCTCCTCGAAGTTCTCAGCGGATGGTATCAAAAACTTTTGGATGACAATCCTGCTGCGTCGACCTATCTTCACGAGAGGGGGATCTTTGCTTCGAGTGTAGAGAAATTCGGCATCGGATACGCCCCTGCTTCGTCTCAAACCCTTCGATTTTTAGAACAGCACCATTTTAATCCTCAAGAGTCGATTGATCAAGGAGCCATTGGTCGGGGGGAAGAAGGGAAGCTCTTTGCCCGATTTATCGAACGGATCACTTTCCCGATCCATTCCCACAGCGGGGCAATTGTGGGTTTCGGAGGGCGTACCATCACGGGACATCAGGCCAAATACGTCAACTCTTCCCAAAGTGCCATTTTCAATAAATCCCGCCTTCTCTACGCGTATCATCTCGCTCGCGACACGATCTATAAAAGAGGCGAAATCATTGTCACCGAAGGGTACTTGGATGTCGTTATGCTCCATCAAGCGGGATTTACTCATGCGGTTGCGACACTGGGAACAGCCCTCACAGCAGAACATCTTCCGACATTGCGAAAAGGTGAGCCCAAAGTTCTTGTTGCGTACGATGGAGACAAAGCGGGGCGTGCTGCGGCACTTAAAGCATCGAAGCTTCTTAGCGGCGGTGGATTTGAAGGGGGGGTTGTCCTTTTTGAAGGAGGTCTGGATCCTGCTGATATGGTACGAGACGGACGGATTGAAGAGCTCAATGCCCTGCTGCACCGACCGATACCTTTTATCGAATTTGTCCTTACCGAAATCATTTCGGTCTATAATCTCAACGACCCCAAAGCCAAAGAGAGCGCAATGCATGAGAGCATCGCGTATCTCAAAACGCTTTCGCCGTTAATGCAAGAAGAGTATCGAGCATTTACGGCATCACGTTTGGGGATATCTCCAGCCTTGGTACGTCTTGCCCAGCCCTCATCGACAGCGAATGCCCCCATGAATTTTTCACATCACGATATCTGGGAACTCAGTTTTGTTAAAACGCTTCTTGAGAGACCCAATCTTATCAATTCACTGCTGGATTTTATCGAACCATCCCTCTTGCAATACCATGGAAGTGAGCTTTATGCTGCGATCAACAGCAAAGAAGATCCGAGATTGAGCGCCATTTTGATGGACGATCGAATTCGTGTTTTTGAAGGGGATGAAGGGATCCGCGCCGAACTTATCACTTTCTTAACACAGCATTACAACCGTGAACTCAAAAAAATTGCCAGTGAAAATTCGATATCATTCGATCAAAAGTCGTATTTAATCCGTCAAATGCGCGATAAAATTACACGATTAAAAAAAGGCGAACTTGTACCGCTTGGGTAGTACAGCAATAGGATTTAAAAATCGCAAGCGATTTTGAGCCTACTGCTTAAGTAAACCAAGCGTTAGCGTAAGCCTCGGGATACATTCCGAGGGTGTATTAAAATTACGAAGGAATTAAATAATGAAGGCTATTGCTTTATTCAGCGGCGGTTTGGACTCGACACTCGCTATGAAACTGATCATCAACCAAGGGATCGAAGTCGTCGCCTGCAACATCAGCACGGGATTTGGTTCGGTCAAAGACCGTCGTGCCCATATGCAAAATATGTGCGACCAAGTGGGGGCCACACTTCGTATTGTCGACATCCAAGATGAATATTTAGAGAAGGTGCTCTTTACTCCCAAGCATGGCTATGGCAAACATTTCAACCCGTGCATCGACTGTCACGCCAAAATGTTCGAAGTAGCAAAACGTCTTATGGTCGAAGAGGGTGCTGATTTTCTTATCAGCGGAGAGGTATTGGGGCAACGTCCTATGAGCCAAAACGGGGAATCTCTCCAAAAAGTCCTCCAGCTCAGTGACTGCGAGGGATTATTGCTGCGTCCGATGAGTGCAAAAGCATTGGAACCGACGATTCCTGAGATCAACGGTTGGGTAGACCGTGAAAAGCTCGAAGCCATTGTCGGACGTTCTCGCGAGCGCCAGATGGAGCTTGTGGAAGAATTTGGACTTAAGGACTACGAAGGGCCAGGAGGCGGATGTTTGCTTACTGATGAGCATTTTTCACGGAAGATCCGGGACGTTTTGGCCCATGACGATGCGTTTATCAAAGCCGATATCCCAACGCTCAAATACGGTCGTCAATTGCGTCTTCCCGATGGTGCCAAGTTTATCATCGGACGCAACGAAGAGGAAAATACCAAACTCGAAGAGATTGAGAATCCAAAATTTATCCATGTCGATACAGACCTCTTTGGGCCGCACAGTCTGATCTCTGCCAATGCGAGCATTGCAGACAAGACGTTGGCGGCAAAATTTGTCTTGGCCTATTGCAAGCCTGATTTTAGTGGTGAGCAGGTGATTAATTTTGGGGGAACACCCCTGACAACCGTCAGCGATGTGAGTCGAAAAGATGCGCAAAAATATTTTATTTGATACGCTAACGCTACGTTTACCCTCTGCGGGCACAATGCACTTCGGAAGTGAGCCTATTTATTTTGTTTTTGTGACGCTACACCCATAACCAAGTTTTTTCACTGCGTCACACATTGCTTCGGGCTTTGCATCATTGTGTGCTTTAACTTCAGCCCGCCCCTCTTTGAGGTGGATGGTGGTTTGTGTTACCCCTTTGACTGTGCCAATTGAGCTTTTAAGATCATTAATACACATAGGACAAGTCATCCCATCGATTTTGAGATGAACCAGCTGATCCGCACTTGCGATGGATACGGTAGCTAATAATGTGAGTAAAACTTTTTTCATTTTTTATCCTTTTAGTCTTTTAATGTTATTGTTACATACTAATGTTACAAATGTGTTAAGAGTTAACACATTTGTAACAAATATTATTTATCATACTAATAATATTTAAAAGGACTGCTAATGAGTACTATTGACTGGTGGGTCATCATCTCTATTGCGTTTGCCGGAAGCTTCGGTCACTGTATCGGGATGTGCGGAGGATTTATTGTTGCGTACAGTTCGACGAAAATAGATGCTTCGATGAGCCGTACGGCTCAGCTTATCCGTCATAGTGCCTACAATATCGGGCGCGTCAGTTCGTATATCCTGTTGGGGATGATGTTCGGAGGTATTGGCTCGCTTTTTACCGTTACCATGGAAATGCGAGGTGCCTTGTTTATTTTTGCAGGAGTTTTGATGATTGTCACCGCGTTAAGCATGCTGGGACTTTCAAGGCTCCTTCATCTTCTTGAGCACTCTTTTGCAAACTTCAAACTTTTTAAACTGCTTTTTTCACGCCTTATCAAAAGTAAAAGCATCAAAAGTTTTTTTGCTCTTGGAATGATGAATGGACTTTTTCCTTGCGGATTTGTTTTTTTCTTTGCCGCTAAAGCAGCCTCATCGGCTTCCATCATAGAGGGTGGACTGATCATGGCAGCATTTGGATTGGCAACCGTCCCAACCCTGCTGGCTCTTGGTCAGTCTGTGAATTTTATGCGTGAAATCGCATTTCGTCAAAGCATGAACCGCCTTGCCGCACTGGCTATTGCGATTTATGGAATGTACAGTATCTATTACGGGTTTGCTTATTTTATGAACTTGCCGCTATAGGAAAGCAAAAACGATGTGAAAGTTTATGCTATACTGCTTTGAAATGATTTATAAGGGATTATTATGGCAGGAGTTGTGTTTTCATTTGATAATTTCACGGCGTTGATCGATCTCAATATTGGTATTGCAAGCAGATTGGATGAAAATAGATCTGAGAGCTTTACGATTTTGTTTTGTGATTTTTCCGGCATGGCACAAAATGCGATTGATACGAATCTTACCAGTTTGCTTCGAACATCGGATTCGATTGTTCATTATCAGCAGTACTACTTTTTTGTGATGCCTTATACGGATCGTTATGGGACGGGAATTGTTAAACGTATGTTTGATGACACGTTTTCAACGACCATTCGCTCCAGCGCTGTTTGCTATCCGGTCAATGGAGAAAACAGCGGGGAACTTTTTGAATCACTTCATGCAGAAGCGAAGAAAATGCATCGTATTGACCTTGATTGTCTTTATGCCGCACTCAACAAAGAATTTTAATTATTGGCGCAATACGACCGGTTCAAACCGGTGGTAGGGTGAGTTCTTATAATACCTTATCGCTTCTGCAAAGGCATCTTTTTTCATCTCTTTTTTGTCGCACTCAGAAGGTACGCTGGAAATGGATGGCTTAATCGCTTGTACAGGTGTCACTGTTGCCGTTGGAGCGCTGGCCACGGGAGAAACTACAGCCGCAGCAGTAGCGGCAGGGACGGTTGAAACTTTTTGCGCCACAGTTGCCGCCACTTGTGGTTTGGTTTGTGCAACGGCGGTAGTTTGTCGATTGACCGGGCGAAGGAAGGCATCTTTTGTGACGACAAGACGTGCTTTTTTCAGGGCATTATGAGAACTTTTTTTATCGTTAAATGAGCCAAGGGTAACAACATGTCGACCGTTCTCAACTTTTTTGTGTACTTCCAGACCTGTTTTTTTCAATCGTCCGTCAAACTCTTTTGTCACCGATTTTTCATGTACCGCACTGATGACTTGAACCGTCACCGCGTCCGAAGCTAAAATTGTGCTCGTCATACCAACTGCCATTAAAATCACTAATTCTTTTATCATACCAAAAACCCTTTGTCCTGTTAATTCATAAAGACTATATCGACAGGAAGTTTCAAAAACTTTAAAGTGTATCTCAAACAAACCTTAAGGAGTGAGTGTCTATAATTGCGTTCCCTTCCAAAAGAATTCTTTTGGGCCCTTAGCTCAGCTGGGAGAGCGCGTCGCTGGCAGCGACGAGGTCAGCGGTTCGATCCCGCTAGGGTCCACCATTCACAAACCTCTCTAAAATACGGATTTTATTTTTTAACTTCGCCCATTCAGCCCATAAATACAACAATGTTATTTTTGTAATCTATTATTATCTTGCCATCTCACGACCTGCAATCATTCCGCTGGCCCATGCGAAGTTGAAATTATAGCCCCCGCGCCGTCCCACAATATCGAGTACTTCACCTGCGAAATAGAGACCGTTTACCAGTTTTGATTCCATTGTCTCATTGTTTATTTGCTGGGTAGAAACCCCGCCCCCGCTTACTTCTGCATGTTTAAAGCCATGGGTGTCATTGACCTCAAATTTCCAGTTTTGGATGAGGTGGGTGATTTTTTGAATCTCATTCTTGGAAAGTTTTTGTGCCAAAACGGCAGGGTTGATTCGGATTTCTTCCAGGAGATAGGGGATGGTTTTGGCGGGGAGGAGTGTTGAGAGTACGGTTTCTATCGTATGGTTTGGGACGGATTCACACAGTTTTTCGAGGGTGTCGATGAGTTCTTGAGCGGTGAAGCGAGGGAGAAGATTGAGGCTCAGTCCCACTTTTTGATGGTTCATAAGGGCATGGGAAGCTCTTTGGCTGATGTCCAAGATAGCCAATCCTGAAATCCCGTAACTGGCAAAGAGGATATCTCCCTGGACCTTTGTTAGGATTTTGTTAGCGATGGTTAGCGTTACCTCGGCAAAGGTCTTTACCCCTGCCATCTTGTGATGGATTTTCGAATTTAGATGAAGTTGGACCAGTGAGGGGTAGGTGGGAAGTATCTCGTGGCCAAAGGCTAATGCGAAGGCATATCCATCGGCGGTGGCCCCAAGCTGTGGTGCCGCTTCTGAACCGGTTGCAATGAGAACTTTATCGTAAGAATTTTTTTCTCCATTGGCTTCAACAAAAAATTGATTTTTCTTTTTGGAAATCGCCGTGACTTTGGTCTCGATGAAAGTTTTTACGTTTGCATCGTTCACGGCACTTTTGAGTGCGATCAATACGGCTTTGGCTTCATTGGAGAGGGGATAGCAGCGTCCGTCGTCTTTGGCGTCTAAAAGCAGTCCGATGGAGTGACAGAACGTCTCAAATCCTTCAAACGGGAGCTGTTGTAACGCGTAGGTCGTAAAAGATGGATTTGCTCCTGCATAGTCATCCGAAGAGACGGTTGTGTTGATGATATTGCACCGTCCGTTACCGGAGGCCAAAATCTTTTTCCCGACACTGGTATTGTGTTCATAGAGAGTTACATCCGCGCCGGCTCTTGCAGCACTCAGCGCTGCCATCAAACCGCTGGCCCCTCCGCCGATAATCGCTATTTTATTCAATTAGTTCACCTAACTCTCTCTTCCGTATAACTCATTGTAAAGTTTCATAGCGGATCGGTCGGATTGACTGGCGATGTAATCACTGATGACACGATGTTTGTTTCGCATATCAAGCTGTTTTAGATAGTAGGGGGGTAACATCTTGGGTTCTTCCATCAGGGCGTTAAACAGTCCGATGACGGCTTGGCGGCCTGCAAACATCTTGCGCATAATGTCTTTGTGCTGATAGAGATTTTGGTAGAGGATTTTTTTGAGCTTTTTGATCTGGGTCTCAAGCTCCGGGGCAAACCCAACGGGGATCTCTTCATTCGAAGAGATAACCGAGGCTAAAACACGTGAGTTATCGATTTTATCGCGTGAGTATTCCAGTAAAGAGTAGACCAGATGATTGATAAGATGGGAGCTGAAGCGATAACGAAACATCTCGTCTTCGTTTTCATAGACCCCTTCATCGTAGACTTTTTGCAAGATGGTTTGGATGAGTTCACTCGATTTTAAGGTTTCAAAACTGATAAGTCCTGACGCCACACCATCGTCAATGTCGTGACTGATGTAGGCGATTTCGTCCGCACGATCGACGATCATCGCTTCGATGCTGGGGTGGGTATCCAAAGCAAAGTCATTGCGGATGTTATCGGGTAAAAATGGTTTGTTATAAGGGTAGGAGTGTTTTAAAATCCCTTCCAGCGTGGCATAGGTGAGATTAAGTCCCAAAAATGCTTTATAACGCTGTTCTAACAACGTTACGACGCGAAAGCTTTGATAGTTGTGCTCAAATCCGTGTCTGAAGCCTTCTTTTTTAAGACATTCATCCAGGGTATCCCCGCCAATATGCCCAAAGGGTGTATGACCCATATCGTGAGCAAGGGCAATGGATTCGGCAAGCGATTCTTGAAGCCCTAGATGAGAACAAACCGAGCGGGCGATTTGACTCACTTCGATACTGTGGGTGAGGCGTGTACGAAAAAAATCCCCTTGAGAGTTTAAAAATACTTGAGTTTTGTATTCAAGAGCGCGAAAACTTCCCGAATGGATGATACGATCACGATCTCGTGCATAGGGGGAACGAAAATCAGCACTTACATCAAAAAAACGGTGTTCGGGATACATACAAACCTTTTTTTTAATCATTATATCAAATATAATCGTCGATAAAAGATAGAATAGTTACTTTTTCTTATAAAAGAGCTACAATAATAAAATTATACGATATACAACCAAGGTGGCAACTGTGGAACCAAAATCGCATCAGGGCGCTAAATCTCTTTTATCCAACGACTATCGAAGCAATGGAGCACAGTTTTCAAAAGAGAGTATACAGCGACGAAAAGCCAAGGAAGAGGACTTTTTAAGCCAAGAGCTTGATTATCGCAAGTTTGTGTTTGCACCCGAAGGGTATGAGGGGGTAATGCTGTTTTTGTATATCCTGATACTCCCTTATCTCGTAGGCTTGAGCTTTTTATTTTTGTTTATTGCACGAGCGAGTTATGAGAGTTTTTTAGCCTTTAATCTCTCTTCATTTTTTGTTATTTGGGCTATTGGTTACGAAGTATCTACGGTACTGATCATAATGATTATCTTTTTGGCTTGGCTGAATCATTATCGCAGCAGGTACGCAAGAGAAAAAACACGCCAAAACAACCAGTCCAAAAAAAGATACTAAGACCTTTTAAGCTATCTTCGATACAATTTCATTCTCTTACAAGATGGACAGCTGGCCGAGTGGTCGAAGGCGCACGCCTGGAACGCGTGTATAGGGCAACCTATCTAGGGTTCGAACCCCTAGCTGTCCGCCATAAACTCCGTAATACTTTTTATCTCACCCTCCAAAAGATCAAACTCAAAAATAGCCAAATCTTCATCCATGTGTTGCTGTGATGTACTTCCAATTAGAGGGACAATCCTGACATGATTGAGATAACGATAGAGTATTTGTGCGGCTGTTTTATCGTATTTTTGGACCAAAATGTCGATAACAGAGCTTCCCCAGATGTGGGGATTGGCACTTAAGCTCCAAAAACTTTGATAGATGATCCCCTTTGTATCACACCAAAGCCGTAGCTGGCTGTCATATCCGCTTTCAGAATAAAAGCGGTTTTGAACGACAGAAGGTTTAACGTGCGCATCGGCATACAGCTGTTGTAATAGTTGCAGATCATAACAGTTGCTGATTCCGAGTTGCCGCGCTCCTTTGTTGTGATAAATCTCCTCCATCGCCGTCCATACCTTTGTGAGATTTGCGTAGGGGAAAAGTGGGGAGTGCAGTACCAGTGAATCGACGTAGTGGGTTTTCAGATTGCGTTTGGAGGCTTCAAACGAGAAGGAAACTTGCATTTCTAAGGGGGCGTTTGGGTCATAGGGGATACGCTGGGGATCTTGTCCTGAGAGGGGTGTGAATTTGGTTTGGATAAACAACTCATCACGAGAGATGCCATGATCCTCTTTTAATCGTGCAATCGCTTCCCCGACCAGCGGCTCTTCGTAATGTTTGGGCTGGCATGCGGTGTCGATTCCCCGAAAGCCGCTCGTGATCGCTTGGACGACCAAATCGGCGGTGCGCTCTTTTTTCCATGCAGTACCGTAGATGAGAGCGGGCATTTTAACGTTTTCGAGTGTTGTAACGGTGGGGTGATAGGGCATGGCATAATCCTCAGAGCAAGAGATTTAATGATATAATTTGCGTATGAACAATGATACTCGCTTTTGGGAAACAAAACAACTAAATGAGCTGACGCACGAAGAGTGGGAAGCGCTGTGTGACGGATGCGGGTTGTGCTGTATGCACAAGCTTCAAGATGACGAGGATGAGCATGCCCCTGTGTTGATGACACGTGTGGTGTGTCGCTGTTATGATCTAAAAACAACACAATGCAGTGATTATGCCAATCGGCATATGAATGTCCCTGAATGCACTGCGCTGACGGTAGCGCGTGCGTCTGAGTTTGAGTGGCTTCCCCAAACGTGTGCGTATCGTCTGCGCCATCATAATCTCCCTCTCCCCTCATGGCATCCGCTGATTAGCGGGTCGCGCGAAAGTGTTCGACCGTACAGCCTTCATGCGCTGAATCCGGTGCTTGAGACGGAGGATATGGATTTAGAAGATTACCTGATCGACAAGCACGACACGTAAGACAAATCAACACGATAGAGGAGACGACATGGAAGAGTCAATGATGATGTATGGAATGACGTGGCTGCTTTTTGCCCTTGTTATGAGCATTGCTGTATTTGCACTGTGGATATGGGCGTTAGTCGATATTCTGCGTTCGGATTTTAGTGATGTTGTTGTCAAGATCGTATGGTTTTTACTCGTCTTTTTTGTCCCGTTATTGGGATTTATCTTGTACGTCATCTTGGGAAAATCGACGAAAATCTCCCAACCTGCAACCGACTTAAATCAAAAATACGATGCTCTGGAACGAATCAAGAACCTTTATGACAGCGGTACCCTCACTGAAGCGGAATTTGAAGCGGAAAAGCAAAAGATTATGCGTCAAAACTAAATTTTGTTCCGGTATTGAGAACATGACGATAGAGTCGTGCGGCTGCGATGAGGTTGAAAAGGATGACTCCAAACATCGCGAAAGCGCTAAGCCCAGCGAGGGTTAAAACCCACGGACTCAATGCAGCCGCAAGGGCAAACAGTGCGGTGGAGAGAAAAAGCAAAAAGGTTATTTTGAGCCTTTTTTGGGGGAGGATGGTCGACATGATCGGCGTTTCCAGAAATCCCGACGCATTCAGATGAAACCAAACGAGAAAAGGGACGATCTTCCCCATCATCCCCAAAAGTATCGCCAGAGCAAATAAGCCAAAGGCTATGAGGCTCATCATTTCCAGAGAGAGATAATCGAAGGCGCGAGAAGCGGTATAGGCTCCAATCGCAAACGTGAGCAAACCAAGTCCTGCAAACCAAAACCAGATACTCGCATCACTAACACGACGTTTGCGCTGACGCAGCCGCTTGGCGGTCGTGACAATAAACCCTGCCAATAACAATCCTATAACGGCATCAAATACCCATACAAATGGGAGCGCTAAAAAAAGCCAAAGAATTTTGAGAAGTAAGGCAGAGGCTAGAATGCGTTTGGCGTTTTGTTTGCACCAATCGCTGTAGGGGGAAGTGACGTAAAACATCTCGACGACTTGAAACGCAACATAGATGATGAGCGCGCCTATCCATCCCACGAGCCCTATGGAGTAGTGGGCGGTACGCATAAGGGTATGATGCTCTCCAAATGTTCCCGAAGCATACGATGTTGCCATAATGATCCCAAGGGTTGCGGTCGCAAGGAGTGCCATAATGGAAAAGCGCATCCCCTTCAGGGTGTCGTGAGAGAGTGTCCCAAACAGCAGCGGCAGAAGAATCATGGCAAAATAGAGAAGGGCGCTGCCAAGCAGTACCCCTGCAATAACAAAGAGTTCGCTGATCCCCAACGCAAAAGCACCGAACAAAGAGAGGACCCCTCCGGTGAAAAGCGTATGAATGAGGAGTGAATTTCCCAATGGCGCGGCGATGGGCTGTCCGCCTAAAACGCTTTGCATCTGAAAGAGTGCCCCGATCATCCCCATAGAGATTACCCCTAAAAAGAACAGATGAATGGCGGCAAGGGAGAGAGGATGAGTGAGGGTGAGTATTTCCTGTGGAGAAAATATCATCAAAACACTCAACGCCAGTCCAAACAGCGGCAGAGTCAGAAAAAAGCGAAGTACCACCGAAATAGGGGGCGCTTGTTCGAGAGAGAGTCCGTTAAACATGATATTGCGCTAAGTCAAGATTGCCATCGCGAGTGATATAGATGTGCCATAGTTGGTCATCATCCTGGCGGGAGCAATAAAATCCGCCGTTTTTAGTGATGATCTCAAAGAGAGGGAGCGGTTCACGCCGGTGAATCATGTGAATCACCTCGCTGCCTGAAAGCTTTTTGAACGCATTGACCGCCATTTCGAGGGGAAGAGGATGGTCAAGCTCCCGAACATCCAGTTCAATCATCGGGGCATGTCCTGCAAGGTCTGAATCATCAGCTGTGCATCGCCTGCTAAGGCACGATCGATCATCGGATAGAGCATCTGCTCCTCTTTCATATTGTGCTGTTGCAGCATGATCATGAAGGACTCTCCGATGCCAAAAAAATCATCGTATTGATCGGACTCAAGGGCGCGTAACATGGCCTCCAACTGCGCACGCAATTGTTGATGTTCATAGCGCATCATCTGCGTCGGCCCTCCTGCCATTCCCGTTCTTTTTTCAAAGGTGATAAAAAGTTCACGCTCTTCCATATCGAAATGGTGGTTCGTCGCGTGATAGAATTCAGTGTAAAGGCGTTTTGCTTCGTCGATTTTTTTATCCGCGAGAGCGTTTTCGGCTTCGGTAAAAAGGTGATCGCAGGCTCGATGGTCATCTCTCATAAACTCTAAAATCATCAGTATTCTCCATTTTTGTTCAAAGTATAGCATTTGATCAGATAAAAAAGATTGATCCGTATCAAGGTCTCACTTTTTTATTGATCTCATTATGGGGAAGGAAGTCACGAAAATCTTTGACGTATATGGCGTTGATCCCTTGCCCCAACTCATGAATATCGGCATCCAATCGCAGCCATCGGTTCACGGTGTATTGAACCAAGACGCTGGAAATGGTATCGTTTTTGTAGAGGATACGGAAGTCTTTGTTCAGGCGTGCTCCCACTTCAAAGCCCATCCCTCCTTCTCTCGTTGTCAGGATGTTCATCGTGTCGATTTGCAATTTCGTAGCGCCGCCGATCAGCCCTTTGAGTCCGGCACCCAACATAAGGTTGGTCGCATCGGCGCGCATGCTAACGTTGCTTCCGCCGCTTGCGTTAAACGTTTTATCCGAAGAAGCACCAAAGAGGATATAGCTCATGATGTCGTTTTGGCTCATAACAGGGTCCGAATTGAATAAAAAGATAGGCGAATCGAGTCGGTGGGTGATGTAAATTTGGATCTTTTTGTAATCGACTTCATGGTCGACCGTCATATCGAGATAAGGGTTAATGGGGAGTTCTCCCCCAAAATAGAGGTAGCTGGGGCGAAGGGTGAATTTCTTACCGCTTGTGGTAACGGTACCATCGGTAATCGTCACCATACCCAGAATCTGCATCGTATTTTTGGGATCTTTCCAGAGGGTGAGATCGGGGATAAAATGGATATTGAGTTCTTTGGTGAAGTAGTGCAGCGGCTTTATCGCAGCTACTTTTATTTCGATTTCCAGCGTGCTGTCACTTGGGGCGACGACGTCTTGAACAATAATGACATCGTCGTCCATCACTTTGAATTGCTGCAGAGGCAAATAGGTGATTTGTCCATTGAGGAAGGTGACGTTGCCGGTGAGTTTTTGGGTGGCGTTGTCGTCACGGTTGAAATGCAGATCCACGGCAATCTGTGCTTCTCCCTCCGGTCCGTTGTAGGTGAATTTTGGGGATGCGAGATTGAGAGTTGTCGCCAAGGTGCCCATATCTATGGTCCCCTGAAGCAGTAGCGTATCAAACAGCCATACCTCATCGATGATGAGATTGCCATGGGGGTCGAGGTGCAAATAGGAGGGACGCGAAGATTTCACCAGATGATCGGCAATGTCAATACGGTATTGGTTGATGAATATCTTATCTGCGTTGTAGTTGATCGAAAAGCTGCTGTTGACCCCGCTGTAATTATGCTTGGAGTCAATAACGGCTGCGTACCACGGTATTTCAACATCGGTGTCAATGTGCAGCTGCGTGTCATAGAGTAAATGGGTCTTGGTACGCACCTCGGCATCGTAATAGCCGCTGGATGGGAGGGTGATCGAGGGGATGAGGCTGAGCGTTTTATTAAGGGATGGGGTGAGAGAAGTGACGGTAATATCGCTTAGATTATTCTCTTGTGTCCCGTTTATGTCGAAAAAGGTCCCCAAATAGTTTCCGGAACCTTGGATACGGCTTCCGATTACCTCTCCCCACAGGGATATAGCGTCACCGTTGATAGAAAGATGAGTCTTGTTAAGCTCATGAAAAAGGGAAAAATCAAGTTTTGGCGGTGGTTGCATACTCCATTTTTCCCAAGATGGGGCATTGGATGGGAATAATATCTCTCCGTTTGCACGTATTTTATCTCCGCTTGCATGCAGGGATGCGGTGATATCGGCATGATTGTGATGGAGATGGATCTCCCCATCGACCGTGCTGTCTTTCAGACGGTATTCTCCCCGTGCGGATCCTGTGAGGGGAGAGTTTTGGAGCACTTCAGGGAGCATGGGAAGAAAACGAAGATCTTTATGGACGGTGGTGCTGCTCCAATGATAGACATCATAATTGTTGCTTTGAAGCACAATAGAGGTCTGTGCCATGGAAAGTCTTCCCGCAACGCCGTCAGAGTCATCTCGGAAGCTTCCGGTGATGATGTTAGAGGGGAGCGGAAGGTCGGAGCTTTGAATCTCTCCTGTGAACGCAGTGGTTGTGACACCGTTTAGATGGTAACGAAGCTTCTGATGTGTTTGCACACGATTTTTGTCTCGAAGAAGCGTATAGAGGGCCGTAAAATCAAGATAGTTATTGTCATATCGGTAATCCATCCCTACGGTTGTGGAGTGAAGCGATATCCTGGGATCGAAGTTGGCCTTTAGGGGTTTGAATTTTGTCGACAAGCGTACATTGGTATCGGAGAGCTCGAGAATATCCACTGATTGGGATACCGGAAGGGTAACGAATTTCGCAATGTAGGGATCAAGCTGTGAAGCATTGGGGTAAACGACTCCACGGCCGGCAAGGATGTTGTTTTTGAGTACTCCTCGCAATGCACCACTGGCGTATTGCGTTCGTGCGGAGGCGGTAAGGGTTTTGAAATTGAGATTCTCTCCATCAAAAGAACCATCTTTTCCATGAAGATCGAGTTCGATCGGATAGGAACTTATGAGCTGGAGATTGGTGAGAATGACCTCTTTGAGGGTAAAGTTCGGCAGAGGAAGAGAGGGGGAGTCATCGCTGTTGATAAAATCATCCAGATGAATCCGCAATCCGTCGATACGCACCGAATCCACGACGTGTTTCCCTTTTAAAATGGCCGTGAGATTGTAATCAAGAGATAGCGTTTTGATGTCGATGGTTTGAGAATGAAGACCGTGGAGAGAAAACCCTTCGGACAATGAGCCTTGCGAACGGTTTATCTCCATTCCAAGGGGTTCAAGAA
>DASUNE010000198.1:0-4112 GCA_036277315.1 Sulfuricurvum sp.
GCCATACGTCTTAGCATTTGACTATCAAGCGGTTTCACAAAACGCAAATCAAGCAAAGAGGGGGTTTCATCCATAAACTCCATCGTCTGTGCCGCACGTCCAACACCGTTACCGTAACCGATCAACAATAGGTCTGAATCGTTATCGATCAAAAGCTGTCCCTTCCCTGTTTCATAGGGGACGGATGGGACCAGTTTAGCGTCTAAAAATGCACCTCTGGGATAGCGGATGCCACAGGGATGATCATACCGTGCCGCAAACTCTACGATGTGATGAAAGGATTGCTCATCTCTGGGTGCACATAAGGTCATATTGGGAATCAGGCGCAAGAAACTGATATCAAATGCCCCTTGATGCGTTTCTCCATCTTCTCCGACGATACCCGCTCGATCAAGGGCGAAAACAACCGGTAAATCCATCAAACACACATCATGAATCACTTGGTCAAATCCGCGCTGCAAAAAGGTTGAATAGATTGTGCAAAAAGGTTTAAATCCCTCTTTTGCCAATGCTGCCATCGACGTTACGGCATGCTGTTCGGCAATCGCTACATCCCAAAATCTCTCGGGGTATTTTTCCATCAAAGCACTCAGACCAGTACCGCTTGGCATTGCCGCCGTTGCTCCGACTATGTTTGAGTTTTGATCGGCTTGAATCATCAAGGCTTCCGCATAAATTTGCGTAGCATTTTTAGCAGAGCTTTTGGCGCTGGCCGTCCCGCTTTTCAAATCAAAAGGGGAGACTCCATGCCATTTTTCATGCTTCCCCTCTGCGATCTCATACCCTTTGCCTTTGATCGTTTGGACGTGAACCAAGACCGGTTTCCCCATGGCTTTGGCCATACTGAGTATTTCAATCAGCGATTTTAAATCATGCCCATCCACGGGACCTATGTACTCAATCCCCATCTCTTCGAACAATATCCCAGGAGTAATCAGCTTAAACGACTCTTCAAAGCGTTTCGCCAAATAATGGGCACTTTCCCCAAAATTATCGACAAATGCTTCCGTTTTCTTTTTAAATCGTTGGTAAAATGGGCTCGCCATTGCGGAACTTAGCATTCGGCTGATTGCCCCTATGGGTTTGGCAATACTCATCTCATTGTCATTAAGAATAATCACCATCGGATATTTACGATCACCAAGCTCATTCAATGCTTCGTAGGCCATTCCAGCCGACATCGATCCATCACCGATAAGGACGACAGGAATACGGCTTTCCTGCTCCTCTTTCAAGGCAATCGCTTTCGCTGCTCCCACTCCCAATGAAATCGATGTAGAGCTATGCCCTGCAACAAAATAATCAGCTTTTGACTCAGAGGGCTTCGTATAGCCGCATATGCCGCCAAAGCGACGCAATGTTGAAAACTCTTCCCATCGATCGGTAAGCAGTTTATGCGCATAAGCCTGATGAGAGACATCAAAAATAAACGGATCGTTTGAAACATCAAATACTTTATGCATCGCTACAATAATTTCAGTCGCTCCCAACGTTGAGCTCAAATGCCCCCCATTGGTACTCACAACGTCCAAAATACGATCTCGAATTTTTTGGGAAAGGGCCTCAAGTTCGCTAAGGGTATACTCTTTTATATTCATTTACATTCCAAATTTATGATTCTAATAATAATGATCGCTTTAGTCGTTCAAATCGCTTTTTTATCTGTGAATCAATATTTCCAAAATCGCTGATAGCAACCACTCCGCCAGGACTGATGGCACGATCTGAGAGGACTTCTACATGCTTCAACGAGCCCACTTTTTCTGAGATCATTCCGTGATCGGCAGGATTGACTCGCAGCGTAATCTTCGACGCTTCACCCAACTCTTCGATAAGCGCTTCCGACAATTTTGCGGCAATTTTAGCACTGTTCTCTTGTGTCTCAATCCCAATAACCTCTTTAGCAATCTCTAATGCGGTATGGGTTAATTCTTGTTGAATTTTTTCCAGAGTTATCGCGTATTGAGAAGCCGCCTCATCGAGCGTTTTAACCGAGGTAGAGAGCTGATCGCGTGCTTGCGTACTGTGTTGCGAACTTTGGGCCTGTTCTTGGGCAATACCCGCAAGCACTCCCTCATCAAAACTGCTCTTTTTCACCTCTTCCAGTGCTTTTGCATGCTCTTCTTGAAGGTCCTCAAGACGCATTTGCATTTTGATAAAATTAGAGCTCATATCATCCGCTTTTTTTAAAAGCGACTCGATCAAATCATCTTTGGCCGTTGTTACCTCATAATGAGGGGAAAGTTCAGTGCTGTGTTCAAAGTTTTGTTGAAATTCCAATTCGTCGGCAGCTTCACGAACACTGCCGCCGCTCAAACCTGAAAGAATTTTAAATTGGTATTTTCCTATTGAATGATTGTTCAAATTTGCTTTGGTGATTACAACATCTTCCATCATCAATCCTAATCGATCATTTCTTCAGTTGCGCCCAATTCGACAATTCCCTGCTCGGCCAATGCTTGTACGGCATCAACAATCTTACGCTGGGCCGTTTCAACCTCTTTCATTCTAACCGCACCCAAGAACTGCAGCTCTTCCACAAAAGTATCTTTTGCACGCTGGGACATACACGCGTAAAACTTTTCTTTAAGCTCTTCGGGAGAGCTTTTAAGCGCAAGCATCAGATCGTTTTTGTCTACAGCCTTGAGGATTTCACGAACAGCACTCACGTCCAGACCGGTAATGTCTTCAAAGGTGAACATCATCTCTTTAATCGATGCTGCAAGCTCTTGGTCTAGTTGTTCAATCTGCGTCAACGTCTCTTTAGAAACTTTTGCCCCCAAACGATTGAAGACATCCGCAACGGCACGAGGACCGCCCACTTCAACTTTGTATGAAGCCAATGACTCCAATTTGGACTCAAGGACGGCACTGACTCTTTTGATGATCGCAGGAGAAATATCCCCAAGCTTTGCCATACGCATAACCACTTCACCGCGCAAATCCGGCTGAAAGATGTAGAGTGTTTCTGCAGCAGCAGAAGGATCCATGTGTGCCAATATCAACGCAATGGTTTGCGGATGTTCTGTCGCGATAAAGTCGGCAAGCTGCTGAGGCTTGATTTTAGAAAGATACGCAAAATTTTGAGAACCTTGCATCGTTTTGCTGAGACGCTCTAAGACTTTTTTAGCCTCTTCGGCGCCCAATGCTTTATATAAAATCTCTTTCGCGTACTCCAGACCGCCCGTATTAAGATACTGATTGGATTGAATAATGGCGTAAAACTCTTCCAAAACTGCTGCACCGATGTTTTTTTCAATGGAATTATTCCCGGCAATGTATTTAGAAACGTCCGTAATCGCTTCAACACTCATTCGGCCAAAAATCTGTGCCGTCGCATCTTCGCCAAGCTGAAGCAGCAATATAGCCACCTTCTCCGCCATTCCCATCTCATCAAAATGCGCTTGCTGCTGTTGTGTTAATGTCATTTATTTTTCCTTCTATGCGCCACGAAGAGGAGATGATTCTTCATTGATCAATGCTTGTATCAATGATGCAATCTCATCCGGACGATCTTCGGCAATCTCTCGAATCTTCTCAACCAATACATCGTACTTAAGCTCATCTTCATTGAATCCATCACCAAGGCCCAGCTGGTTTTCGACCTTCTTACGCATTTGCTGTACTTTTTCAACAAGATCCTCATCTTCGTCATCACTTATATCCAATACAGGCTTTGCAAACTCTTCTTCCTCGCGAGTGAATTCCAGCATTCGATCCGCAAAAGGCAATATGATTTTTTTATACGCAATCAACAAAATGATAATAACAAGAATGTATTTCAAAATTGGCATAAAAGGTTCAATATACGTCGTCATGAACGCGGAAGTTTTACTAACAGCGTCTTTGGAACCCATACTCCCTTTGGTTGCTTCAAACTCAAAATTCCGAACGGTTACCAAATCACCTCTGGCATCATCCACACCGATCGATTGCTTCACCAATGAGGTAATGGCATCCAGTTGAGTCTGATCAAGCGCCACATACTCAAGCTCGTCGCTTACTTCGCCGTTTTCAGCTTTTTTTGGCGCATATTTTCCATCTACCACAACAGCCGCTGTAATCCGCTTGATTCGTGCAAATTCCATCTTTGTCGTAGAAACCGTCTTGGA
>DASUNE010000199.1:0-2082 GCA_036277315.1 Sulfuricurvum sp.
TTATACTGCTTTTCATTGAAATATTTTTCACTGCTGACATTATCATCCACATTAGCCATCACCATAGAGGGGTTACTGCAACATACCACAAGGACTATAAAGCTTTTAAGACAAGAAGTTATACTGTTTTTTTTGCATTTACGCTCACCGTTCATGGTAGTGTCCTTAAGTAATCTAATTTATCATACACCACTATTACCTCTGATGGGATTAAAAACCTCCCTTTCTCGAAACACTAACGGTAAAAATTTGACGCAAACGGCTAAGTCATTAAAATAAGTATATCTGCGCTATAATGATGGTTCGAAAATTTTAAATAGAAAGTAGGTGATGTGAATGCCTGGTATTATCTTACGCCAAGATGATAATTTTGACGCTGCTTACCGACGTTTCAAGAAACAAACAGATCGTAATCTTGTTGTTACTGAAGCTCGTGCGCGCCGCAACCATATAACGGAAACGGAAAAACGCAAACAGTTCAAAATCAGCGCTCGCAAGAAGATGTTAAAACGTCTCTATATGATGCGACGTTACGAATCTCGCCTGTAATTTCAGAGTGCTTCGGCACTTTGGTTACCCCTTCCCCCATTCTTTTTTAGTCATCCTCACTATCCATTTGATATTGTTAAAATAACAACTCCCTTACAAACCCTGTGATACAATTGCACTAACTAAATTTTACGCAAGGCTGTAACGATGCTCTTTAGCGCCCCCCTTAAAAGTAATTCCAAAAAAATCATGTTGTTGGGTTCAGGCGAACTCGGTAAAGAAGTGGCTATCGAAGCACAACGGTTAGGGATTGAAGTCATTGCGGTAGACCGCTACGAGCATGCTCCTGCCCATCTTGTCGCCAACCGTTCTCATGTCATCAACATGCAAGATCGTCAAGCTGTCTTAGAAATCATCCGTCTTGAAAAACCGGATTTTATTTTGCCTGAAATCGAAGCGATCAGCATTGATGCCCTTTTCGATGCCGAAGCGGAAGGATTTTGCGTCATTCCCAATGCCGAAGCGGTCAATAAAACGATGAATCGTAAAAACATCCGTCGCTTCGCAGCGGAAGAGTTAGGATTAAAAACAAGCGGTTATCATTTTGTGAGTACGTATGAAGATATGTGCACAGCGGCGGAAGATGTAGGGTTCCCCTGTGTTATCAAACCCGTTATGAGCAGTTCGGGACACGGGCAAAGCATCGCTCGAAGCCCTTTTGATCTGGAAAGCTCGTGGGAGATCGCCAAAGAGGCACGAGGGGATGCAAGCGAGCTGATCGTCGAAGAGTTCATCCGTTTTGATTATGAGATCACCTTGCTCACCGCCCGCAATGGAACCGAAACGGTATTTTGTGAGCCGATCGGACACATCCAAAAAGACGGCGATTACATCTACAGCTGGCAGCCGATGGAAATGTCCAAAAAAGCGCTGAAACGATCCAAAGAAATTGCACAAAGCATCACCGATGGATTGGGCGGTCGCGGATTGTTCGGGGTTGAACTGTTTGTAAAAGGGGATGATGTCTATTTTAGCGAAGTAAGCCCCCGCCCGCATGATACCGGATTGGTCACCTTGATCACTCAAAGCCAAAGCGAATTTGCGTTGCACGTTCGGGCCGTCCTTGGATTGCCGTTAGGATTTACGTTTTACGGCGAGGGGGCCAGTGCCGCGTTTAAATCGACCGTTGAATCGCATGAACCGGTTATTGATGTGGATGATTCCCTGTTTGATGAAAAAAGTTTTGTGCGTGTGTTTGGCAAACCTGAATCGCATGTAGGACGACGAATGGCGGTTGTATTGGTATTTGATAACGTTAAAAAAGCCCTCAAAAAAGCCGAAAAATTGATTGGAAAGATAAAGGATGCCTAAAATCGTTCTTCTTGATACCCTCACATTTGGAAATACGTCACTTGAAGCATTCAATGGTGTAGGTGACGTATTTTCGTATCTCACAACCTCCGCGGATGAAACAGCAGATCGTGTTCGTGATGCTGAGGTAATTGTGACGAATAAAGTGGTTATCAATGATGCGGTAATGGAAGCTTCCCCAAACCTCAAACTCATCTGTGTCGCCGCGACGGGGATGAATAA
>DASUNE010000200.1:0-5483 GCA_036277315.1 Sulfuricurvum sp.
CTTCGTACAAAAATCCATTCCAAGCAGCAATCCCGTATGCACCGATTTTATTTTCACCTCTCAGTGCTTCAAACAGGGTAAATGCAGCCTCAATGCGACCGTAAAAGGTCTCTTGATCGACGTATCCCAACTGCGTTTCGGGATTATGTAGGAAAAAGATATCGATGGTATCAAGAGAGAGGTTTCTCAGCGATTGTTCAACACTCCAGCGCAGATACGCAGGGGTCATACAATGCTGATCGATAATGATCTCCTCTTTGGTACACAGCCCGCCATCGATCATATTCTCTTGTATCCAGCCGTACGGATTTTCGGGGAATGGGAAATCAAGAGGGATAAATCCCCCTTTGGAAGCGATGATCACCTCTTCACGTTTTATCTCCCCTGTATCTATCATCTCCTGCAACGCTTCACCGATTTCCCGCTCAGACATCTGATAACGGTAATTGATCGCCGTATCGATGAAATGGATACCATTTCGAAGGGCCGTTTTGATCGCTTCGGCGTAGTTGATGATGTAATTTTCTTCTTTGTACGGTTCGGCTTTATACGTGCCGATCCCAAGTGAGGGAAAAAAGAGGTCTCCGTTAAAACGATAAAAATCTTTTGAATATTTTCCGAATTTTTTGAGATATCTGAACGTCCCTTCTTTGGTTGCGTGTGACATTAGACAACCATCACGCGCAAGTTGGATTTGAGTTTGAAGTTCAGCATATCCTGCATCCCGGCAAGCGTCGTTGTCGTGTTCATCGAACAGCTCATACACTCACCCTTGTACTGTATATACAGCTCATGGCCGTCTTCTACTTCTTTAAGATCGATCACTTCGACATCACCGTGATCGGCTTTAAGTGTCGGACGGATATACTCTTCGAGAATGGATTCAATGCTGCGAAGTTTTTGGACCAAACTCATCGCATTGAAATTACCGTCACCCTTTGCCTCTTTGATCTTTTTACTGATCGCCTCTTTGGCGAGTTCCCCTTGTATTTCGGCAAGCATATCGATGAGATAGACATCTTTTTTCTCGTGACCGCCCGGCTTGATACACGATTTACAAAAACCGCCCGCTTTGGTATAGTCGGTAATTCTTTCGATGGAATCAAGTTTGTTGAGGCGTATCACCTCTTTGAGCGTATCGAGACTCACGCGGGCACATTCGCAGACGATAAATTCCGTCTCAAACTCCGACATATCGACCCCTTTGTAGATCGATGCCGCTTTTTTGATGACGTCGTACGCCATCACCGAACAGTGCATTTTTTGCCCCGGTACTGCTGGAATATCTTCTTCATCACGGAGTGCTTTTTCAACATCGATATTGGTGATTTTCAACGCCTCATCGACGGTTTTGTCCATGCACAGCTCTGCCATCATATCGGAGCTTGCGATCGCTGTACCGCATCCGAAACTTTTAAAGCGGCTTTTGACAATCACATCATTTTTAGGATCGATCATCCAGTACAATCGAACGGCATCCCCACAGCTCTCTGCACCGAAATCAGCGATAATAAGCTGCTTTTTCGCACTGTCCGCCTCTTCTTGCGTGATTTCTCCCATATTGATCGGGTCATTCATGCGTCGTTGTACCTCATTTGAGTACTCTTCCCATAATGCTCCACCGATTAATGTATCTCGTGCCATTGATTGCTCCTTGATGAATGATAATTCCCATACTATGCAAGTGATGTTCTCATTCAAAGATGACATTTTTGTCGCATCCATTATCGAGAACAAAATATGCAGTAGTCTTTGTATATCACTACTAAGGATTTACCATGATGCAAATAACCGCCGTTTTCAACAGACACTGTCTCAATGATGTTTTACGTGAACTTTTTGATAATTTGATTGAAGGGGTCACCGTAATGGATGTGATTGGGAAAGGATCACTCGGAATTGCCGAGAAAAACAATGCACCCGACTTGTTTCCAAAAGTCATGCTGCTAATCGTTGTATCCGATAATGCAAACAAAGAAGCCGCTATGGAAGCCATCCGCGCACATACGCAGGACTTAGGTCACGGTGCGGGTAAAATGTGGGTAACGCCGGTATTGGAAGTTGAAAGAATCCGTACGGGAGAAAAAGACGAAACAGCACTTGCTCAGCCGGCTCCCCGCACTACTGCAAAAAGCAATACCCACTTCACGGCTGTGGATACACCCTCAAGCTAACATCTTTTTCCGTAATTTTTTACGGAAAATATCACTAACGACTTATTCTGCCGCTATATTTTCTCCATGTTCAATCTTCTCTTTTCTCTTGTAGTTTTTTATCTGCTTTTTGATCTCTTGCTTCAACTCTTTTTTGAGAAGATTTTTAACTTGTTTTTTGACAATTTTTTTTATTTTGCTACTCATCTTTAATCCTTTTGATTTGACATCGGACCATTGTATAGCAGATAAGCTTGTCGAAATATTAAATATAATATTATAGATTATAACGAAACGAAACAGAATAAATAACTATAAAAATGATCAAAGCAGTTCAAGCTTATACAAAAACAATCGCTCTTTATACGAGGGAATATCCAGTTCCTGACGGTATTTCGCGATCAGTCTGCGTACCATCTTCACACCAAACCGTTCTTCGATGTTTTCATGCAGTGTCTTATCACTAAAGGGATCGTCTTTATTTTCACTGCTCACCAATCGTTTTAGAAAATGTTTGATCTCCGAAGTGGAGACTTCTCCGATAGAATTAGAGAAAAAATCTTTAAATCCATACAGTCCCCGTTCGGTTTGCATGTATTTATCCGAAATCGCTCGTGAAATGGTCGATTCATTAAATCCCAACTCATCCGCAACATCTTGAAGACGAAGGGGTTTGAGTTCTCCTCCCATAAAAAAACTGTGCTGCTTCTCTATCAAAACCAGTGCGACGTTATACAGTGTCGCTTTGCGCAAATCGAGAAGTTTGACGAGTTCGCGTGCTTCTTTGAATTTTTGTTTGGCAAAATTGTCGTATTTGTCGATCATATTGACTTTCAAATCGGGGTAAAAAGCGTGATTGATCCGTATGTTCAATTCAGAACCCGAAAACTCAACAAATAAATCCGGAGTGATCTGTATTTCAGGTTCCATGTATTCCAGTGCCGGAGGATTTTTGAGATGTTGCAAAACGTGTTTGGCATCACCAAAACGGGGATTTTTGATAAATTTTTCCATTTTATCGAACTGCAATATCATCGCCGAGAGTAAAATACTCAACTCATCATCCAAATCATCATCGCTAAGCTGAAATAAAAATGACTCTTTGTAATCAACAGCGCCGACACCGGAGGGTTCTAAATGAGCAAATCGCTGACGTACCCGCTCCACCGTATGAGCATCGGTTTCACATTGCTGCGCTATCTCCTCAACACTTCCTTCAAAATATCCCTCATCACTGATATAGTAAATGATTTGTCGGGCAATTTTTTGGGAAATCGGTGTTGGAAACAGGGGTGCTACTATCTGCTCGTCCAATCTTTCGTACAATGACGTTGATGCGATACTGAGCCATTCGATCTGATCACTCGACGCATTAGAAACATAGTTTTGAAATGCACCGTATACGGATGCTCCTCCCGCTTGAGCATTGGACTCTTCAAATCCCGATTTCATCTCTATACAGGGATTTTCATTCGTAATCACTTGTAAATGTTTTTCTAAATCATTCAATGAACATTGCAGGAGCGGAAGCCATGTCTGCATGGAGAGTCTTGGAAGTTGTTTTTGTTTATAAGAGAGTGTTGTTTGCATAATAAACCACCTAAATTTAATCAATCTAGCCAATAGACTGCATATTTTGTTCTAGAGTAAATTATAGGGATTTATGGAAGAAGGAGGTGATTAAAATTGAAGCAATTCCCCATTTCTGGGGAGATTGAAGATTTAGTACTTAATGCGTACCAATCCATTTGGTTGTACGACTTTCATTTGACAGGCTAGACGTGCTTTTGCACTGGTTTCACCCACTGTTTTCAGTACCACTTTTTCTTTGTCATTGATGGGGCTCATAAACTCCATTCCAGACTCGATCATCACCACGCACGTACCGCATTCACCATCACGGCATCCAAACGGCAACGCACTTCCCGATGCTTCAACGATGTCTTGAATCGTTTTACCCGGTATGACATTGATTGCCAAAAAATCATTTATAATCTCTACCCGTGTTGTCATCCCAACTCCTTTGTTGATTACGTTATTTTTAGCCCCAAGGGCACCAATTCTTCCTGATACAGTGTGCAAAAATCTCAGAAAAGTTGATATTATTCCCCCTCTTTTTGAGATTGCGCTAACTTCTCTGCGGCTCTCTGGGCTCGGTGTTCTTTGAGCCATTTTAACTCTTCGGCGACCTCATCGTATCCATCCTCTTCGAGTGCACTTTCAAGTTCCGCTTCACGGCATCCAAACGCCATCCCCTCTTCGATGAAATTGACTTCATAGATACGGATCGTCTGTAAAAAATCACCGATCTTTCGAACATACCCTTCCGCTCCGGCTTCAACCAGAGTGTCTCCGTTACGGGCATGAGGATACGTTCCGTCATTGCGAATCGTCTTCGTCAGGCGTACCCGCTCTCCAATTCGATACAGCGGTAGAATCTCATCTTTCGTCGACATTTTGTAGAGATTGGTTTTATGCCCTTTTTCAGAGCCATCGGGTACGCGATCCAATTCTTCCAGTGTCAAAATCTTTCGATTTTCCAAATCAGCTTCTTCGTTAAAAACTAATAGTTGCGGTACTTGTACAGGCGTGGACTCCATGACTGACCTCCTCTACATCGCTACAGCTGCTTGATGTTGAGCATGTTCCGCAAGCGCTAGGCTTATCAAACATCTCCCACACATCTGCCGCCGATGGGCTGTAACCGTTTTCAAAATTTTTGTAGACGCTGATAAGGGCAAATTTATAGTATTCGAGCAGTTTAATATTGCCTCCCATATCATGTCCTTTGGCTTTTTCGACCATCTCACCAAATTTTTTCATGATATGAAATCGTTTTGAGTTCACCAATCGCTCATCGTATTCAAGATCAAAAAATTCGAAAAATTCCTCGGTATCGGTAATCTGTTGAAATTCGTTTAACGTTCCCATCGTAATCTCCTTATAGTTCCATCTCAATTTTGAGCTGGTTTGCCCAACCGACAACACGCACCTTGGTCAAATCCTCTTGGTTTACATCATCGATTCCAAGCCCACAAAACTTCCCGTCACGCTGTGCAAGAGAATATTTATAGTCATATCCATCGGTAGAAGTAAATCCATACGCCTCCGCTCCCAGAGAGACAAATAGATCATGTATCTTCCCTAATGCACTCAAAAAATGTTCTCCATGAGTCTTTTGATCTCCGGCACCGAAAAAAGCAACTTTTTTACCGCTGAGATCAGGACTCTCATTCCCAAGGTCATACAGCGGGTCAACCCAGTCGCGCTGAGGATCGCCCTGCCCCCATGTCGATGAACCGATGAGCAGTACATCAAAATCTTCAAACT